>JAQGMS010000367.1 GCA_028292245.1 Ramlibacter sp.
TCGAGCGCGCCCGCGCTCGAATGATCGAGCGGCAAGGCAAGCCGAACGCGAGGCTCCTCGCACCCGAAGTCGACGCGCATTGCATGCTGGAAAACGCGGCGGCGGCGCTCCTCGCCAAAGCCATCGCTAGGCTTGGATTGTCAGGTCGCGGTTATCACCGCGTGCTGAAAGTCGCCCGAACGATCGCCGACCTTGCTGAATCGAAAGCTGTCGGTGTCGCGCACGTCGCGGAAGCCATCCAGTACCGCGCCCTCGAGCGCGCGCTGCGATGATGAGGGCTACGGGCCCCCGGCCGGCGATCGGTTACTGGATGCAGCCGCTCTCAAGGTGAAAACCGACATGGCGGAGGAAATTGGGCGTGTCCGCGGCGCTAAGCTCAAGTCGTAAGCGCGGCCGCTGCGCCGGCGGCCGCGCATGGCCGCGCCTGATTTCAAACGGCAGTCCCGGAAGCGGCGCGCCAACAATTCTTTACTGAAAGTATTTTGATGGCTCGTATTCTCCGGGTATCGGAACTGGACGCGAATCCGGGGCGGAACCCGACCCAAAGCAGTAATCATGCAACGGGCTAAGGCACTGACTTTGCGCGTTCCCAAATCGCGACCGCCATGCCGCCTGCTGAGCCGGGAGTGGAATAGGTCAGTTGATCACCGACTATATCGAGGGATCGCCTTTGCTGTATACCGATCCAGTTTGGGAACGACGCATTCTCAATCGATAGCGTCAGCGTTCTGGAATCGGTAACCGAATATCGGCCCCAGTGGGTGTTGCAGCCTTCTGCGGTCGCTTTGTATTCCTCGGGCGTGCCTTTTACGCGATTATTGGAGGCGAATTTGGCACGGCCGAGTGAGCAGAACTGTGTCGAGTAGCGGCCAGTTGCATCAAACATCATGATGCCCTCGCCCTTGCCGTAGGGCACTTCCGTTGTGCCGTCTGGACGAACCGCAGAGATTTTGACGAGCAACCAAGTGCCTACAATGGGGGTTTCGGAAGAGCCTGGGTCCTTCTGCGCCCAACTCGGGGACGCTATGCACAGACACGCGACCGCAATTCCTGCTGCGATAGATGTGTGTCTCATTGTCTCCCCCGCGGATGACCGTAGTCCGTGATGAGTGTAGCGCGTAGCGCACTGACCGTGCGTCAGTTCCAAGCATGTCTTCCGAACCTCCGCTTTTAGCCGATTTGAACCGCTCGCCGAGGGTATGCACAGGCGCTACGCCGATAGCATTTCGTAGCCGCGCTGATTTTCAAACGGCTGCCCGGAGAGCGACCAGGCCGCAATTCCTCATTGAACGCTTTTTGATGGCTCGTATTCCGCCGCCGGTTCAGCTGATCCGCCTCGCCGCTGTACGGCGCAGGAGCGAGGGAGCTGCGTCCGCTGTATCGCCTCGCCGACAGTGCGGCGCGGGCACCGCTTCGGCACGCCCCAATTTACTGCGCGTTCACCTACACACAAACTGACAGCCGAGCGATGAGCCTGGAGGTTCTCGGATTCCTGGTGCTCGGCGCAAGGGTGGTGGCCGTTTTCGCGATTGTCATCGCGGGTCAGTATCGTTTTCCTCGCGAGGCGATTCCGGAGCGGCTGCTCTCAATCGGCCGCGGTTTGTTGACGTCACCGCTCGTCGCGTTGATCCCGGCTCGAACATGCTACTCGAGCCCGTCGAATTGCGGCCCTCTGAATCTGACCGGAATTACCCTACATGCTGCAACGTGACACGGAGATGGAATGTTTCTCATAGCATTTGCAGTATCGGGCGCGATTGCCATCCTGGCCGTGGCGCTCCTCGCGCGCTGGATAAAAAATCCATGGATCAAAGGCCCTCTGATTCTTGTGACCGCCCCCGTCTTGCTTGTGTCACCAATGGCTGATGAGCTCATTGGGAAGTACACGTACGACCGGCTCTGCAAGCAAGCCGAGCAAGTTCAGCTTTTAGGAACCATTCCTGTGCGTGCTCCCTTCTATACAGAACAGGGCGCATGGCGTAGGTCCGTTTCCAGACCCCGTCTCGAGTCAACCGAGGTGCGGGAAATCGTGAATGCGTACGAAGATCTGATCACGGATAACGTAGTAGGCCCAATCTCCGTTCCTGCCGCAATGCCCGTCAGAAAATACGAGCATCGCATCATCAGCAGGCGGTCCGGCGCCCTGCTGGCTTACTTTGAGCAATATGCGACTCATGGGGGCTGGATCAGCCAAATGTTTGAGACTCCCACGTTTGTTCGTGCACAGTGCTTCCCCCCCGCATACGGCGAACAACTCGACCAAATAATCCTCCCGTTTCGGGGCCCTGAAGGAAACAAGCAATGAATATTGACATCCATGCGGCCTTTCTCAATGGGCTCCTCGCCGATGCGGCTCACGTGAATGGGCTCACGACGAGCGCCACCAAATTAGTGTTGGAAAACCTGTTGCGTGATCGGCTGACCTGACGTTCTCCCAAGAAACTTAGGCAGCTTGAAGCTGGAATAAGGTTGCCTCTGAACCCTGTTGCGGGGAAGGAGCGACGATGAAGAAGTCGAGGTTTACCGAAGAGCAAATCGCGTACGCATTGCGGCAAGGCAAAGCTGGGACGTCGGTCGCCGACGTGTGCCGAGGTCTGGGCATTTCGGAGGCGACGTTTTACGTCTGGAAGGAGAAATACGCGAGTCTTAGCGTGAGTGAGCTGCGTAAGCGCAGGCAGCTCGAGACCGAGAACGCGCGATTAAGCGGGCTGGTTGCGGATCTCATGTTGGATAAGCACATCCTGCAGGAGGTGATTGCAAAAAAGCTCTAACGCCAACGCGACCAGACGGAGACAGCTACGTGTACGAGGCTTGCTGGCAGAACACGGCGGGCTATCTGCTTTGGAACTGCACGATTTGGAGAAGCGACTTCCTGACTGCATTCAGAGGCGGATCCGCGCCATCGAGCGGCAACGATCCGCAGCAGCGCGTCAGCGCGTTCATCGAGGCCGAGATTGAGGCGATGGCGGCCAAGGATACGACTCCGGTTGTCCAGGAGATCAAAGCAGCGGCAGTCGCACCTCGTTTGGAGAATAGTGTGCTTCGCCGTTTATTCGTAAAGTACAGGACCAACACCGCCGCCGGCGCGACAGCCTATGGTTATGACGCGATCTGGCGCACTGGGGCCACATCGCTGAAATGGAGCTGCACCGTCACGCGCCGAGGGGTTCCGGTGTTGGTCGAACGCGGGACATGCGCGCGGAACCCGGGTCAGGAGGAGCGCGATCTGCATAGGTTCATAGGGGCAGCGATTGAAGGAGAGGCCCTTTTGATTTCTCCTCGTGCGCTATGAGGTAAGCCTACGGAGCTCATCGACTCAAAATGCAAACAGGAAGGATCGCTTGAGTGTGCGGTAGATACGCCCTGTATGGTCCGAAGAAGCGTTCCCGGGAGCAGATGGAATACTTCGAGTCGATTGGCCATTTCCCGCCTCGCTGGAACGTCGCGCCGACGGATACGATGCCCATATGCCGGCTCGTCGACGGGAAGCCGGAGCTCGTCGCGGCGAAGTGGGGCCTGATTCCCGCTCGAGCCACTGATCCGCGCATCGGCGGCAAGAAGATCAACGCGCCCTGCCAGAACATCCTCAAGTGGGCTGGGTACCGAGAGCCCTATCGCGCGATGCGTCGTTGCCTGGTGCCCGCAACGGGCTTCTACGAGTGGACCGGGGAGAAAGGGAAGAAGCAGGCGTATCACCTGATCCATGCCGAGCACGAGCTTTTGGCTTTCGCAGGGCTGTGGGGCGCGTGGACCGATCCCGAAGGCAAAGAGATTCTGAGCTACACAATCCTCACGACGGAACCGAACGACCTCGTGCGTCCCTTCAAGGATCGCATGCCGGCGGTCCTAAACGCTGCTGACTATCACACCTGGCTGACCGCCGAAGACGCGACAGCGCTGCTCAGGCCTGCTCACAACGAGGTTCTGTACGCGTATGCGGTCGGGCCGCAGGTCGGCGCCGTTACGAAAATGGATTCGGACCTTGGCAGGGTCCCGAACGACGATTCCTCGCTGATTGAGCCGCTTGAGCATGCGGACCGCGATTATTTGGAGCGACTCGCTTAGTCAGGTTCGCCGGGCTTGGCCCCGTCGGACGCCGCTCCTGAACCCCACGTACTCCTCTGTGGGCTTCTCGATTCCTTGGACCTGACAGCGGGCAAAGGACACCGGATCGCGGAACGTTACCGAGCAGCTACAACACTGATAGAACTCGGTTGTGTACCAGTGGCCGTTAGGCTTCCGGACCCGGCCCTCGGTATATTTGGTTGCTCCGCACACGAGGCAGTTGAAGAGCGCCCAGTAGCCGTTTTTCCAGTCCTCTGATATGACTGGATAGGCACACAGGCCATGACTCGCTGACGCCACAAAAGCCGACGGGCGCAAACCTCTCGGCAGCCCTCGTTCATGATACGAGCGAGTCACAAACCTCCCGCTGACAGCCCAGTCATTTTACGAATCCGCTGGTCAGCCAATACCTGCGGGAGTGGGCCGCGCGTTAGCGCAGGGCTGCCGCCAGGCAAGACCACTCCGACGACGCAGCGTTCGGGAAGATCCTCGGGGCGCTATCGACCGCTCAACTCTGCGGCGTCCTGACGCTGGACGATGGTGAACGACTCGACGCTCCGCTGAATCCGGGATGAAGGCGACGGTGACGCGCCCGCCGAATGCTGCGCGAAAAGCTGAGATCCTCGCGGGGGAGCGCGCGGCGTGAGGACCAGCCTACGCCCGTGCGACCGGCTCCCGCTTCGCCTTCCGCTCTGCCAGCATCCCCGGCAGCGCAAAGACATACATCAGGAAGAGTTCAGTGAATGAGATGATCTGAGCTGCCTCTTCTTCTGTGAAATCGTCACCGTGCACCGCGTCATTGCCATCGAGGCGGATTGCGTGAGCCCAGTTCTCTAATCGGGGGTCAGCTTGTGGGCCGCCGACAAGGCGTCAATTTGCGTAACAAGGGAGCCCTTGAGGCTCGCATCTATTTCGTAGATTGCTGCCTCGATAGCCTTTCGGCACATCGCACCCGCCGCATCGAAGCTTTTGCGTTGCGCACCATCAAGCGCTTGCAAGAAGTACCGAGACGCGCGGGCGGGAGTATGTTGGGGGGGCGGCGAGCTTCGGCGCGGCAGGATAAACACGACGGATCTCCGACGAAAGTCCAGCTACGGCGAGGTCCCCCTTTATCGCATGGGGATCAGCAGACATCGCAATCTCAGCCGCGACGCCTCTGGCGCAAGCATTACAGGCAAAGAACGCCGTCCATACGTGCTCACCTGGTCTCTGAACCGCAGCGACGCTGTAGAACTGCACACGTTCACGAGAACAATGGGGGCAAGTAAGGGATAGCAGCGCCATGGAGCCTCTCGTTCTTCACGGTAGTCGGATCGACGAGAGTTTACGCGCGCCCAACGGCCAGCGCATTCAAGCGCTTTTCGACGCCTACCGCTTTCTTTCGGCTCACGATCGCGAAGACTTCGTGATCGCCATGATCGGCAGACTGCTCATCGAGCGGGCGCGAAGGGTGCATGAAGCGCATTCCGACCTCATGTCCCCACACCCTCAACGCCGACGGCACCCGCCGCCGTCTGCACAAGAGCGACAACGCTCTGATCCTCTTGGCGCGATCGCAACCAGCCGCCGTTGAGCGCGACAGCGGTTGCGGCGAGCATCGCGTGGACGTTGCTCGTTGTAATCGACGCGCCATCCGCAACCAGGCCGGCGATTCGGTCAGTACGATATCGCCAGGTTTGGTGATTGCGCGAAGGTGTTAGCGCCGGAGTAATACTGACCCACTTCGTCGGAGTAAAAATGTCCCACCGGCGCGAAGATGGCGGCCTTTTGGCTGCCGGAGTTGACTCAGGAGCAAGCAGTGGAGATCGCCGATCGCAGCGAAGAGATCTGAGGCAGCGGTACGCCGACGCTGCGTTAGTAGTGCAAACGCACGCGCGCCCCAACCGCACCGGTCATTTTCCGACGTAAACCGCCACGATCACGGCGCGGTCGTGCCCGAGCTCCCTGCTGATCGTCAGCCGCGCCTCGTGGTCAATCGTTTTTTTCGCCGGAGGCAGCTCCTTGAAACGCGGGCCGCCGGCGGCCGGCGCGGCCCATCCGGTCAACTCCCGGTAGCGCGTCTGCGCGTACTGGTGGCGGTGGCCGTGCACGCGGTGAACGCCCGCCTGGGCACACTGATACTCGAAGCGCCGGAGCTGCTCCACGTAGCTCTTGTCGGCCGGAATGAGGCTGCCTCTGCCGGCGAAGTGCTTGGCCTCGTCGAGTACCCGGCGCTGCTCCTCGTTGCGGATGGGTATCTCCCGCGCACGGCCACCCTTGGTCCAGGTGTCCTTCAGGACAAGCGTGTCGCCGCGGTCCGCCCATTCGGGCCGGATCTTGATCGATTCACCGCGGCGCAATCCGAATGCCGCCTGCAGCCGCAGTGAAATCCGCGTGTACGCGTCGGTGATCTTGGACAGGTCGCCGGCTGTCAGCTCGCGGGCCTTGCTGACGTTGGTCACGTACTGCCGCGTGCCGATGCCGTAATGCTCATTGTCCCTTGCGGCGACCTTCTGCTTGTCGATCTTCTCTGCCCACCATCGAAGGTCTGCCAGCCGATTCTTGATCGTGCCGACGCTCAGACCCTCCGCCTTCCAGCGCTCGACCAATCGGTCGACATGTTTTGCTTTGAGGCTCTCCTCTCCCATATGCCGATAGCCGAGCTCTTGCAGCTGGTTCGCGATCTGGTCGAGGACGCGCTTACGGTCGCGCTGAGTGGCATAGCTGCCGTCGCGATTCCGATGGCAAAGTTGCTTCAGTGCATAGTTCAGATCTCGCATCCGTTTTTCCTTACAGGCTCAAATCCTTTCTCCTTTATGTTGCCCCTTTGTCCTGCCCTTTACATTTGCTGCTGGTGTGTGAAGCTGTCGGGTTAGTGTTTCTGTCCGTCCCGAACGCTATGCGTATCGGGATCTACGAGGGACTCGGGACACCACTCCCGCTTTGTGCCGTTTGCTTTGCTGCTTGCCACCGCGGCACGCGGCATTGGCGTCGATGGCGCTTCCTGTGGGAAGCCGATTCATCGAGATGAGCCATTGACCCAGGGCTCGGGGGAGCGCCTTTTCGGCGCGGATTTGACGTGCGCCCGCTGGGAAGAGGCGCGAGGACAAGACCGTATTGCGCGGTCCAGATTGACGATGGGTCAGGGAGCCCATCACTTGGGGGTATCACTTGCGCCAGCCGCCGATAACTCCTCGTTGGCTGGGGCATCGAGCGCATCGTCACTACCGGCTGGCGCCGGGGTAGTGACGATGCGATTGGCGCAGGATTTCTGCCGCTGCTATGCCGGCACGGCTGCCGCAGTGAACGTAATGTCTCGTCCCGCTATGATCGTCCGGCATGAGCTCGCCGCGTGTATGTCACACCTAGGCGCTCTGGCGCAGACCGCCTCTATCTGAAACAGATGTTGCCGTTGGGGCAGTGGAGTAGGGGGTTTTTCGCACGCTAGCGCAGGCGAAGTCCTAACGCGACGACGCCGCCTTCGACGGGATTTGCGGCAGAACGGCGGCCAGCGCTCGTTGGCCGGCTGCTGTCGAACGCGGGACGTCCGGACGTTCACTGCAGGCTTACGTGTATCTCCAAGCCTTGCGGCTGCCGGTTTTCAGGAGATCTGGCCGGCGAGTGCGCTCGCTGTGGGCGAGCATCGGGCGATGCGTAACGAGCATCAGGCGGGCTGACACAGCCAGCGCAAATCAGTGTCCAGCGTGCGGCGAATCGCGCACAGTCTCGAAAAGAGTAATTGCCACGAACTGCGTGGATCGCAAGACTAAGCGCTGTGACACGTGCGCTATTGTCGAGTTCCGCAAACGGCAGGAAGCATGCGCCAGTGCTTTCTGGCGGCCATCGTACTGTCGAGTTCGAATGACGTGGAAGGGCACATTAGCAGTGCTAACGATCTCGCTTCGTTAGGGCCTAGCCAGAACGCTTACCCACCGCCGCGCTGTGCGTGCGAAGTGGGCGCCGCATGCGCGCGACCGTGGATAAGCCTTCCCGTCGGTTCTCCGGGTTAGTTTGCGGGCGAATCCGATCCCTAACGACCGCCTCATTGTGTTCTCGAGTCTGGTTCGTCACGGTCGATGTCGGCTCCGATGTCGGAGCTATGTCGTCGCAGCTTCGTTCACTTGGGACTCGACGTGGGCACATGCCTGCATCAGTTTATCGAAGGGCAAGCCTTCGCCGATCATGACCGCGTCCGCGAGCATGTTCGCGTAGTCCGCAGTGAGCGCTTCGAGCGCCTCGCCCTCGGGTACGAGTTTCAGGTGCCCGTTCACAGCAGGCGTGTAGTCGATCACGTCGCCGCCAATATCCTTCTCGATGAAGAAGAAAGACTTGTGCTGAATAACAGCGCTGGCCACGGCGCGGTCCGTAATAGCGTCGTTGAAATACTTGCTGCGTCCGAGCGCGGCCAGGTCGTGCCAATGGCGCGCATAACGTTCGCTGCGTATTCGGCCCTGAGCGCAGTAAACGTGGGCCGCCGTTGCTTTTTCCCAGAACGTCCGCGCCACACTCATGACCAGCGGCGAGGCGGTAGGGAAGGAGACGTTTGAACATGCCCATCCATGTCGCAGGTGACGGGCATCACTTGATGGGGTTCGCCGGTGGCGCGTCCGCCGAACTCGAGGGTTACCACTGTGAGGGACATAGCCGGTGCCGTGTTTGACCACGGGGTAGTGCAGCAGCAGCTTGTCTTTCTCCTCGCCGCCGATTTCAAGTTTGACGTCAACCTGGTCGCGCGCAGATGCGCTCTCTGGAGTTGACCCCGTGTATTGGTTATTGAGGGCCGTGGCCAGGCGAATGAATGTGCGGGTCCCAACGATTCCATATCGAGCCTCGCTTGTTTTGCGTATCGATTGCTCCAGCCATACGGTCCCCTTTGGTGCTCTCCGTCCAGGCAGGGCGCTCGGCAGAGATTCTTATTTCACGTCAATTGAATCTTATTGTGGTGGTTGCTTTGTGTTGGCTTTCTGCTGGATCGCTTGGCATCGCGCCATCAGCGCTTCGAATGGCTCGGCGTCGTCGAGGAACAAGCTGTCATCGACCATGTGTTGATAGTCGGCAGCCAATTTGGCCAACGCGCCGTCATCAGGTACAAGCTGGAGTCCGCCTGCGACCGCTGCGTGATAGTCGATGGCATCACCGTGCGTGTTCTTTTCTGCAAAGAACACGCTCTTGTGATCGGCAACCGCGCGGGCGAGGGCTTTGTCCGCGATGGCTGCATCTACGAAGCCGGCGGCATCCAGTCGAGTCACGTCATGCCAGTGGCGCGCGAAGCGGTCACCGCCACGGAAGGCACCTTGTGCACAGAAAACGTGAATCGCCGTGGCCTTCTCCCAGAAGGTGCGTTCGGCGCGCATGACCTGTGGTGTTGCGGTCGGAAACGCCACTCCCTGCAGATGCGCGGCCGCATCGCAGTGGATGGGGCGCGGTTCGCTGGGCTCGCCGGTGGAGCGGGCGCCGAACTCCAACATGACGGCGGGCGCGACATAGCCCGTGCCGGTGCCCACGGCGTGTAGCCGATGAACGCTTTGTCGCCCTCGGCTCGCACGGTTGCCGGTAGGCCGTGCTGTTCAAGATCGAGCTTGAGACTTGGCACGATCGCGGCGCCGACCCATTCCGAGAGGCGCGCACGTATCTCTTTGGTCCATTTCTTCTCCTGGCTCTTGCTGGCGGGCAGCGGCGCATCCGCATCGCCCACCAGATCACCGGCGATAGTGCGGATGTCATAGGTCAGGTCCACGTCTTCAGAGAAGCGCCGGATGACACCGTAGGCTTTCGACAAGGACGTGCCGCCCTTGAATACCAAGTGCTCCGCGTATGGGCCGGCAAAGAGGTGTCGCAGCGACCAGACCACCCAGATGTCTTTTTCCAGTAGATGGGGGAGCAGGCCCGATGTGTCAGCTGCGGCGTTGAGCGCGTCCAGGCGTTCGGCGGTGGAGAGCTGGAAGAACTCAGCCATGGTTCACTAGGGCGCTGACCTCTTGGGCCATCCACGTCGGTAGGCGCGACCGTGCCGACGCGACTTCCTTCAGCTCGGATGCGGGCAGTTTGGCGCGCAGTTTCTGGATCGCTTCGCCGGCCTTTTCCGGACCCAGCCAAGCCAGCGCACGCACCACCTCACCTGCAACTCGCCCGGGAAAGATCAGTTGCCAAATCGGCGCGTGTCGGAACTCAACCATTTGTGCGCCCAACTTCAAGCGGCGACTGCGGCCGGACGTGAGATAGACCGCCCGCATCGGCACCTGTGTGGTCAGGCCCAGCGCGTTGGCGGCGGCGGCGCCGTGCGACACGATGATTTCCCCACGCTGATTCGCCAAGCCCTCGACCATCTTGACGGCCGAAGGCGCGCGGGTGCCAAAGCGGCTTTCGACGGGCAGGACATAGATGCCGCGGCCGGCGCGCAGCAGGGTGCCACGCTGCACCAGGCGGGACAGTACTTGGTCTACGGCTGCGCGGCTGCCCAAGTGCAACAGTTCTTTGGCGACCAAAGGCGTGCCTTCCGGCAATCCGGCGGCGTGCTCAAGGACTTGTTTGGCGAGGGTTAGCATGGCGATAGCTCCAGAGTGGTAGAAGTATAGCGAGATTTCTGACAGTTCTCAAGCTGTAAAGGCTTGCCGGACGGCGTGCCGTGGCTCGGTCCGAAGCGATTTGGCGCGGAGAGCTTGCAGCCTGCGGTTGTTGTGGTGAGAGGGCGCGCTGACACTCACCACACGGGCAAATACAAGCGCCCGTATCTGTTCGTGATGACGCTCAAGTATTCCGGCAAGAGCGTCCGCAAGGTGGTGTGGAAGACCGACCAGCAGATCTGGGCGCAACTGCATGAGCAGGCCTGGCGAGCGTTCGGCGGCTGCACCCAATACGTCGTGCTCGACAACCTCAAAGAGGGCGTGATCCACCCCGATCTCTACGCCCCGGAATTGAACCCGGTGTATAGCGCCATGCTGGCGCATTACGCAGAAGTCCCACCCGTCCCGCCGCAAGGGTAGGGGAGTGACCCGGCCACGGGGGGAGGAGTTTGAGGTGGCCGCCGGGGGGGCACGTGGAATGGGAGTAGTTTGAAATATTCCGCCCGCAAGGAAGGAATCGAGAATCAGCTCGCTTAACTGATGGGTTATTGGGACGTGAGGAACTGAGACTCCGGCGCCGAGTACATAGAATGCGCCGCGGGTTGAAAATGACCGCGACAACTCTTCTAAGGACGCGAGCCGGATAACGTAGGTAGCCAATCGTCATGCCTACACGTCAAGCAAACGCCAAAGTGATGGGAGACATGTCTTATCTGCGCGTTTGAGCGAATGCGTACGAATGACTGGAAGTTGTAGAGACGAAGTGTTTTGAGTTTCAGGAGGGAAAGCCGAGTTGGAAGATTGCGATTCGACGATAAAGCTAAAAGTCCATTGTTGATGGGGCGCTAATCACGACACAACCGTCTATGCCATCCAGCTTCAGCACACCTTCTTTGAACTTCGGATGCTCCTGCGTTGCACGTGTGCAATCCCACAAGAAACTGATGATCTGCGCATCCTTGTACTTGGGGTCGGCGCGATAGAGAGAGGCGTCCTCAGCGATCTCGCCGATCAGGGTTGAAAAGGACTTCTTTGTTTCCTTTCTGTACTTGACCTCGATGATTGTGTTCAAGGTCGGTAGGTACAGATCCATGCGCGGGGTCTTCTGCCCGACCGGCTGCAGATACACTTCATCGGCAATGTCGTTAAAGATGGGCGCCAGCATTAGATAGAGCAGGTTCTGCACATGGTATTCGTTGTCCACTCGCCACTTGACCGGCTCGGCACCTTTAGTGCGTCCGGCCTGTTCCCATGTCCACCGTTTCAGTCCAACGGGAATATGTTCAAGAAACTCCAGAAGCTCATTGAGCGTCCAGCCCTTCGGTGGCACGATTGCGACATCTTGATTGACCTGATCGAAGACGTACAACATCAAGCTCAAGAGCGCCGTCGAAGCATCACCGCGCGCCTGCGCGCGAAATTCACCCATGAAGCGGCTGATCAAAGCCTGGCGAAGCTGGTGGTCGTCAATGCGCCTGATTTCTCGATAGTGAAAGAACAGCGGAATGCAGGCGGATGTATAGACTGCCGCTTCCCCTTGACTGATATACGCCGAGACATCCTTCTCAATGGGATTGAGATGATCGCCAGTAGTCTGCAGAGCAATAAATCCAGAAACCCAATGCTTGTACTCGGTTGCAATTCGGCTGTCGTTCGTTCGCTCGACTAACCATTTCACAGCGATCACCCCGAAAACATCGGATACCCAGGGTCTAGGCGTCGAGTCGATTTTGGACGCCTGTCCAAGAAGGCGAGAGAGATCCTGAAGAGACACGGCTTCTTCCGGGACATTTAGGCCAGAGATCGCACAGCGTTGGTACAAGGAAAGCTTGGAGAATTCGAACGAAGGGCCGCCGTCTACCGGCAGTCCGAGGAAACGCAAGAAGGAGGATTTGAAGGGGTCCGCCCGTGCGTTCTCGATCACTTTTCCAAAAAGGTGATCGCGCAACTGGTAAGCGTTTTCCTTTTCTATAGGAACCATTGGGATTGTCCGATCTTCCCGATCATGACCGAATCATTCCAGCCGGGAAGCTGATTCAGCCATCCGAGGTTCCTGGCGATCAGATCGGAGTAACTGATCGTGACCGGCATCGGGTTCGGGAAATAGCTGCGCCAGGAATGTGAGGCAAAGCTGTAAAGCTGGGCACTCAGATACTTGATGTCCTTGAACGTCGAGTCCCTGTGCACGTCCACGATCAAGCCTCGGGGATGGCCATCGGTGTCCTGCCGCAGTTCGCGCTGCCCGATCAGATACACGAGCATCTCGCTCTTGGAGAGCTTCAGCGTTTTCCCACGTTGCGGTGCCAAGCGGCCTTTCTGCGCGCCGGTGGTTGCGGTATCGAACATGTGCAGTCCGTGATCTTCGGAGATCTTCAGAAATGCATATTCGATCTGGTACTCGCGATACTTGTCGATGACGGCGCGGACGGCCTCGATCTCTTCCTTGTTGAACTTCTTGACCTGCGCGTGGAATACCAGGCGGATGGTGTCGCCCTTCTGCCAGTTCATCCGCTTCTGGATCTTCTCTATCGTCTCACTCAGAACCGCCGTCAACGCTTCGCAGTAGGCCTCGGGGACGACGGCCTTCGATGTATTCGACACAATGTAACTACCGTCTCCGGAGAACACAGTCGTAATGCCCATGATTCGCTGATTGTCTGCGCCGCGTTCCTGCCCGATATTGGCGCTACCGATGCCGATGACCAGTTCGTGGGAAAGGGTCGGCGAGGATTTGAGCAGCCAGGGCACGCCGCCTGTTTTCGCGTAACAGGCCAAGGCCATGTTGTTAAGTGAGTATCCAAGCGAAATGTCTGACTGCCCCAGGAGCTCCATCGTGAAATCCTGGACAGGGACCTGATGGAGGAAAAACAGGCTCTTTCCCACGTAGTACGGGTTTTCCGCCACCTTGAGCTTTTTGAAGGACTGCCGCACCTGAACCAGCGCAAGATCCCAGCGCCCACCGTCATCCGCCTTCTTTCGAATAGCGGATTCGATGGCGGTCTTATACGCCGCCACGCTGTCTGTGGCAGTGGTGAAAACCTCGACACGGCTGGTCCCTAGGGAGAATTTGCTTTCGAGACCGCCTTTGAAGTACTTGCTCGAGGAAATCCCCTTGAGGAGCTTGCGGACGAATTGCTCTACGCGCCCTTTGTCCTGCTGAGCGCAGATCACGCAGATCGACGGATCGTTACGATCGAACGTGCGCTTCGTATAGGGGCCGTACTGGGTGAGCCCCTTTTCGGTCCAATCGGCTTCTCCGTTGTCGTTGAACACGAATACCGGCCTCGGCATCTGATCGCATTGGGCCTGGATATCCGGAGCTTCGTCGATTTCGATTCGCGTCCCATCGATCATGGGAATGGTCTTCGATTGAAAGTACTTCTTCAGCGTTTCGATGCGTTCTTTCTTGTTCACCCCACCATTGAAGACCGATACGGTCTGCCTGATGCGTTCAACGATTGCGTCTTTCTTCGCGCCGTGCGTGTGAACGATGTAGTCGTCAAAGTTCGTACGGCTCGCCTCCAGATACGCGTCTTTGGCTTGGATCTGTTGAACCTGGCCGTCGCGGCGTGTAACGTGCAGCGTCTCGCCCTTCAGCGATGCTACTGATCCAAAACGTTTCCTGTAACCGTCTTGCTCTTCGGTGACGACATACCGGCCTAAGATGTTGAAACCCTTCTCGACGAAGTACAGGCAAGACTCCCTCAGTACCTTGCGCGTGCTGCAGTCGATGAGCAGGAATGGCTGCCCCTGAATGAAGCGCGTATCTATCGAGTACTTGGCGCAGATCTGGAAGGGATATGCATTTCCGAGTAGGGAAGCCAGCAGGTTGTCTTCGGGCTTTGCGCTGACCAGTTCGATTGGCTTGAAGCCAAGAGGACGGCGGCCAAGGCCGGCGAGATGCCGCGTCAAACCGTCCTTTACGAGGAAACAGAAGACGCCCAGGTTGTCTTGCAGGGCTAATGTTTCGGGAGAACCTGAAACGGGAAACCTCCCGTCACTACCGAAGATGCGGACGTTTTCGCCTTGGCGACGAAAAGCATGGGTTGCCCGATGTTGGGAGCGCAGGCTGTCCAGGCTCTCCTTGTCGTAGGGAATCCGACAGGTTTCAAGGCTGCGATTGGGAATCCGCAGCGGGAACGCATTCAGATTGATCGGCAACCTGCCCCCCTCGTATCGCAATTTTCCCCAGCACGGTGACTAAGCGTCTGGATTACGCCGTACCGAGAATTTCTGAACCCCAACCGCCTCGATTTTCCTTCCTGTAATGCCCCTGGAGCCGGCCGCAGCTCGATAGGGGAAACGTCTTGCCCATATATTATGCTTTATCGTAAGATATGGCAATTCGTAACTTACGGTTACCCATGTGATTCGCAAAGGCGACCTACAGGAACAGCGACTAGCGTTGCTGGCTTCGATACTTTTATGGGAGGGGCGGCTTAACAACGGCCGCCTGCGGGAGCTGTTCGAGCTCAGCAGCGTACGTGCAAGTGAGTGGATTCGAGAATTCCGTGAAAAGCATCCCGGTTGGATGGACTGGGATAGCAAAACCCGGAGCTATCACGCGACGTCCGAGGTCTACCGAACCGGCCCGAACGCCGACGCGCGAAAGCAGAGCAATGCGGCCTCGCTCTCGCAGTACCTAGCCCTGGTCGGGGTACCTCACATCATTTCCGACCCGTCACCCGGCCGCGCGATCTGGGCGGCGTTCCCAGAACTGTCGGTCCCGTCCCCGCGCGTTTTTGCTCTTCTGTCGGAAGCCATACGGGTTCGCCGCGCGTTGCAGATCACTTATCGGTCGATGCGGGAGCCTTCACCCCATCAGAGGGCAATTTCGCCCCACAGCCTGATTCGAGCGGGTCGACGATGGCATGTACGCGCCTTCTGTTCGACCAATCAGGATTTCCGCGACTACGCGCTAGGCCGGATCGAAAGCGCGAAGCTTCTGGATTCCCCGGCCGAGCGGCTTGACCAGGATGACGAGGCGTGGATGGCCAAGGTGCGCGTGAGGCTCGTTGCTCATCCTAAGTTGACGCCGGACCAGGAATCGCTGATCCGCTTTGAGTACTTCAACAATACCGCGGCACGAGTTGATACCTGCCGCGGCGCGTTGGTTAGTTACTTCATCCAGGACGTCAGGGCTGCCACCGATATCAAGACGCAGCAGCCACCGGAGTACCAGTTGGCCGTCGCCAATATCGAGGAGGTTCGACCATGGCTGTTTCCGGGTTGATCACAACTGCCTCTTCGAACCTTCCCGGCCGAATGGCGGCGAAGCTGCTGTTCGAGCGACTGCCGGACCGCTTGTTCGCGCCGCTGGCCGCGCCGAATCGTCGCCAGTATTGGGCGCTGCTTTGCCGTCTGCACGCAAAGCGATTTGGCCCGGACGCGCCTCTTCCGCCCAGCCATGGATTCGCCGTCCGCGAAATCATGCAGGACATCGAGGACGAACTCGTCACACAGGACTCATGGGAGACCCACGACGGTTCCGCGCCTGATACACCGCTTGGTATCCGGGCGAACACCGTCTTCCACCAATTGTTGGAAGCCGGCTGGTTCCGGCTCGAGCGCCACGGCATGGAGAAGAAACTCACCATGCGCCCGACGGTGAGTCAGTTTCTGACGCTGCTGGTGTCCTTCGCGGAGATTGGACCGGTATTCGTCTCCGGAAAGATCCGCTCCATCGAGCTCAACATTCAGCAGGTCATGGAGGGCAAGGCCGAAGGTGACACCCTTGTCGAGACGGCGGAGCAGGCCCGCAATCTTCTGGAGCATGTCAGAAATACGGGCACCAATATCCGGGACATCATGGAATCGCTGAGTGCCGAGATCACCACAGCACAGTATGTCCAGAGGTTTTTCAGCGACTACATAGAGAAGGTTTTCATCGGCGACTATCGGGAGCTGCGCACCCGGGAACATCCGCTATCTCGCCGGCCGCAGATCCTGCGAGCGGTCGAGGATTTGTACAGCACAGATCACCACAGGACCAGGCTGATCGCTTGGTACGAAGCAAAGCGATGCGCGGGCGACCGGCATAGGGCTGAGCAGCTCTTCGAGCGGGACATCCAGCGGCTATTCGATCTGCGACGCATTGACGAGTACCTGGACCGGCTCGATGACGAGATCCGCCGTGCCAATCGTCGGGCATTGGCGTTCCTCGACTACCGCCTGCGATCCCTTCGCCCGGTCGACCACATGGTCAGTCGAGCAATCGCTGCGGTACTGGGCGGCCAGCCGCCGACGCTCGGCGATCCGTTCCCGGCGGGAGAAATGGTAAGCGGCGGTTATCTTGCCGAGCCTCGCAAGCTTACCGAACGGTCGGCGCCGTCAAACCTGCGCCGGCAGATCCCTTCCGAAGCTCAGTTGGCGAAGGCGCGCCTCATGCTGCGGGCGCGGGAGGTTCGGTCGATTACTCCGCCGAAACTGACTGAATACGTGTATCGGCAACTCAACGGCCAGAAGAGCCTTGAAAGCGGGGATTTGGCTTGTGAGTCCATTGCGGATGTCCGCAGCTATCAGACCTTGTCCACAGTCGGCTTGGCGATGGATTCCGACAGCCGCCGTTTGCACCTTGCGGCGATGACCGTGGCCAGGGGATTTCGGGTCCAGCTTCATGACGGGCTCGAAGCCGCAGGGACGAGCCTCTCAGGCAGACCATTCTCTGTCGTCCCCCGAGCGGCGGCCGGCGGCGGGCGAGGGGGGCAAAAACCATGAGTCAGTTCTGGGACGACATTGCTGCCCGCTCGAGCGGGCAGCATACCGCGCAGGAATTGGAGGCCACAGCCTACCGGCTGGTCGCCGAACAGGTGCTCTATTACGCCGACCGACACAGCCGGACCGCGTACTGGATGGTGGAGCGGTTCGAGCGAGACTTCAAGCAGGCGCTGGCGCCGCTGGGCATTGCCGTGGAAGTGAACAGACAGAAACGATACGCCTATGCGCTACCCCGCCATCCCAAGGCCGGGACCGCCTCGGTAGCTCAAACAGTGCTCGCGCTTGTGCTGCGAGCTATCTACGACGAATCGGCGCGACTCGGACAATTCACTGATGACGGCGAGGTGGTTTGCGATCTCGTCGAGCTGGACGAAAAGTATCGCCTCATGACGAGCCGCGAGCTTCCACCCAAAGGGGAGCTCGATGCGCTCATGAAATCCATGAAGCGCTGGGGCATTGCAAAAAAGTCGGAGGAGCAGGTCGGCGACGGAGATGAGCTGACGGCTTCACAGCCTTATGTCGTGATCATTCGACCGGCGATTGTGGACCTCTTAGGTGAGGC
Source organism: Ramlibacter sp. (assembly GCA_028292245.1). Classification (GTDB taxonomy): domain Bacteria; phylum Pseudomonadota; class Gammaproteobacteria; order Burkholderiales; family Burkholderiaceae_C; genus Ramlibacter. Next base: position 17,887 of record JAQGMS010000367.1, read on the forward strand.
TGCATTGCAGCGCATAGCCGATTGGCGCGTCGCCAATCCAGCTACAGCGGGCACCGGCACAGAGCGGCCCGAAGGCGATGACCGCGAGGGAGAAAGGGGGGGCGAATCATGAAATACCTCGAACGCATTCGCGTCGTGCAGTTCTTTCTGTTCGAGCAGCAGGATTTCCGCCTCCAGGACATTACGGGCATCTTCGGCCCGAACGGCAGCGGGAAAAGTTCTCTGCTGGACGCTGTCCAGATCGCGATGCTGGGTGCGAACAGCCGTCTGGTGGCGCTCAACGCGCAGGCTGATGAGCAAGCCACCACCCGGTCACTGCGCGCGTACTGCCTTGGGCAGTACGGAGAGAACCCGGAACACCGGGCTCGCGACAACGCGACAACCTACATCACCTTGGTGTGGCGGGATTCCGAGACGAACGAGCCCCTGTCGATGGGCGTTTGCCTCTACGCGTCAGCGGATAAGGAGAAGCACGACGTCCTAGGTCGTTACATCCTCCCGAAAATCGAGCTATCTATGAGCGACCACCTCGAAACCGTGGATGGGGAGGAGAGGCCGCGGGACTGGAATACCTTCCGGCATCAGCTGGTGGAGCGGGCGCGCGTGTCGGGGGAGGACCCGCTCTTCAATGATGCCAATCGCTATATACAAGCCGCACTTCTAGCCCTGCGGGGAACGGGCACCACGCCGCACACGGAGTCTTTCATCCGTGCCTTCCGCTTTGCCTTGCGGATGCGTTTCGACAAGTCAGTCGATCAGATTGTCCGCAACGACGTGCTCGAATCGAGGCCCACCAACATCAAGAAGTTTCGTGAAGTGACCGAATCTTTTCGGCGACTGGCAGAACTGGTGGCCCAACTCGAAGCCAAAATTGCAGACGGGCGTCGCGTGGAGTCTGAGTTCACCAGGGCGGCGGCGGAATCCCGCCGCGCGGTCACATGGATGGCAATGGGGAAGATGACCGCGGTCGAAGTAGAACGCCTGTCGTGTGATCAGGCCACTGCGGCCAAAGTGAAAGCCCGGCGGCACCTGGCAACCAAGAACTCCGAGCATGAAGGGCGCGCAACGGAGATCGCTCATGCCAATGCCGAAGCCTTGCGATTCCGGCTCGCGCGTGAGTCGCACTCGGCACACAAGGACTATGGCGCGCTGCAGACGGAGATTCAGGCCGGAACGAAGCGGCGGCAGGACAAAGGCAGCGAGCTGCGCAACACCTTGAACCTGGTTCGACGGACACTAGCCGAGGCGGCTGATTCTCCCTTCCTGGAAACGAGCGCCACCGCCATGAAGTCCGCGGCGCAGAAGCTCCAAGCACTTGTCGATCGCCTGGAAGGCAGCGCCCAGGCCGAAATCGAGTCTGCGCTGAGACCTGCGCTGAAGGTGGCTGAAAAGGCGGTCGGCGAGCTTTTCAGCCGAGGTAGTGCTCTCGAACGTGCCATTGGCGAGGTCGAACAATCGCTAAAGGTTGCCGAGGCGTCGCTCGCCCGCGTCCTGAAGGGACGGGCGCCTTTGTCTGACCACGTTCAACGCTTGCTTACGGGGCTCACGGACAAGGGTGTGAACGCTGAGCCGATCTGTGATCTGGTGACGATTACTGACGTGGCGTGGCAGCCGGTTATCGAGGCCTATCTCGGTCCGCACGTTGAAGCCCTGCTGGTATCCGGGGACAAGGACGAAGCGGAGGCGTTTCGTATCTATCGGGGCCTGACCGGGCAGCGTGCCGTGTATGGCGCGAAGATCGCCATGGACAGTCGCCAATCGACCGGGAAACCAACGGAGGCGGGCACCGTGGCGGAACTGATCGAGGGAAAGAATTCTGCTGCGGTGGCATACCTTCGGCGCCAGTTCGGTGATTTGCGACGGGCGACAACGGACGCAGAAGCGCTGGCACCCGGAAAACGGACGCTTACCCAGGACGGCATGCTCGTATCAGCCGGTGAAATAGAGCGCTTGCGTCTCGTTCCGGCCGGGTCGTTCCGGATTGGCTCCGGCGGAGCCGGACAACGCGACGCCCTTCAGAAGGAAGTGAACGCGAGCAAGGCTGAACTCACGCGACTGAAGCAGCAGTCCGAGGCGCTGAAGCAGCTCCTGAGCACTCTGAGGAAGGTCGCCAGCGAGGAGCTGGTGGCGAAGCATGTGCTGGGCATCCTCGCCGAAATGGATAACGCAACCCGTGATGTCACCGGCAAGACGCAGCAACTTCAGGGCCTTGCAGATCCCGATTACGTTCGGCTAGGGGAACAGGAGAAGCACTGGACCGACGTGGCTGGCTCATTGGCGCCTCAAGTCGACGCATTGCTCATCGCCATCGGCGGTGCCGAAACCGAGTTGAAGAATCGCGAAACAGCTGAAACCGAAGCGCGGCGAAGGCTTGCGCAAGCGGAAACCGAGGCTGCGGAGGCGCGGTGTCATCCGGAGTATGACCATGAGTTCTGGATGCGCCGCTGGGATTCCCTCGTAGAACGCTTCGGCACCCAGTACTCCGAGATGGTCGAACATTGTGGTGCCCAACAAAAGGCGGCTACAGGGCGAATGAACGGCGCCATTTCGACGGGTATGGGTGAATACGGAACCTTCCTTCAGAAGTATCAGGAGCAAGCGCCGTTGGAGGCATCTGGCGATTGGAGGAAAGCGGGGCAATGGCTGAGCGAACTGCTGCAGCGGCTGGATCGTACGGAGCTGGCTAACTTCCGCCAGGAAATGGACGCGGCATATAGAACGTCCCAGGAGACCTTCCGCAACGATGTCGCGATTGCGTTGAGCAACAACCTGGAATGGCTGGCAGAAACCATGGACCGTCTGAATAACGTGTTGAGGGCATGTCCAACGTTCTCGAATGGCGAGCGATACCATTTCCGGCGTGTAGCCCGACCTCAGCTGGAATCCTTGCTGAAGTTCATCAAGGATGTCGCCTCCTTCGGTCCGACGCTCGATCTGTTAGGCGGTGCCGGTGAAGTACCTGAGGCATTCAGGCAGCTCATCGAAGACAAGATCGCGCCCGGCGCTGCCAGTGTAAGCAGCCCGCTGGACGACTATCGCGAGTTCTATGAATTCGATATCGAGATTCTGCGCGAAGACCCGATGTCAGGAGCAACGAAGGTGGTAGGCCATCTTAGTAAGCGACTGGGCCCCGGTTCGGGTGGCGAGCATCGTGCACCGCTCTACGTCATTGCGGGGGCAGCCCTTGCCTCTGCCTATCGCCTCGATCGCGGTGGCAAGGACGGTCTCCGACTCATGCTGCTGGACGAGGCCTTCAACAAGATGGACATGACCAACATTATCGCCACCATGCGATATCTCGAGGAACTGGGGTTGCAGGTCTTCATGGCCAGCCCTGGTGAGAATCTCGGGACGTTGACCGCATTCCTTCACCGCTATTACGACATCCTTCGCGATGCCGATAACAACACCATCATGCTCGAGGGGCACGACGTATCGGCGGAAGTGCGAACTCAGTTCAGAGAAGACTTGCCCGAGTTCAATCCGGCGCTGGTTGAGGAGGAGATGGCTGCCATGCGCGCGCGTCCGAAAACGAAAGCTACTCAGGGAGCGCTGACCTCGTAATGGACATTCTCGCCCGCTCCGCTCTGGAACGCCTCTTGTCGGCAGGCGAGAGGTTAACTGCGGGCAAGCGATCCCGAAATGCCTCATTGACGAAATCAGATCTCGCCGAGTATCGCGATTTCACTTCTCTCCAAAAGAAAGAGGCATTCGAGAACACGATGCGCGCAGCCCGTGCTGAAGGCGCGGTGGAACTTTTGTGGGAGGGCAGAAAGGCGGAGGCCGGCTTCATTGAACGGGTCAACCTGACCGATGCAAGGCGGCTCGCCAAGTTTTTGGGGCTCATTCTTGCGGTGGACCAGGTCGCCGACGCCGAGAGCCGCCTGTCAGTGCTCGAGTCCAGATTCCCCGTTATCCCGGAGATCATCCAACGCTGGTCGGAGCTGCGTAAGACACGGGGGCTGGGGCCGGATAGTGTTTCGGAATGGCTCGATGCTGCTCGGACAATCGCGTTCTGCCAAAGGGATTCGGCAGAACGAGTCATCTCGCTGCCGATACGGGAAGCCAGCGCGAGACTTTTCAGTGACAGCAAGCGGATTGAAAAGCTCACGGGCCCTTTAGATGTGCTGCTCGCCAACAGTACGGAATCTGAGATTCGCGAGCCTTCTGCGGTGTGGCAGGAGTTGGGCCTGTTTCGTGAAGAACATCCCGCGCGGCTCGCTGGGAGCGTCACTATCGAACGGGAACGGGTAAGCGCTCTGCTGGATTCACCCTACACAGGGTTTCCCGCGAATACTGTCAGGCGTCTCGTGGATGTTCCCGACTTACTGATGACGATTGAGAACCTGACCACTTTCCATAGCGAAGCACGACGTCGCTGTAACGAGCATGTGTTGCTTATCTATACCGCCGGCATGCCGTCTCCGGCCTGGCGCGCCATGTACATTCGATTGCTGGAGAGCCTGCCTACCACCGTGCCGGTGTTTCATTGGGGCGATATCGACGAAGGAGGCTTTCGAATAGCGGCCACGCTCGCCCAGGAGGCCAGGGCCGTCGGGCACATGATTCAGTCTTGGGCGATGCATCCGGACGACGTTCCGGCCGACCGACGTAATAAAGCTTCTCCTCGAACATTGGAGCGCATTCGCCGATACGCGAGCGCAGCAGGGTGGGATGCACTGGGCGAATCAGTGGCTAACGCAGGGTTCACCGTCGAGCAGGAAGGTCTTTGATGAAGCCCTTCTTTGGAATCGGGCTCCCCGATCGATTACTAATTCAATGAAACCACAGCAGACACTGGAACTCGCCATAGATCTTCACTCCAGGAGGAGAATTCCTGCGAGCGAGCTTCTGACGATGCCGGAAGTCGAGTTCTCCGACATTCGCCGGACCGCTATGAGCAACCGCGTCGAGCGATGCAAGAGCGGCATTGCCCCCAGGGTTGTCTGTGGAATCTGCGGCCGACCGATATACCTGTCCCGCTATGTACGAACGGATGGAAACAGGTGGTTCGAACACGATGGCGCCGCTCCGGATTGCCCTTGGTACTCCAAGAACCGCCTTTCACCAGAACTACGCCGCGCACTTATTTATCGGGGTCAGCAAGAAGGAGAGCGGCACCGGCACCTCAAGAACTTTGTTGCGGACTGGCTCGAACGTGAGCCGGGAGTAAGCGATGTGAATCGAGAGCAGGTGACTTTTGGCCAGATCTTGAAAGGGGAGTGGAAGCGCCCGGATGTCCAGTGCGTATGGCGCGGAAGGCGGGTTGTCTTCGAGATTCAGCTTTCCTACACATTCCTGTCGGAGGTCATCAAACGGGACGAGTTCTACCGAAAGGAAGGCATTTTCATCATCTGGTTGTTCGATACCTTCGACCTGCGGCGCGCCACGGTAAGGGACGAGGCGTTCTTTAATCGAAGGAATCTCTTCATTCTCGACAAAGAAGCCGAAGAGGTTACCAAGCAGGCCGGTCGACTAACCCTTAACGGAACGTTCCAGGAGCCGGTGATTGTCGAGCAAGCCATTGCTGACGAATGGCGGCATCGTCTTATCACTCTGGACGATCTTCACTTCGAGCAGCCTAGCTATCGTCCCTACTTCGTTGACTATGACGCCGCGCTGCAAGCCCTTCAAGAGCGCCGCGCCGAAATCGAACGCCAGAGGATCGCACAGCAACGTGAGGCAGCCAGACTGGAATCGATAAGGCTTCGGCAGAAAGAGCTGTCGGAATGGAACAATCTGGTGCAGCGCTATATTCGTGCGGCGATTGCGTACTGCGATAGTGACTACGCCGATGCAACGCGGCAGCCGATCCTCGATGCGGCCGACGACATGTACGAGACCGGCTTCTGGCATCGCGGGTTCGAGTGCTTGAAGGACGATGCCTTCTTTGGATGGCACCGTCCTTTACCTGTGCTGCTGTCTATGCGCTTCAATCGACCTGTCGGGTATTCCACGACACACTGCTTATCAAGTTCTAGAAGCGGCGGCAAGGCAGACATCGCGGGACGGATCTTACGCATTTGCTGTTCTTTACCTATGGGCATCATCAAGGTACCAAATCTCGCTTACTGAAAGACAAAGACAGTGGAGAAAAACTCTGGCGCTTGAAATACAGCGTTCAGTAACCGCGGGGGAGCCGAAGTTTCGACGTGTCACATACTTTGACGAGGCAATTGGTTTGCTGTTTCCTGAGCTGGAGTTGAAGATATGTCAGCCTTTTGCGACTCCATCCTATATAGAAGAGCAATGTCACGCGGCAGGGCGGCAGTCCAACATCGTGCAGAGGGGGATGACCAATGGGATTTAAGTTTATCCATGCAGCGGATATTCATCTCGATAGTCCGCTCAGAGGCTTAAGCGCATACGAGAACGCACCTGCGGAACAATTGCGGAACGCATCTCGCGATGCCCTTAAGGAGCTAGTCGGCAAGGCCATCGAGGACAAAGTCGCGTTCATGGTGATAGCCGGTGACCTCTATGACGGAGACTGGCGCGACTACAACACGGGAATCTTCTTTGCCGGCCAGATGGGGCGCCTCGCGAAGGCGGGGATCCGCGCCTACGTTCTCCACGGCAATCACGACTCCGAGAGCGAAATGACCAAGAAGCTCGTGCTGCCTGACAACGTCGTCACGTTCTCGTCCAGGACCCCTCAGGTCCACAAGATCGAGGATCTGAAGGTCGAGATCCATGGACAGAGTTTCCCCAATCGCGCCGTTGAGGACAACCTCGCCGCCGGCTACCGACCCAAAGTTGGCGACTACTACAACATCGGCGTGCTGCATACGGCACTAGAGGGGTACGCGGCTCACCCGAACTATGCTCCCTGCACGGTAGAAGAACTTCATGCGAAGGGATACGACTACTGGGCGCTAGGCCACGTGCACCAGTTCCAGCAGTGGGATGGACCTTCCACCATTGTCTTTCCGGGGAACCTGCAAGGTAGACATGTCCGCGAGACGGGGCGTAAAGGCGCCGTTTCCGTAACGGTGGACGATTCTGGTCATTCAAAGGTTGAGCGTCTCTTTCTGGATGTACTTCGCTGGGAAGTGCTCAAGCTAGACATTAGCCAGTGCTTGAGCATGGAAGAGGTCGCTCGAAAGGTCGGGCAGGGGCTAACCGCGCTGCTGGATGACGCATATGTGCCGCGAGCGGTGCGAGTAGTACTGGAGGGCAAGACTTACATGCATGGATGGCTATTCGGGAATGCTTCTGCCCTCCGTGCGCAGGTCCTGGCACAAGCCGCTGCGATTGGTGCTGATCAGTTGTGGATCGAGAAGGTCAGATTGGCGACAGCCCTCGTTGAATCAGACTTGCCGTCGGGCGCGGCAAATGAAGCGCTCGCCGAGTTGAGAGGAATCTTCTCCGAGGCGTGGGAAGACCCCGAGTTCCTGCAAGAACTGCAGGAACAGTTGCGGCCGTTCTTGAACAAGGTCTCGGATGAACTGAAGGAAGATGTCCCTCTACTGGATTTGGCTCGTGGAAGTCAGTTTGCGGACATCGTGAAGGAAGTGGCGCCAGGAATGCTCGCTCAGCTAAGCGCAACGGAGGCGTGATGCGATTCAATGAGCTCAACCTTATCGCGTATGGCAAGTTCACAGAGCATAGGCTGCTGTTTCCGAAAGCCACACATGACTTTCATGTAATCGTTGGACCGAACGAAGCCGGCAAGTCCACCGTGCGTCGTGCAATTACCGAACTGCTCTTCGGGATAGAAACACGGTCTCCGCTTGGCTTCAAGCATCCGCAGTCCGACCTCCGGATGTCCGGCAGCCTGGAGGCGGCGACAGGCGGCGTGGCCTTTATGCGTACCAAACAACAGAAATCCCTGAGGTCTATGTCGGGCGAGCAGCTCCCGGACAATTACTTGAATGCGATTCTGGGCTCGCTGACAGAAGAAACGTTCGAGCAACTCTACTGCCTGGACCACGAGAGGCTCCTTAAGGGCGGGCAAGGAATAGTTGATCCGCGCAATTCAGTCAGTCAGATCCTGTTTCAAGCGGCTTCGGGCCTGGAAGGATTTGCCGAGGTTCGGGAGGCGCTGGCGACTCGTGCAAGCGAGCTTTTCGGGAAAAAAGGGCGTAGCAACGAGTACATGAAGGCCTCGGATCGGTACATGGGCGCTCAGAAGGAGCTCAAGGAGGTCTTGGTTCGGACCAAGGAGTGGGTCGAAGCACGGGACGCCCTTAAAGCTGCAGACGATGCGCTCGAAGCGGAGCGGAAGAAGAAACGGGACTTGGAATTGCAACGCTCCGCGTGGGAGCGGAGTCGCCGGTTGGGGCCGCTTGTTAACAAGCTTGGCGGGCTACAAAACGAGCTGGCCGAAGTTGGTGACACTATCGTGTTCCCAACCGGCGCCAAAGAGACGCTCGATTCCGGCATTTCGGAGATGAATGCTGCGGAAGCGATTGTGAGAACACGTCAAGCCGACGTGGTGGAGCGTGAACAGCAGCTCTCCGCTATCAATGTGGACGACAAGATACTGGAGCGTGCGGCCGAAATTGAACGTCTGGCGAAGCTCTGCGGCCTCTATGCGAACCACCCGAGTCATCTACCGCTCCGCCGCAACGAAGTCGAGCAATGGATAGCCGAAGTGCGCGCCGAAAGCGCGCCGTTCGACTGGGGTAACACCGAAGAAGAAGTTCGTACCCGACTTCCCCAGGAGAAAGTGCTCCGAGCCATTGACACCTTGCTTAAAGAGAGGGGAGCCCTTGTTGCTGATCTTCGTGCTGCCAAGGACAACGAGGCTGAACGTCAGACGACTGTCGATGACCTACAAGGCAAGCTCGACACTTCGGCGGAAACTGCGATAGACCCCCAACTGGCTCAGGCTCTCGCCCAAGCGCTGCCGTACAAGGCCAGTGACGGTAAGCAAAAGGTTCTTCAAAGCGCAGTGAATTCGGCTGACCAGACAGCAAAGCACGCCATGGCGGCGTTGGGGCGCCCGGAATTCACGGAGGAACTGCTTCGGCCCATGCAGCTTCCTTCGACCGAACGAGTTTCTACATACCGAGTTAGCCGGCAGGAGATTGTTAAAGCGGCTGACGTTGCGCGTTCGCTAGCAGATCAGCACGAGGGGGACTCTGCTGATCTTCAATTGCAAATTTCCCAGTTCATTCGCGCTCACAAAGTCACTACGGTCGGGGAGGTGTCGGACGCGCGAAGGGCACGCGATCAGCAATGGGGAGCCATCAAAACGGGTTCGGCGACAGTAGAAGATGCCGCTCCGCAACTGGATGTGGCAATTCGTTTGGCCGATGAGCTCGCCGACAGTCACACGCTATCCGAAACGGATGGTGCATCTCTGCAAGGTTTGCGCGATCGGTTCGAGAAGGCAACGGAAGAGCATGGTCGCCAGAAGGCCATCCTTCAAGATAGAGAAAACGAGCTTAGAAAGTTCGACGCGCAGTGGGCTGCGCAAGCCTCCAAAATGGGCCTCGATAGAATGGAACTGGATGATCTGCCTGAATGGCTAACCAGGCGGGAAGCTGCACTGAAGGCACTTGGCACGCTTGCCGAGAAACGTCGTGACTACGAGACGGAATGCGATGCCGAGACGCAGGCTCGGGAAGAATTGTCACGGGCCCTGTTGGCGGCCGGGATCCAGACGAAGGAGACCGATGGATTGACCGCGTTATGCACGACGGCAGAGGAACATAACAAGGCGATCGAGCGGGCCCGCATCCAACGTCAAGGGTTACAGCAACAGCTACAAACCGCCCAGACCGCATTGAAGGCTGCGCAAACATCCAAAGCATCCAAGACGACGGCAGTCGATCAATGGGACACGAAGTGGAAGGGGGCGCTTGCTAGGGCACATCTCGCCGGTGTAGGAGAAGACATCGCCGAAGTGGAGGCTGCAGTAAACGCTGCTGGTGGCATCAGGCAGCGCCTGGAAAAAGTTACCTCACATCGCACCGAGCGTATCGAGGCGATGGAGGCCGACTTGGAACAGCTCAAGGAGGCTTCAGAGGCTTTAGTCCAAGCGCTCATGCCCGAGCTCCCGCAAAACAGTCCCGACGAAGTGTCACGCATCCTTAGCTCTGCCCTGGAGGAAGCCAAACGGCAATCAGGCAGAAGAGCGGAGGCCCAGAAGTTCCTGGATCTCTCCAAGCGCCAGCTTTCGGAAGCCAATTCAACCATGGCTCAGGCGAAACGTGGTCTCGAGCCTTTACTGAAGATCGCGGACGTTGACGACCCAGCCTTGGCACTGCCGCTAGCGGAAAAGTCGCAGCGGAAAGCCACGCTCGTGGACTCTATCGCTCAAGCGAAGGCGGAACTGGATCGCGGTTCAGATGGCCTGTCTCTGGATCAAGTACAAGCCGAGATCGGCGAGCACCCCGTGACGGACGCACAGGCACAGTTAATGTTATTGAAAGACGGCTTAGAGGATTCAGATCGCCAGCTCACCGAGTTGACGCAGGCGCGCCTTACAGCCAAGCAGGCGTTCGATGTTATCGCCGGCGGAGATAAAGCCGCGCTGGCAGAAGCGCAAAGGCAAGAGGCTGTAGCCGACATGTCAGAGGCCGGGGAAGAGTATCTGAAGCTCGCGACGGCCAGCGCTCTTCTCAAATGGGCCGTTGATCGGTATCGGGATCGCAAGCAGGGACCGCTTCTTCAACGCGCCAGCGCAGTCTTCAAGAACCTGACGCTTGGTTTCTTCGAAAAGTTGCGCGTCGACTATGAACAGACGCCTCCTGCGCTCCTTGCCTACCGTCAAAACAACCAGGCGGTTCCTGTTTCAGGGCTGAGCGATGGAACTCGGGACCAGCTTTTCCTAGCGCTTCGAATTGCGGCGCTCGAACTTCAAACTGAACAGGGGACGCTCGTTCCTTTTGTCGCAGACGATCTCTTCATCAACTTCGATGACAAGCGCTCCCAGGCTGGCCTACAAGCGCTATATGCGCTTTCCTCCAAGGCACAAGTGCTCTTCTTAAGCCACCAAGAACACCTACTGCCAGTTATTCAAAAGCTATTGCCTGATGTAAACGTCATTACGTTGGATGCGGAGGAGATGCCAGCTTAGTCGAAAGTCGTAGTCCAGCGGCTACTATCGGCTGAGAGGCGGGGCAGGGTCGGGTGTTGAGCAGGAACTCACGCACGTCTTTAACGACGGGCGACATGTCGCGCGCAGCAACGTAGTGTTGTCTTAGGGTGAATCCCGCTGGCGACTTCGTCGCCATCGAAATGGCGAGGCATATGACCTCTAGCGAGGTGGCGGCGCATGACGACGACGATACGTCCCGAGAATCATGGCGTGAGATAATACGTTTGGACGCGTATGATCGCAGCACCCGTTGGCGCAACTACGCAGCGCTGCGACGCACTTGGTTGCAGTAGTAGCGCTAGCCTGAGACGATTAATAGGCGCGAGTAGTGCAAGGCCACTGCTAAACAGAGCAGAATCAACAGCGGTCTTTTTTTGGCGGTAAAGCCGACGGTCAAATTCAAATCGAATTCTGCAAAACGCTGTGTTCACGCGGGTTTACAGAGACCGGCAATGATCGAGTGGGGAGTAATTCAAGGTCGCCTTGCTAGGCGATTGTCCCCCCTCGCGTTGGGCGTGCGCAGCGTGATAGTTCTTGAGTTGCTCAGCCGGCCTCCGTGCGCAATCCTGCGGGCTGACATAGCCAGCGTAAATCAGTGCTCAGTGTCAGGCGAATCTGCGCACAATGGCAAAAAGAATATAGCGCGGACTGCGTCGATCACGAGGCTAAGCGTTGTGACCCGCGCGCGACTGCGCAAGTTCCGCAAACGCAGGAACCATGCGCCAGTGCTTTCGCGGCCATCGTCCATCGAGCGCGAAAGGCGCGCAAAAGCACATTAGCAGTGCTAACGATCTTGCTTCGTTAAGGGTTAGCCAGACTGCATGGGCTGCTCCAACTGTTCGGCTTTCGTGTCACGCATTAGCGTTTTTCGTTGTCCCTGCTAACCCGCTCGCGATAGAGTCATCACCCGTCTTGAGGAGGCTCCACAGTGCGTCACATTTTTCACGCACGCCGGCGGTGCTCGCTTCGAGCGCCTTGACCAGCACCAACTCCCGCTCAGACTACTCGTGAAAGCGATGGACGTGGCGGGAGACTATCTGGTGCGGGAGTACGGCAGTCGCAAAGCCAAGCAACAAGCATCTGCGAGCGCGTCCAGCTTCGACACGCCGATTTCCTCGGTGGGTGGCGGAACAATCTGATCGTTCTGATCGGTTAGAACGACGTCTCCGGTTTCCGGATCGACTGTGACGCGTACCAATGGGTCGGATGATGACTCCTGACCGAGGCACCGTGTGCGGTAGGCCTCCCAAAGGCGCACTGCTTCCTCATCCCCTTCCGGCAGAATTAAGTGTGGCAGGGTGGTCACCACTTCCGGCCGTAGGGGGCCGGAAATACCCCACAAGTAAACGTTGAAGAAGATCGATCGGCTTCGTCGGGCCTCGGGTGATTTACTGCCACGCTATTCGTTCGCGCTGGCCGATGGTGTGCGCTGGATGCCGAAGCAGGCTATCCCACTATTTAATATCTTGGAGCAGGGCACAATCATAATCACCTTACGGCTAGTATCGGATCAAAATACGCGCATAGACACATCATTGAGCGGCTCATATACTACGCTGAATCGCACGAATTCTTATTTTAGACGCGTATTACATGGCCGAACTTGTTCACTTGACTCAGCCCCAACGTGACCGCCTCGCGTTCATCGAGCTTCGCGTTCGCTTCATCGGGGAGATTCGCCGGCAGGATTTGGTCTGCCGGTTTGGCATTCAGTCCGCAGCAGCCACCCGCGATCTGGCCCTCTATAAGGAGATGGCGCCGGGGAACATGGAGTACGATTCGAAGGGGAAGTCGTACATTCTGGGCCCAGAGTTCCGGCCAGTGTTCGACTTTCCGGCAGACCGGGTGCTGTCGTGGTTGACTCAGGGTTTTGGCGATGGTGAGCCGGTGCGGCTCAAGGCGTGGGTCACATGCGAAAGCCCTTCACGCGTGACGCATCCGGATCTGGACACCCTGGCGTGCGTCACTCGGTCGATCCATCAGGAGAGCCCGCTCAAGATCGAGTACCACTCCATATCGAGCGGTCGGACCGAGCGGGAAATTGTTCCCTTCGCGCTGATCGACAACGGACTGCGTTGGCACGTCCGCGCATTCGACCGTAAGACGCAGGAGTTCCGCGACAGTGTCATCACGCGAATCCGGCGGCCTGCGGTTTTGAAGGGGGCGGCTGTCGAACCACATGAGCGGAGCAACCAGGACATCCAGTGGACGCGTATCGTCGAGCTTGAACTCGTTCCGCACCCCGATCAGCCGCATCCCGAGATTACGCAAATGGACTACCGCATGGATAAGGGCGTGCTGAGACTGAAGTTGCGGGCGGCCACGGCGGGCTACATCTTGCGCCAGATGAGTGTGGACTGTTCACCCGATCACAGCCTGCGCGCTCATGAATATCGTCTCTGGTTAAAAGACCCGCTAGCGCTTTACGGCGTGAAAAACGCTGTCTTGGCGCCGGCGTATCGTTCTCCCGATCAGGGTCATCTCGAACCCGACTCCGACCAAAGCGGATCGTGATGATCGAAAAGCTTCAACGGCTCATCGACGAGGTCGGCGATCTGAACAGCAAACTGATCCTGCTGGTCGGCCCGGCCCGCAGCGGCAAAACCAAGCTGCTGCGTGAGCTCGGCGACAAGCGCCGTATCGAGCCTTTGAATGTGGGTCTCGAGCTTGGCCGCAGGTTGACCGCGACTCCGCACAACAAGCGCGCCTTCTCGGCAGCTGAATTATTACGCGAGATCGCCGATCAGGAGCAGACCCAAGATTTGCTGCTGCTCGACAACCTGGAGTTATTGTTCGAGAAGCGTCTGCAGATAAATCCGCTTGATCTGGTTAAGCGGCTTTCTCATTCGAAACGTGTGGTAGCCGTGTGGCCCGGCGAGCTGCGGGGTGATCGACTGACCTATGGCGATATGAGCCATCCAGAACATCGCGACTATGGCCGTGACGGCGTGGTCGTTCTAGAAATTTGAGTGGCGGGGAGGAGAGCAACGCATGGCGCACCAGATGAAGTATGGAGATCTGATCCAGTTTGAGCAGATCGACTCGGTTATTCAGCTGCTCGACGCCGGACGGCCCGACGAGGCCAAAAAGCTCGTATCGACGTATGTCATTTCCGACGATATGGCCGAGCGGATCGCCAAGCTCATGATTCCCCAGCTCGGCTTCGATGACTCCGTTGACCACAAAGGCGTGCTGATCGTCGGCAACTACGGGACCGGCAAGTCGCATTTGATGTCGGTGCTGTCCCTGGTTGCCGAAGATGCTGCTTACGCATCGATGATTCGCCACCCCAAAGTTGTCAAAGCGGTCGCGCCGATTGCCGGGCGCTTCAAGGTACTGCGCATCGAGGTGGGCGGTTTGGAAATGCCCCTGCGCCAAATCATTACACAGCAGCTTGAACGCTTCCTGGAGAAACTTGGGGTCAGTTATACCTTCCCGACAGCGGACCAGGAGCTCAACAATAAGGACTCGTTCGAGCAGATGATGAGCGCGTTCGCCGAGGTTTTCCCGGACCAGGGCATGCTCCTCGTCGTCGATGAATTTCTGGAGTACCTGCAGTCACGTCGTGATCATGAGCTTGTGCGCGATCTGGCGATTCTCCGTCAGATCGGCGAGGTCACCAAACACCTCAAGTTCCGCTTCGTTGCCGGTGTGCAGGAGGCCGTTTTCGATAGAGTGCGATTTCAGCATGTCGCCGACAGCATGCGGCGCGTCAATGAGCGTTTTACACAGATCCTGATCGACCGCCAGGACGTCAGCTTCGTGGTTTCCGCCCGGCTGTTGAAGAAGACGGTCGACCAGCAGAACAAGATTCGCGAGTACCTCACGCCGTTCGCCAAATTCTACGGTTCCATGAACGAGCGCATGGACGAGTACGTGCGTCTGTTCCCCGTCCACCCGGACTACCTCAAGACCTTCGAACAAATTCACTTCACCGAGAAGCGTGGCGCACTCAAGACAATCGAGGCGTCCATGCTGGCGATCATCGACCAGGAGGTGCCAACTGATCGGCCGTCGTTGATCAGCTATGAGAGCTTTTGGCAGACTGTCAAGACCAATTCTGTTCTGCGCGCCGATCCCAACATCAAAGAGGTCATGCGTGTCTCGGATGTGTTGGAGTCGCGTGTGCAGCAGGCGTTCACGCGACCGGCCTACAAGCCGATGGCGATGCGCGTTATCAACGCGCTTGCGGTTAACCGCCTGACCACGGGAGGCGATATCCACGTTCCCATTGGGCCAACCGCTGCCGAACTGCGCGACGCGCTGTGTCTTTATCAGCCGGGTGTCGAGGACATGCCGGGCGACCCCGCCGAGAATCTGCTGTCAATGGTGCAGACCGTGATGCGCGAGGTACTGAAGACGGTCAACGGGCAGTTCATTTCCAGGGCCCCTGACACGGAGCAGTATTACCTCGATCTCAAGAAGGACATCGACTACGACGCGCAGATTGAAAAGCGCGCTGAGGCCCTATCCGATGACGCGCTCGACCGCGCCTACTACAGTGCCGTCAAAGCACTCATGGAGTGCAGCGATGACCTGCGCTACCCCGGCTTCCAAATCTGGCAACACCAGCTGGAGTGGCAGGAACGTCGTGTCGAACGCATGGGCTACTTGTTCTTCGGCGCCCCGAATGACCGCCCCACGGCCCAGCCCGAGCGCGACTTCTACGTCTACTTCATCCAGCCCTTCGACAAGCCGAAGTTCACCAACAACAGCCTGTCGGACGAGGTCTTCTTCCGCCTCTCGGGCCTGGATGATTACCTCAAGCGCCATCTGTCCTCCTACGCCGCTGCGCTGGATCTGGCATCGACGGCCAGCGGCGGCGCCAAGGCCATCTACCTCTCGAAGGCACAAGACTTCCTGCGCGCCATGAGCAAGTGGCTGCAGGAAAAGCAGATGACTGCCTTTGAGGTCACTTACCAAGGCAAGAAGAAGAATCTGCAGGAGTGGTCCAAGGGCGTGTCGCTGCGTGACCGTGCGCGGCTGGGCCCAGACGATCGCATCAACTTCCGTGACGTCGTAAACGTCATCTCGGGCCTGGTGCTGGGTCAGCGATTTGTTGACCTGTCGCCCGAATACCCCACCTTCTCAGTACTTCTCACTGAAGCCAACCGCAAGCAACTTGTTGGCAATGCTCTGCGAGCGCTCGCTGGCGGCACCCGCACCAAGGAAGGCCTCGCTGTGCTGGACGCACTGGAGCTTCTCGATGGCGATCGGGTGGACCCAGCCAAGTCCCGCTACGCGCAGGAGGTGCTGAACCGACTGAAGGCCAAGGGCCACGGCCAGGTGCTCAACCGCGGCGAACTGCTCTCGGGAACCTCGGACGTCGAGTATTTCGCGCCCATCAAGTACCGCCTGGAGCCGGATCTGCTGATCACCGTGCTGGGTGGCCTGGTCTATTCCGGCGACTTGGTGATGTCGATCACCGGCGACAAGATCGACTCCGGCAAGCTGGTGCAACTCGCGGAGCGCTCAATCGAAGAGCTGAAGCAGTTCAAGCACATCGAGGCACCGAAAGAGATCAACCTTGCGGTGCTGCGCGCCCTGTTTGAGTTGTTCGATCTGCCGTCCGGCCTGGCGCAGAAAGCCAGCCAGGGCGACACCGAGCCGGTCATCAAGCTGCAGGAAAAGGTCAGCGGCCTGGTGCCGCGTGTACTCAAGGCTGGATCAGACCTGCAGCAAGGCAAGCTCGGCTTCTGGGGTCAGAATCTACTGCGCGAGGAAGAGGCCAAAGACTGGCACGGTCGGCTCGATTCATTGAAAAAGTTCAGCGAGTCGTTGGCTCCGTACAACACCGTGGGTAAGCTAAAGAATTTGCGCGTTACGCAGGAAGACATCGACGGCCAGAAGAAGAATCTGGAAATCCTGGCCGCTGTCGAGCGCCTGCTCGAATTGGTGGTGGAGCTGGGCGGCATGGCTTCGTACCTCTCCCAGGCCGAGATGGTGCTGCCCGTCGAGCACGCTTGGGTGAAACAAGCCGAGGCTGCCCGCAAGGCCCTGCAAGCCAAGCTCAGCCTGGACCGCACGGCCGAGCACGCTGCCGAGTACCGGCAGACGCTCAATCAGCTCAAGAAGGACTACATCAACGCCTACATCGCCAGCCACAGCAAAGCCCGGCTGGGTGTGGCCGAAGACAAGACCCGCAATGCCCTGCGTAGAGACGACCGCCTGCTGGCGCTGCGCGTGCTGGCCGGCGTGTCCCTGATGCCTACCAGCCAGCTCACCGCGTTCGAGGAGTCGCTCAACGGTCTGAAAAGCTGCTCGTCGCTGGACGAGCCGACGCTGCTCACGGCAGCCGTCTGCCCGCACTGCCAGTTCCGCCCGTCTTCCGAGCAGTTGGAACTGATTCCGGCGGCCAACCGCCTGCACAAGCTAGACGACGATCTGGATCAGTTAGTAGCCAACTGGCAGCAAACCTTGCTCGAGAACCTGGAGGACCCGTTCACGCAGGACAGTCTGGGCTTGCTGCCGCCCGCGTCCAAGAAGCTGATCAGTGCTTTCCTGGCCTCACGCAAGTTGCCGGACCCGATGACCGCCGAGTTTGCCAATGCCGTGCAGGAAGCCCTGTCCGGCTTGGAGAAGATCACGGTCAAGGGCGACGAACTCCGGCAAGCCCTGCTGCAAGGCGGCTCGCCGGCCACGCCCGACGAGTTGCGGAAGCGTTTCGACGCTTTTATCAGCGAGCGTGGCAAGGGCAAGGACGCCGCCAAGCTGCGGTTCGTGATCGAGTGACGCCATGACCAAGGAAGAATTGCTTGCGCGTCTCGAGTCCATCGAGTGGAACGACATTGAGTTCAAGGAAGCTGCTTGGGCCGTGCCCAAGGACGCGCTTTCGACGGTCAGCGCCTTCGCCAACACGGCAGGCGGACACTTGGTATTCGGCGTGAAGCAGGCCAACGGCGCGTTCACCGTGACCGGCATCACCGATGCTGACCAGATCCAGAACACCTTTCTCGGTCAAGTTCGGGATCAGAACAAGATCAGCGTGTTTCTACCCATCGACGGCACGGTTCACAACCTGGACGAATGCATAGTGCTGGCGTTTTACGTTCCCGAAGCCAATCGTCAGGAAAAGCCCGTCTACCTCGATGGCAACCCCAAGAAGGCGCACATTCGTCGTGGTGGCAGGGACGATACCTGCACAGGCGATGAGTTGCTGCGTTTCATCCGCGATGCGGCAAGCACCCGTTTCGACGCCGAACCGCTGGACCTCGACACCACCCGCTGCTTCGACGAAGCCTCCGTCCGCTGGTACCGCGCTCGCTTTGCCGCCAGCAACCCCGGCAGGGACACCACGGTCAGCGACGAAGCCTTCCTGCGTGAATGGGGTTTTCTGGTCGAGCGCGGCGGCGTGTTGCGCCCGACGCGAGGGGCCATTCTTGTGTTGGGAAGCGGCGAGTACGTCCGGCAAGTGCTGCCGCGCATGGTGGCGGACGTGCAGCTTTATCGAAACGCCACGGCGGACTACTCCTCCGACGTGCGCTGGGCTGATCGCCTGACCGTGGAAGACAACCTCATCAAAGCGTGGCAGGCCACCGTCGAGTTCTACTTCCGGCACAGCGAGCGCCCATTTGCTGTCGACGCCGCCACCCTCCGGCGCGACGACGACCCGCCGGACTACATCTCCTTCCGCGAGGCCGCGATCAATCTGCTGATCCATCAGGACTTCGGCGACACCACACGCGTGCCGGTCATCCGCTTCTTCCGAGACCAGACCGAGTTCTTCAATCCCGGCGACGCCTTCGCATCGCGCGCGGAGTTGCTCGACCCCGGTGACAAGGAAGTCCGCAACCCCATCATCGTCAACGCCTTCCGCCGCATCGGCCTTTCCGATCAAGGCGGCACTGGCGTGCGTGCGATTTTCGACGGCTGGCGCAAGCTGGGCTACCTGCCGCCCGAAATCGAAAACCACAAGGCCGAAAAGAGCTTCCGTCTGCGCCTGCGCAAGGAAAAGCTGATCTCCGAAGCCCAGCTTCTGGCGCAGGCCAGCCTGGGCGCGCACCTGTCGGAGCACGAAGCGGCGGTGTTCGCACTGCTGCTGCGCAACGGCCAGGTCGATCTGACCGACATCAAGGCCCTGACCGGCCTCCCCCATGCGGCGGCGCTGGCGGTGGCCCAGCATCTCACCGTGCAAGTGCTGACCGAATCGCCGTGCGAGACGGCGCACACTTGGCGGCTGGTGCCACACCTGCGGGCCCGGTTTGCCGCCGAGCAGGCCGAAAAAGATAAGGATAATCAACTATCTGCCGTAAGCCCGGCGGTAACAGGCCCCACCGAACAAGTCACCGATCAAGTCGCGCCCGAGGCGGGCGGACTTGTTCAGTCACTTGATCGGTTGACGGACGTGCAGTGGCGCATAGTCCGCCATGCCGACACACCGCGCTCGCTGGCCGAGCTAATGGCTCACACTGGTTACCGCCAGCGCCCGCACTTCGTGGCGACCCATCTGGAGCCGCTGCTCACCGGCGGTGTGCTGCGCCTTACGGTGCCCGACAAGCCGCGCTCGTCACGGCAACGCTATGTGCTCACCGAAGCCGGGTTGGAACTCAAGATACTGCGCGAACAACAACAGGCCGCAGGCCGAACGGAAGAAAAGCAATGAGCGGTACCCAATCCCTGAACTTCAGCACGGAAGCGGCCACTGGCGCGGTGGAGTGCCTCGGCCAAACCTTCTCCAGCGATCAGGCCCGGCGGGAACACTATCTCAAGCTGCTGGCGGCCAGGCTGAAGGAGCCAGAATTCCGCAAGCAGGAAGGTTTCCCGCAGGGAACGGACGAAGCCATCTTGGCGATGTCCGACCCGCCGTATTACACCGCCTGCCCGAATCCGTGGCTGGCGGAGTTCGTCGCTTACTACGGCAAATCCTACAACCCGTCGGTGAAATACAGCCGCGAGCCGCTGGCGATTGATGTATCGGAGGGCAAGACCGATGCCATCTACAAGGCGCATTCCTACCACACCAAGGTGCCGCATCTGGCCATCGTGCCGTCCATCCTGCACTACACCCAGCCGGGTGACGTGGTGCTGGACGGCTTCGCCGGTTCGGGCATGACGGGCGTGGCTGCGCAGTGGTGCAGCACGGCCCCGGACAGCTACCGGCACGAAATCGAAATGGCGTGGAAGAAGGAAGGCCGCGCCGCGCCGCAATGGGGCGCACGCCGGGCCGTACTTAACGACCTGTCGCCGGCGGCCACCTTCATGGGGGCCAACTACAACATCCCGTTCGACGTGGACGCCTTTGCCAAGGCGGGCAAGAAGCTGCTCCAGTCGTTGGAGCAGGACATCGGCTGGATGTACGAGACGCTGCACAGCGATGGCAAGACTAAGGGGCGCATCGAATACACGGTGTGGAGCGAGGTGTTCAGTTGCCCGGAATGTGCGGGCATGGTGAACTTTCTCGACGAGGCGTTGGACGAAGAGAGCAAGCGGGTGCGTGATGTCTTCCCGTGTCCGCATTGCGGCGCGGAGTTGAACAAGGATCGGCTGGATCGCGTTCTGGAAGCGCGTGTTGACCCCGCCACCGGCGAATCCTGGAAGCGTGTGAAGTTCACGCCATCGCGAGTTGTTTATTCGGTCGGCAAGTCGCGCTATGAGAAAGTCCCGGACGCTGCGGATTTGGCCGCACTGGCGAAGATCGAAGCCTTGCCGCTGCCTGCAGCGGTGCCGACGAGCCGCTTCCCCATCGAGGACATGTATCACGGCTCACGTATCGCGCCCAAGGGCTTCACCCACGTCCATCACTTCTATCTGCCACGTGCTGCGCAGGCAATGGGCAAGCTGTGGGAGAAAGCTCGCGCATATCCGGATGCACGCATTCGTGCCTTCCTGATTTTCATGGTGGAGCAAGCGATTTGGACCGCCACTCTATTGAACCGATTCCGACCGACTGGATTCTCACAAGTTAACCAGTACCTGACGGGTGTGTATTACGTTGCGTCACAGCACGCGGAGTGCAGCCCTTGGTACATCCTCGACGGCAAGCTCAACCGGCTGGCGAAAACTTTTCGCGCGTTCAAATCAGCCCCAAATGTGGCCGTGACGACGGGTACAGCGGCCAAACTTCCGCTTCTCGACAATTCGGTTGACTACATTTTTACCGACCCGCCCTTCGGTGAGAACATCTACTACGCCGATTTAAACTTTCTGGTCGAGGCGTGGCATGGCGTCACCACCGATGCCAAGCCTGAAGCCATCATCGACAAGTTCAAGCAAAAGGCACTTCCCGAATACCAGCACCTGATGCAACGCTGCTTCGCTGAGTATCAGCGCGTGCTCAAGCCGGGCCGCTGGATGACGGTGGTGTTCTCCAACAGCAAGGCATCAGTGTGGAATGCAATTCAGGTGGCCTTGCAGCAGGCTGGTTTCGTGGTGGCCGAGGTGACGGCGCTGGACAAGGTGCAAGGTAGCTACCGACAGGTCACGTCCACCACGGCGGTGAAGCAGGACCTGGTGATCTCGGCCTACAAGCCCAATGGTGGGCTGGAAGATCGTTTCAAGAAAAGTGGTGCAACGACGGAATCGGCTTGGGACTTCCTGCAGACGCACCTCAAGAACCTGTCCATCACCAAGGCCAGGAATGGCGAACTCGAGTTCATCGTCGAGCGCGATCCGCGTCGTATCTACGACCGATTGGTGGCGTGGTTTGTCCGTCACGACTCACCCGTGCCGCTGTCCAGCGACGAGTTCCTCTCCGGCTTGCGCAGCCGCTTTCCGGAGCGCGACGGTATGGTCTTTCTGCCGGGGCAAGTCCCCGAGTACGACAAAAAGCGCGCGTTGGCGGCGCAAGCCCCGCAGATGGAACTGTTCGTTTCCGACGAGCGCAGCGCCATTGACTGGGTGACGGATTTCCTCAAGGCACGGCCTTCCACCTATCAGGACATTCACCCAGAGTTCATCAAGCAGTTGGGCGCGGGCTGGAAGAAGCACGAAGCCCGCCCGGAACTGGCCGCGCTACTGGAAGCTAACTTCCTGCGCTACGACGGCGCGGGCGAGGTGCCCAGTCAGATTCATAGCTACCTTTCGTCCAACCATAAGGACGTGCGCGGGTTGGAGAAAACCGATCCGCGCCTGATCGCCAAGGCGCAGGATCGCTGGTATGTGCCTGACCCAAACAAGGCGCAGGATTTGGAGAAGAAGCGCGAGAAGGCCTTACTCAAGGAGTTCGATACCTATCGGTCGTTCACTGGTCGCAAGATCAAAGAATCGCGCCTCGAAGTGCTGCGCGCGGGCTTCCGCGCGGCGTGGGGCAGCAAGGACTACGCCACCATCCTCAGCATCGCCAAGAAGCTACCAGAGGAAACGCTGCGGGAGGACGAGAAGCTGCTCACCTTGTACGACCTGGCGCTAACCCGTACCGAGGCTGTTTGACGTGGATGCCGACTGTGGGAACTGATGGCTTCAGCATTGGCGACTGGTGTTGGCTAACCAAGCAGGCATCTCCCTGCCGTGTGATCGAGCGTCAGGACGTGTGGGGCGAAAGCGCCTACCGCGTCTGGCTGCCGGCCAAGGATGCCGTGGTGCGTGCCCGGGCGCTGGATCTGGCGACGCTGGCAAGCATCCGGCCGACCGTGGAGCAGATCCTGCACACCACGGCGGCGGCCAAGCTGCTGGATGCGCTGGAAGACAACCTGCTGCTGGCGCCGATTCATTCCAGCGTGGTGCCGCTGCCGCACCAGCTCTATGCGCTGAACCGCGCCATCAGCCGTGACCGCATTCGCTACCTGCTGGCCG
>JAQGMS010000364.1 GCA_028292245.1 Ramlibacter sp.
GGTTGCCGCCATCAACACCGCGCTCAACGGCCTGTCCTACGCGCCGACGGCGAATTACAGCGGCACCGATACGCTGACGATCCGGGCCGACGATCTCGGCCATACCGGCAGCGCAAATCAAACCGCCACCACGCAGGTCGCGATTGCGGTCAATCCGGTCGCGGACACGCCGACGCTGACCGTTGCCGATGCGACGCCGATGGCGATCGCCGGCGAATTCCGGGTCAATAGCTTCACCAGCAACGCGCAGATCAACCCGTCGGTCGCGGCCCTGCCCGACGGCGGCTTTGTCGTGACTTGGGAGTCGCAGAACCAGGGCAGCGACGGCGGTTACGGCATTTATGGCCAGCGCTATGACGCCAGCGGCAACGCGGTCGGCGCTGAGTTTCACGTCAATACCTACACCACCAGCGAACAGGAGGTCCCCGCGGTCGTGGGGCTGTCCGGCGGCGGCTTCGTGGTGATGTGGGCTTCCTACCAGCAGGACGGCTCCGACTGGGGCGTCTATGGCCAGGTCTATGGCGCCAACGGGAGTCCCGTCGGCAGCGAATTCCACGCCAATGCCTATTTGCCGGCATACCAGTCCACGCCGGCCCTGGCAGCGCTGGCCGGCGGCGGTTTTGTGGCGACGTGGATGTCCTACGGACAGGACGGCAACGGCGCCGCGGTCATCGCCCAGCGTTTCGACGCCGGGGGGAACAAGGTCGGCACCGAGTCTCAGGTCAACACCTTCGTCAATAGCGAGCAGTACAATCCGGCGATCGCCGCGGCGGACGACGGCAGCTTCGTCATCACCTGGCAATCCTTCAGCCAGACCGGCAATAATACCCACGACATCTATGGCCAGCGTTTCAATGCCGACGGCACGCGGGCGGGCTCCGAGTTCCCCGTCAACATCACAATCGCGGGCAACCAGACCGATCCGGCGGTCGCCCTGCTTTCCGACGGCAGCTTCGTCATCACATGGCAATCGCCCGATGCCAGCGGCAACGGCATCTTCGCTCGGCACTTTGCGGCGAACGGAATCGCGATCGGCGGCGAGTTCGCCGTCAATGCATATGCACTGGGCGAGCAGAGCACGCCCAGTGTCGTGGCGTTGCCCAATGGGGGCTTCCTGATCAGTTGGATGTCCTACGGCCAGGATGGCAGCGGCAACGGCGTGTTTGGGCAGGCCTTCGATGCGGCCGGCCAACGCGTCGGCAATTACTTCCGAATCAGTCAATCCACCAGCGGCGACCAGGAAGTGGCAGGTCAAGTCGGCGGCGTTCCGGTCGCGGTGCTCACGTCCGGCAACATCGTCCAGGTCTGGGACGGCGCGCCGCAGATCAGCGGCAATGAAATCTATGCGCGGCTGCTCGCCACGCCGGCCAGCGGCACCGAGGACCATTCGGTGCAGCTGCCCGCCATCATGGCGGCGCTGAACGACAACGATGGCTCGGAGACGCTGGTCCTCCACCTCACCGGCTTCCCGGCCGGCGCCACCTTCTCGGTCGGCGCGCTGGATGGGTCGAGCGGACATTGGTTGATTTCCGGCGCCAGCCAGATTGCCTCGCTTGCGACCACGCCGCTGACCATGAACCCGCCGGCGGACTTCAATGGCAATTTCACGCTCCATGTCGCCGGCGTCGTCACCGACACCGCGGCCGGCGTCGGCACTGACACCACGACCCTGACGCGCGACATCTCCGTGAGCATCGCCGCGGTCAACGATGCGCCGACCCTCATGGGCGCCGGCAACACGGTCGGCTATACCGAGCAGGCAACGCCGGCCGTCCTCGACAATGCGATTGTGGTCGGCGACATCGATAATGCGACGCTGGCAAGCGCGAGCGCGACCATTTCGTCCGGCTTCCAGTCCGGCGACACGCTGACGATCAACGGCGCCACCGATGGCAACCTCGTCAACGGCACCAACACGATCCACTATCACTATGACAGCGCAACGCATGCCATGGCGCTGTCCGGCAGCGATACGCTCGCCGGCTATCAGGCCGCGTTGCGCCTGGTTTCCTTCTCCAACGCGACCAATGACGATCCAACCGCGCATGGCGCTGCCCCAAGCCGGACCATTACCTGGGCTACGAATGACGGTCAGGTGTCCAGCCCGACAGCCACGACCACCATCAATGTCAGTGCCGTCAACGACGCGCCTGTCGTTACGCCCAACAACAGCCTCGTGGTCAGTGGTGCGATTGCCGGCGACAACGTCACCCTCGCGACGCCCTTGACCGCCCTGAGCGGCAATTCGTTCAGCTGGGAGGCCCGCGTCAGGCTCACCGCAGCGGACGGCAGCCAGAACATGTTTATGGGCGACCCCGCCCCCTCGACCACCAATCACTCGCTGCAGATCGGCTATCGCGACACCGGCGCGTTCACCTTCGCGTTCTGGAACAACGACCTCGACTACGCCAATCCTTCGTATGCGGCGGACATGAACACGTTCGTGACTTGGGCCGGCACCTACGACGCGATCAGCGGAACGCGCAACCTCTACCGGAACGGGGTCCTGGTTGCTTCCGACAATGCGCACTTGGGCGGCAACGGCGGCAACTACCAGGGTCCCGGCGCCCTGGTGATCGGCGGCGTCGACAATTTCGATTTCAACGGCGGCATCGACTACGTGCGCGTCTTCAGCCGCACCCTCAGCGCGGCCGAGGTTTCCGCGCACGCCAATGGCACGCCGGTGACTGAC
>JAQGMS010000072.1 GCA_028292245.1 Ramlibacter sp.
AGCGCCAGGTTGCCCGAATCCAGCACCTCGACTTCCTCGGGCGCCCAGGAGAACGGCGCATCCGGCTTCGCATAGAAACGCGCCCAGAAATCCACGACCTGCTGCTTGCCGTGGAGCGGCGTCGGGCCGGAGAAGAAGACCGTGTCGTCGGCGACGAACGTGGCGAACGCGCGATGGTCCCTATCGGCCATGGTCTGGGCGAAGGCGCGCTCTGTGGCCGTCACCTGCTGGCGCGCTTCGGCGGGCGCGAGCCTGCCCGCAGGCACGGCGCAGCCGACCAGAAGCAGGCAGGCCGCGAGCACGACCAAGGACCTGACCATGAGGTTGCGCGGCAGCACGCAGCGATGCGGGGCTATCGTCCGCCGGCGGGGCGCGCCGGCACGCTCTTGAGGAATTCGTACACCGCCTGCGTGTCCGTGTCGTTCAGCTTGCCCAGGGACTCGAACGGCATCACCTTGATCGGCGTGCCGTCCGGCCGCTTGCCGCTGCGCAGCATGGCGGTGAAGGCGCCCACGTCCTTGTAGCGCGCCATGGCGGATCCTTCGCCCGGCGTGAGGTTGGCCGCGGGCGGCCAGTCCGGCGGGCCGCCCGGAACCTTGCCCCCCGAAAGGTGTTCGCCATGGCATCCGATGCACATGTTCGCCACGTAGGCGCCGTGCTGCGCATTCACCGCCGCCGCCACGGGTTGGGCTGGCGGCAGCGAGTGATCGATCGTGGCGGCGGCGTCCTTGATGGCGCCAAAGCCGTACAGGATACGCACCGGCGGCGGGAATTCGAGGATGGCTGCGCCACCCGGTGCCGACCGCAGGCTGCGCACGTATGACACCAATGAAGCCAAGTCCTGGTCGGTGAACCGGTTGTAGTCCTCGCTGGGCATGATCATGGCCGCCTGCCCGCTGGGCTTGACGCCATGCCTGATGGTGCGGACCCAATCTTCCGGCTTGTAGGCCGCAGTCACGCCCCCCGGCGTGATGTTGGGCCCGGCGAAGCGCAGGCCCTTGTGGTCGTCGGCGAAGACGCGGCCACCACCGTTGACACCGTGGCATTCCGCGCAGCCGCGCGATTCGAACAGGTATTTGCCGCGTTCCAGCGACTGCGCATCGGACACATAGGCTACCGGCTTGACCGTCACATCCACCTTGCGCGCCATCTTGCGATCGGCAAGCCGGTAGCCCAGCACGCCGGCGGCGGCCACCAAGACCACCACGGCGCCGATCCCTCCCGCCGTCCACTTGATCCATCGCTTCATGTTCTGGTACTCCATCCTCGTTGCTGCCGAACCAGCGGGAGATTCTAGGAATTCCCCGCCAACTCGTCAGTGAAGGATTTCACCCGGATCAGGGTAGGCGGTCAAGGCCGCAAAATTGGGGGTATGAGCTTGCGCCGCATCGCCCACCTCGACATGGACGCCTTCTTCGCGTCGGTGGAGTTGCTGCGCTATCCGCAGCTCAAAGGGCTGGCAGTCGTCATCGGCGGCGGCCGGCGCAAGGTCGATGAGATCGTGCGGGAGCGCTACGCCGACCTGCCGCTCCATGAAATACCGGTTGCCGCCTTCCCACTACTAAAGGACTATGTGGGCCGGGGCGTGATCACCACTGCGACCTACCCGGCGCGGCAGTTCGGCGTGGGCTCCGCGATGGGCATGATGAAGGCGGCCAAGCTGTGCCCGCACGCGATCGTGCTGCCGGTCGATTTCGAGGAGGTGCGCAAGTATTCGCGCCTGTTCAAGAGCACCATCGCCGAGATCGCGCCGCTGGTGGAGGACCGCGGCGTCGACGAGGTCTACATCGATTTCACCGACGTGCCGGGGGGCCAGCGCGAAGGCGGCCGCGTGCTGGCGCGGCTGATCCAGAGAGCCATCTTCGAGAAGACGGGGCTGACCTGCTCGATCGGCGTGGCACCGAACAAGCTCATTGCGAAGATGGCCAGCGAGTTCAACAAACCCAACGGCATCTCGGTGCTGTACGACGCGGATGTGCAGGCGAAGATCTGGCCGCTGCCGGTGCGCAAGATCAACGGCATCGGGCCGAAGGCGGAGATCAAGCTGGCCAGGCTGCACCTGCACACCATCGGCGACATCGCCGGCCAGGAACGCGAATGGCTGATCGACAACTTCGGCAAGTCCTACGGCGCATGGATGCACGACGCCGCCTGGGGACGCGACGACCGGCCGGTGGTGACCGAGAGCGAGCCTGTTTCGATGAGCCGCGAGACAACTTTCGATCGCGACTTGCACGCCGTGCGCGATCGCGCGGAGCTGGGGGGGATCTTCACGGAGCTTTGCGTGCAGGTCGCGGCCGACCTGCGGCGCAAGGGCTACGTCGGCAAGACGATCGGCATCAAGCTGCGCTACGACGACTTCAAGATCGCCACACGCGACCAGACCATCGACCACTTCACCGCCGACGCGAAGACGATCCGGCAAACCGCGGGCCAGTGCCTCAAGCGCGTGCAGCTGGATCAGCGCCTGCGCCTGTTGGGCGTGCGGGTGGGCAAACTGGTCAGGGCCGACTCGCCCGAGGCCCGGCCCGCGCCTGCGGGCGAAGTGACCGCCGCTGCCGCTCACGGCGTGGCCGAACCGGCGCCCATCGAAGGCACCCTCGACCTGTTTTGAGAGGGAACGCTGACGCGCCCCGATCACGCCACCAGAATCTCGTCCTGGTGATTCGAGATGTGCATGTTGTGGGCCAGCGCGAAATCCGATTTGCTCAACAGCCCATACGCGAAGTGCGGCCTGAGGGGGCCGGTGTGGGCGTTGAAGCGCGTGATGGCCTGGCGCAGGCGTGTCGCTCCCGGCTTCCAATCGGCGCCCGCGCCCAAGGCCGGCGCACCTGGTATCGGCTCGGCGAGACCGTGGCTCATGTGCCCGCGCCAGCTGAAATAGGCGAAAGCGGCACTGCCGGCGGTATTCTGGAACAGAGCGCTCTTGGGCTGCGGAAAGCCGTCCATGCTCATTTCCACGCTTTGCGCCAAGTGCTCGAGGACGGCGCCCAGCGGCCATGCACCGATGGCCTTGACGCTGCGCGCCCTCTCGAGCCGGTCGAGCCAACGCAGCGAATCGTCGAGCGATTGCACTTTGGGCAGGTCTGCCATGGCGATACCTCCGAAGGCGAATGGGACGATCAGGAACTCGCGCCGCTTCATGGCCCGCATGGTACCAACTGCGGGCAGCCGGCGCCTATACTGCGCCGCATGAAAACGGACAGCCCCAGCCTGCAGGACCTGCTTGCGCAGACGGGCCGTGGCGATCACGCCGCGTTCGCCACGGTCTACGAGCGCACGCACGCGCATCTGTTTGGCCTGGCCCTTCGTATGTTGGGACGTGAGCAGGCTGCCGAAGATGTGTTGCAGGAGGCCTTCGTGAGCGTCTGGAAGAGCGCGGCGCTGTACCGGACTCACATTGGTGGTCAGGAAGTGCAGCCCATGACGTGGCTGATCGCCATCGTGCGCAACAAGGCGCTGGACGCCTTGCGCTCGCGGGCGCGCCGCAGGGAAACCGAGCTGCCGGACGAACCCGAGGACGAGAGTGAGGGCGCCGCCCGAACCGGCGCACCCAGCGCGCTCGAATTGCTGTCGCGGGCCAGCCGCGCCTTGCAAATCGAGGGATGCCTGGGCGGGCTGGATGGCAGTCACCGCCAGAGCTTGGCGCTGGCTTACTACCAGGGCCTGTCACACAGTGAAGTGGCCGCGCGGATGGGCGCCCCGCTGGGTTCGGTCAAGGCCTGGATCCGGCGCGGCCTGGAAAAACTCAAGGCCTGCCTCACTGCGCAGGGACTGGCGTTGTGAAGTACAGCGACCCACTCCTGGTGGAGCACTTGGCCTCTGCCTATGTGCTGGGGACTTTGACCGAAGGCGCCCGGCGACGTTTCGAACGCTTGCGGCATGACCGCACCGATGTCGAACTGGCGGTCGCGCAATGGGAAGGACGGCTGGGCCGCCTGGCACAGTCGGTTCCCGCCATACGGCCGCCGGCGCGCGTGTGGCGGGCGATCGAAGCCCGGACACGCGCCTTGCAAACCACACCGGCGCGCAGCGGCCGGACAAGCTGGTTCGGGCTGGCCGGCTTCGGCCTGGGCGGTGTCGCGGCCAGCCTGCTGGCGGCCTATGCACTGGTCATGACTGCGCCCGCGCTGTTCCTCTCGGCCGACCAGGTGGCGATGCGTTCGGGCGAGAAGTTGCCGCAAAGCTACGTGGGGCTGCTCACCGATGCCAGGGCAACGGCAAGCTGCTGGTCAGCTCGCTGCGCCACGGCCGAACGATGACCGTGAAGGTGATCGGCCCGGTCACCCCTCCCGCGCAAGGCCGGCTGGTGCTGTGGGCCCTCCCGGCGGATGGCCCGCCATTCGTGCTGGGCAACGCGCCCACCAGCGGCTCCGCCATCTCGATCTTGCCCGACACGTCGGAAAAACTGCTGTCTCAGGTGCGCAAGCTGGCAGTGAGCGTGGAGACCGTCGATCACCCGCTCGCGCCCGGCCCCCTGGTGCTCAGCGGCAACTGCGCCAAGCTCTGGTAGCGGCTGGTCAGCCACTGGCAGCGGGTGCCAATACTTGCGTGTCTGCTCTCCATTTGTGAGCGCTTGACGGCACCCTTGCGCGCAACTTACAGTGAGTCTTACACCGAACTTACAGCTCTTCCTTCGCGCCCCAACCGACACCTCCATGACGCTCGACGAACTGCAACGCATCAAGCAATGGCATGTCGCGCATCGCCGCGAACACCCGTTGGAATATCACTTGTGGGACGCGATGCTGACGCTCTGGGTGATGGGTTGGGTCGGGTGGTTGCCGGCCTACGTGTTCGATCAGTTCTGGAGCCTGCCCTTGTGCGTATTGGCCATCGCCGCGCCGAGCCTGTACGCCGACTGGCGCTTGCGGGCTCACCGCGCACGAAAGGTGCGCTGCGACTGGCTGCGCTCCTAGCGGCCCCTCCTGCCTTACATTGATCGGAACTTCGTTTCGATCAAAGGATTGCCATGGAATGCTTCAAGCTGTCCCAACAGGACCATATCGCCCATCTGGTGCTCAATCGCCCGGAGGCGATGAACACCATGCATCCACAGTTCTGGCGCGAACTCGACGAGGCGCTCACCCAATTGCACCGTGAAGGCAGCAGCCGGGTGCTGGTGATTTCCTCCACCGGCAAGCACTTCAGCGCCGGTATGGCGCTCGAAACGTTCGGTGGCGACATCGCCATGGACGATCGCACGCCCGAGGGCCGCGCGGCCGTGTACGACCTGTTGACCGACATGCAGGCTACGTTCACGGAACTGGAAACCCTGCGCATGCCAGTGATCGCGGCCATCCAGGGTGGCTGCATCGGCGGCGCCGTGGACATGGTCACGGCCTGCTGCATCCGCTACGCCACGGCGGATGCGTTCTTCTGCATCCAGGAAATCAACATCGGCATGGTCGCCGACGTCGGCACCTTGCAGCGGCTGCCCAAGCTGGTGCCGCTGGGCGTGGTCAAGGAACTGGCCTACACCGGCCGCCGCCTGCCCGCGCAGAAGGCGTTGGGCTATGGGCTGGTCAATGAAGTGTTCGACACGCAGGAAGCCATGCTGGCGGCCGCGTTGAAATGCGCCGCGGAGATCGCCGCCAAGCCGCCGGTGGCGATCTGGGGCACCAAGCAGGTCATCCATTACACGCGCGACCATTCCGTGCAGGATTCGCTCCAGCAGATGGGTTGGGTCCAGGGCGCCATCTGGAGCAACGCGCATGTGCGCGAAGCCGTGACGGCGATGAAGGAGAAGCGCGCCGGCGTGTTTCCAGACCTGCCGAAGCTCGGCTCGTTTCGCGACCTCGCCTGAGACCTACTGGCGCGCCGTGCGCACGTTGGCCGGCGTCGCCATCGGGTGGCTGGTGCGGAAGGGATTGATGTCCAGTCCGCCGCGGCGCGTGTACCGCGCATAGACCGCGAGCTTGACGGGCTTGCAGCGCCTCCAGATGTCCATGAAGATGCGCTCGACGCATTGCTCGTGGAACTCGTTGTGGTTGCGAAAGCTCACCAAGTAGCGCAGCAGGCCGCCCTGGTCGATCTGCGGGCCGCTATAGCGGACTTGTACGCTGCCCCAATCGGGCTGACCGGTCACCAGACAGTTGCTCTTGAGCAGGTTGCTGGTCAGCACTTCCTCGACCGGTTGTTCGCCCAAGGCCGCGGTGAGCAGTTCGGGCGCGGGTGTGTAGTGCGTGCATTCGATGTCGAGCCGGTCCAGGCTCAGGCCATCGAGTTCGTGCACCGGCTCGCGGTCGAACTGGTCCGGCATCAGGATCCGCACGCCGACGGAAGACTGCGCCGGTGCGCCGCGCCATGCTGCCTCGCTCACGTCGGCGCGGATGCGGTCGCGAACTTCATCGGCCGAGGCGAAAGACGAGTTGGTGAAGCTGTTGAGGTAGAGCTTGAACGATTTGCTTTCGACGATGTTCGGCGTCTCGCAAGGCACCGTGATGTGCGCGATCGCCACCTGCGGCTTGCCGCGCGGCGTGAGCCAGCTCAGCTCGAATGCGGTCCAGAGGTCCGCGCCGAAAAAGGGGAGTGCGCGATCAAGGCCCAGTTCGGCGCGTTTGGGCAGGCGCGAGATCGGGAACAGCAGCGACGAGTCGTAGTGATCGACATAGGGCGCGGGCTTGCCCAGCTGGGACTGCTCGGGTGTGTTCATCGCGGATCAGCCTGCGTTCAGGTGCGGCACCAGCGGCTCGAGCAGGCGCTCGACGACGCCCGGCGGCAGGTCGTGCCCCATGCCGTCGATGCCGTGGAATCTGGAGCCCGCGATCCTTCGCGCCGTATCCTGGCCGCAGGCGAAGGGGACCAGCGGATCATCCTTGCCGTGCATCACCAGGGTGCGCGTCTTGATGCGGGGCAGTTCATCCGCCCGGCGGAAGTCGGCGGCAATGGCCGTCATTTGGCGCACAGTGCCTGCCGGATGGAAACTGCGTCGGGTCGCCATCAGCACTCGCTCGCGCAACGCGTCTTCGTCCAGCGGGTAGGCGGGACTGCCAATCACCTTGAACAGCTTGATGTAGTGGCTGACGATGGCCTGCTCGCCGCGACCTTCGGGACGGCTGAACAAAGCCCGCAGCACATGCGACTTGGGGCCGGGCAGGTAGCGCGCGCCACTGGAACTCATGATGCTCGCCAGGCTCAGCACACGCTGCGGCGCGGCCAATGCGACCCGCTGCGCGATCATGCCGCCCATGCTCACACCAACAACGTGCGCCTGCGCGATGCCCAGCGCGTCGAGTACACCGATCGCATCCGCGGCCATGTCGTGTACAGCGTACGGCGCGCGCACCGCCAGCCCCATGCGGTGCTTCACGCTTTCCCACACCAGGTTAGGCACGCCGAGGTGATCGAAATGCTGCGACAGCCCGATGTCGCGGTTGTCGAATCGCACCACGCGAAAGCCCTCGCGCTCGAGTTCCTGCACGAACGCAGGCGGCCATGCGATGAGCTGCATGCCCAGCCCCATGATCAGCAGGACCACCGGCCTGCCGGCCTGCGACCCGTCGGCGCCGCTGTCCTCGACTTCGATGCCGATCCCGTTGGCCTGGACTTTCACGGCGCTCATTCGAAGCGCCGTTCGCGCAGCCACTTGGTGGCGATCCACTTCTCGCCCGCCAGCACCGGCGCCCCGCCGTGCAATGTCTTGGTGGACGGATGGGGCCGCTCGTAGCTGAAGAACACCGCGTTGCCGCGCTTCGGGGCAACTTCAAGGTGAACGTCGGGGAAGGTCGTGCCGCCGCCCTTCTCGGGCTCGCCGAGGTACATCACGATGGTGGCGACCCGCTGGCCGCCGCGCTTGAGGATGGTGGGCGTGCCCGGCTCGGCCGGATCGAAATAGTCGTAATGCGGCTTGTACTCGGTGCCCGGCTGGTAGTGCAGCACCTGCAGGCCTTCGCCGTTCTCCTCGGGCCAGTCCAGCAGCCGCGCGAGGCGAGCCTCGATCGTGCGGACCACTTCGTTCTCGCCGCGCTGGAAGAACATGCCGTTGCTGGTGCGGTCGGCATTGACCTCCTCGCCGCCGGTCTTGGTCGCGACGGTCAGCGACCGCGCCAGGCGCGGCTTGGCCAATTCGATCAGCGCTTCGCATTCCTCATCGGACAACAAGCCACCGAACACCACGACCCGCGGGCTGTACATGGCCTGCAACACGCAAACCTGGCGGTCACCGCCGTCCAGGTACAGCGGCGATTCGGCGAGTTTCGGGTCGGGTACCGGGATGGCTGCGGGCAGGCCCTGCTGCACCGCCTGCTGCTCGATGTGCCCCTGCAGTGTGGATTCCATCGCCTCGATGGCCACATCCTCCTTCCAGCCGGATGCCAGCATGGACTTGAGCACCGCGTCCGCGCCATGCCCGGCCTGTGCCTGGTCGACGATCCATTGCCGCAATTGCGGGGTGATTTGCTGTGTCTGTGTCGTGCTCATGCCAGTGTTTCAAGTCGATTCTTGGAGTCGGCCTGCAACCCAAGGTTCATGGGGATTATCCCGGCTCAAGTCCGCCAGGCGCGGCTGAAGGCCCATTGGCCGGTCGCCACGGCGACCACCAGGACGGCATAGGTCGCCATCTTGCCGTCGACCCCGAAATGCCACAGTCCGGCCGCGAGCACCAGCACTCCCACTATCGAATTGATAGCGAACTGCGCCCACCAGGAGCGCGGCTCCGCCTGACGGGGCGTGACGACGCGGGCCGCCAGCGCTACCAGCAGAGCCACGGCGAGGGCCGGGGCCAGGAAGCCCATGAGGTGAATGAGGATGTCCAGCGGGTCCATTTTGGAGGACTTGAGAAAGCGCAAGTACTTGATTGGCGAGCAAATTTTATAATCTCCGGATGGCAGTCTGGGCTTTGGGCATCAATCACACGACCGCACCGCTGGATCTGCGCGGCCGGTTTGCGTATGCCGTCGACCAGATCGAACCGACCCTGAAGTCGCTGCGCGAATCGTTGTCACGCCGGCCCGAGGCGGCCATCCTGTCGACCTGCAACCGCACCGAGATCTACTGCGCCGGCGATCACGGCGACATGGATCACACCCTGAACTGGCTGGCGCATTCCGGTGGAGTGTCGCCTGCCGTGCTGCGCTCGCATGCCTACGCCTTGCACGATGGGCTGGCGGCGCGCCACGCGTTCCGCGTCGCGAGCGGGCTGGATTCGATGGTGCTGGGCGAGCCCCAGATCCTGGGCCAGATGAAGGACGCCGTGCGCGCCGCCGACCAGGCCGGAGCCCTGGGGACGACGCTCAACCAGCTGTTCCAGCGTTCCTTCGCGGTGGCCAAGGAAGTGCGCAGCTCCACCGAGATCGGCGCGCATTCCATCAGCATGGCGGCGGCCGCGGTGCGCCTGGCCGGGCAGCTGTTCGAGGACCTCGGCAAGATCCGCGTGCTGTTCGTCGGCGCCGGCGAAATGATCGAGCTGGCTGCCACCCATTTCGCGGCCCGCAATCCCAAGGGCATCGCCATCGCCAACCGCACGCTCGAACGCGGCGAGCGCTTGGCGTCGCGTTTCGGGGGCGAGGTGATGCGGCTAGCGGATCTGCCGAACCGGCTGCATGAATTCGACGCCGTGGTCAGCTGCACGGCCAGCACGCTTCCCATCATCGGGCTGGGCGCCGTCGAGCGCGCGCTCAAGGCCCGCAAGCACCGGCCGATGTTCATGGTGGACCTCGCCGTGCCGCGCGACATCGAACCCGAGGTCAAGGCGTTGGAAGATGTGTACCTGTACACCGTCGATGACCTTGCCGGCGTGGTGCATACCGGCCAGGCCAACCGCCAAGCCGCCGTTGCCCAGGCCGAGGCGATCATCGATGCCGGCGTGCAGAGCTTCCTGCACTGGATGGACCAGCGCGGCAGCGTGCCGCTGATCCTGCAGTTGAACGCCCAGGCGGACGAATGGCGCGCGCTGGAACTCGCGCGAGCCCGCAAGATGCTGGCCAAGGGCGAAAACATCGACGAAGTGCTGGAGGCGCTGTCCAAAGGCCTGACCCAGAAGATGCTGCACGGCGCGATGGCCGAGCTGCATGCCGGCGACACCGCCGCGCGTGAACGCGCCAGCACCGCGATCCAGCACTTCTTCCTGCGCAAAGAGCGTTAGCTGCCGTTGATTGGCGCGCCTCTGCTTTTTGAACGCAGAGGGCGCAAAGGTCGCGCAGAGGACGCAGAGAATTCATGTTTCTCCTTGCCTTCCTCTGCGGTCTCTGCGTAATCTCTGCGCCCTCTGCGTTCAAAAGAACCTCACGCCGACCAGCCAATACCAAGTGAAAACATTCCTCCGCCAGCAACTCGAACGCTACCCGATCCGCCTGAAGGAACTGGACTTCTTCCTGCAACAGCCTGAAGTGGTCCAGGACATGGAGCGGTATCGCGCCCTCACGCGTGAGCACGCGGAGGTCAGTGAAGTGGCCGCGCTGTTCGAGCGCTTCCTGCAGCGCGAGAGCGCCCTGGCGCAGGCCCGGGAAATGCTCGACGACCCCGAGATGGCTGCCATGGCGCGCGACGAAATGGCCGCCCTGGAGGCGGAACTGCCGCAGCTCGAAGAGGAGCTGCAGCGCCTGCTGCTGCCCAAGGACCCGGACGATGTGCGCAACACGTTCCTGGAAATCCGCGCGGG
This sequence comes from Ramlibacter sp., assembly GCA_028292245.1. Classification (GTDB taxonomy): domain Bacteria; phylum Pseudomonadota; class Gammaproteobacteria; order Burkholderiales; family Burkholderiaceae_C; genus Ramlibacter. The sequence goes on from JAQGMS010000072.1 coordinate 10,601, forward strand.
CACCGGCGGCGACGAATCCGCGCTGTTCGCGGGTGACTTGCTCCGGATGTACACGCGCTATGCCGAACGCCAGGGCTGGCGCACTGAAATCGTCAGCGAAAGCCTGGGCGAAGTCGGCGGCTTCAAGGAAGTCGTGATCCGCGTGCTGGGCGACGGCGCCTACGGCAAGCTGAAGTTCGAGTCCGGCGGCCATCGCGTCCAGCGGGTGCCCGCCACCGAAACACAGGGGCGCATCCACACCAGCGCCTGCACAGTGGCGGCGATGCCGGAGCCGGACGAAGCGCAGGCGGTGCAGATCAACCCGGCGGACCTGCGCATCGACACCTACCGCGCCAGCGGCGCCGGCGGCCAGCACGTGAACAAGACCGACTCGGCGGTGCGGATCACGCACATTCCTACCGGCATCGTCGCCGAATGCCAGGACGACCGCTCCCAGCACCGCAACAAGGCCAAGGCGATGCAGGTGCTGGCGGCGCGGATCAGGGAGAAGGATCGCAGCGAGCGCGCCGCCAAGGAGGCCGCGACGCGCAAGGGCCTGATCGGCAGCGGCGACCGCAGCGACCGCATCCGCACCTACAACTTTCCGCAGGGGCGCCTGACCGACCATCGCATCAACCTCACGCTGTACAAGCTCCAGTTCGTGATGGATGGTGAGCTGGACGAGGTCATCGAGGCGCTGCTGCTGGCCCGAAAGGCCGAGCAGCTCGAAGACCTGGAGCTCGGGCTGGGCGGCAGATGACCACGCTTGCGCGGGCGCTCGAAGCCGCCGCCACGCTCGGGCTCGCGCGGCTGGATGCGCAATTGCTGCTGCTGCATACACTGGGGCGCGCGCAGAACGAACGCGCCTGGCTGCTGGCGCACGACACCGACCTGCTCGAAGATGACCAGCGGGCCGGCTACTTCGGGGTCTGCCGGCGGCGGGCGGCAGGTGAGCCGCTCGCCTATATCGTCGGCCGCAAGGAATTCTTCGGCCTCGACCTGCGGGTGGACCGGCGCGTGCTGGTGCCCCGGCCGGAGACGGAAACCTTGGTCGAGTGGGCGCTGGATGTGTTGCCTGCGGCCCCAAACGCGCGCGTGATCGACCTGGGTACGGGCAGCGGAGCCATCGCCTTGGCCATCAAGACGGCGCGCCCCGATGCGCGAGTGGAAGCCACCGACGTGAGCGCCGATGCACTGGCGGTCGCCGAGGCCAACGCGCGCGCGCTTTCCCTCGAGGTGCTGCTTCGCCAGGGCTCCTGGCTGGCAGACGCCCCAGGACCTTACGACCTCATCGTCAGCAACCCGCCTTATGTGGCGCAGGAGGACTCTCATCTGGCCGCCCTTGCGCACGAGCCGCTGGGCGCGCTGGCGGCCGGCCCGGACGGCCTGCGCGACCTTAGCGCCATCGTCGAACAGGCCCCTGGACGCCTGGCAAGCGGAGGCTGGCTGTTGCTGGAACATGGCTACGACCAGGCTCCGGCCGTGCGCGAGCTGCTGGGGGCCGCCGGTTTCGGGTCCGTGACCAGCCGGTGCGACCTGGCGGGCATCGAGCGCTGCTCCGGCGGCAAATGGCTTGAACTGGGATAATCGACCCCAATGTCTACAGGCCATGGGCCTGCAAGGAGTTTTCCAATGAGCGATCCCCAGCAACGCATCGACCAGCTTGTCAAGAACAGCGACGTGGTCCTGTTCATGAAGGGCAATGCAAGCTTTCCCCAATGCGGCTTCTCGGGCCGCGCCATCCAGATCCTGAAGGCCTGCGGCGTCGATCCCAAGGCGGTGACGACGGTCAACGTGCTGGAAGACGACGAGATCCGCCAAGGAATCAAGGAATACAGCAACTGGCCGACCATCCCCCAGCTATATGTGAAGGGCGAATTCATCGGCGGCTCGGACATCATGATGGAGATGTACCAGAGCGGTGAGTTGCACCAGGTGCTCGGCACCACGCAAAGCCAGCAGCCCTGACAGGCGACTGCTAACAACCGCGCCCCGAGCGGCGCGTTCTCTCGCTGAGCGTAGCGGTTTGCTGACATCAGCTTGCGCTACCGACCTCGCTTCATTGCCCTCTGGCACAGCTTATGCTCGAATGCAGCAAGCTCAAGGAGTGGCCGATGGAATCACGCAGTCTCGTTCCTCATCAGTCTTCTTCGTTCAAGTTGCCGATCGCCAATCTTCGCGACGTGTTTCGGCTCCATGACGTGGAGCGCAAGCTGGCCAAGCTGCCGGATCGGGAGCACGAGGGCCTGCGCACCACCTACGAGCGCATGCTCGAACGCGGGCCGGAGCGCTTCCAGGTCAAGCCCAGCGGCCTGCCCGACATGGCGGCGCTTTATGAACAGCTGCCCAACTTCACCGACGCGCTCGACGACGTGAAACGCCACGTCGCCCTTTCCCAGGACTGCCGCGACGGCCTGGAAGTGACGCCCATGCTGCTGCTGGGGCCACCGGGGATCGGCAAGACCCATTTCGCGCGCAAGCTGGCCGAACTGCTCGGTACCGGCATGAACCTGGTGCCGATGAGTTCAATGACGGCGGGCTGGTTGCTGTCGGGCGCGTCGTCGCAATGGAAGGGCGCCAAGCCCGGCAAGGTTTTCGAAGCGCTGGTGGACGGCCAGTACGCAAACCCGGTGATCGTGGTGGACGAAATCGACAAGGCCAGCGCCGATGCGCAGTACGACCCGCTGGGCTCGCTCTACAGCTTGCTGGAGCACGACACCGCGTCGGCCTTCATGGACGAGTTCGCCGAAGTGGCAATCGACGCCAGCCAGGTGATCTGGATCATGACGGCCAACGACGAGCGTTGCATCCCCGAACCCATCCTGAACCGGATGAACGTGTTCGAGATCGAGGCGCCCTCCTTCGACGCGGCCCGGCTGATCGCGCGCAACCTGTACCGGTCGATCCGCGCCGAGCATGGCTGGGGCGCCCGCTTCGATCCCGATCCGTCGGACGACTTGCTGGACCAATTGGCGGAACTGGCGCCGCGCGACATGCGCCGGGCGCTGATGACCGGCTTCGGCAATGCCCGGCTGGACGACCGGACCGAAATCGCCGCGACCGATCTGCCCAAGGCCGGTTCGGCGAAGGGCAAGCTCGGCTTCGTGCAATAGCAGCTAGTTCGGCCCGCTGGGCGCCTTGTCCGCCGGCTTGCCGGGGTCAGGCGTTCTTTCGGCCGGCGGCGGCTCGTGGAAGTCCCAGCCCTTGCTCGCCCCCAGCACGGCGTTGGGATATTGCGGCTTGCCGCGGCTGCCGTTGTAACGCCCCAGCGCCATGAACAAGTCGCCGCGCTCGCGGTCGATGTAGTGGCGCAGGATCACGCAGCCGAAACGCAGGTTGGTCTGCATGTGGAACAGCTTGGCGGCGTCGCCGTCGCCGATCACCCGGGTCCAGAACGGCATCACCTGCATGTAGCCGCGCGCCCCCACCGGGCTCAGCGCGAACTTGCGGAAGTTGCTCTCGACCTGGATAAGGCCCAGCACCAGGCCGGTGTCCAGGCCGGCACGCCGGCTCTCGTACCAGACGGTCTGCAGGAATTCCTTGCGGTCCTGCCACTCGGCCTTGCGCTTGCGCAGGCGCCCGCTCATCGCTCCCAGCCAGCGCAGATAGGCCAGCCGTCCCTCCATGTCGCGGAATTCGGGGATCGGGGGAGCCGAGTTGGCGATGGCGGAACTGAGCGCGCTGCGCACCGAATCGGCGAGCGGCTCCTCCAGCTGCGCACCCGCTTGCGCGACGGGCGGCAGCCATAGCATGCCCGCGCCGACCGCAGCGGCCTCGAGGCAGTTGCGCCTGCTGATCACGCGTTCAACCGGCCCCGCACGAAGCTGGCCGCTTCAGCTGCGGGCACCTTGGTGGCTTGCGCGTCCCGGCGGTGCTGGTATTCGAGCTGGCCTTCCTTGAGGCCGCGGTCGGAGATCACGATGCGGTGCGGAACACCGATCAGTTCCCAATCCGCGAACATGGCGCCCGGGCGCTCGCCGCGGTCGTCGAGCATCACGTCGGCGCCGGCGGCTTGCAGCTCGTCATGGAGCTGCTCCGCCGCGGCCTTCACTTCCGCGCTGCGGTCCATGCCGATCGGGCAGATCACCACCGTGAACGGCGCCAGCGCGTCGGGCCAGATGATGCCGCGCTCGTCATGGTTCTGCTCGATGGCTGCCGCAGGCAGGCGTGTGATGCCGATGCCGTAACAGCCCATCTCCATCGGCTGCGGCTTGCCGCCCTCGTCCAGGAAATTGGCGTTCATCGCCTTGCTGTACTTGGTGCCCAGGTAGAACACATGGCCCACTTCGATGCCGCGTTCGATTGACAGCACTCCCTTGCCGTCGGGGGACATGTCCCCTTCGACCACATTGCGGATGTCCGCCACCGCGGCGGGCTCCGGCAGATCGCGGCCCCAGTTCACGCCGGTGAGGTGGAAGTCTTCCTCGTTGGCGCCGCAAATCCAGTCGGCCATGACGGCGACCTCCCGGTCGGCGACAACCTTGACCGGCTTCTTCAACCCGATCGGCCCGAGGTAGCCAGGCTTGGTGCCGAAGTGAGCGATGATTTCAGGTACCGTCGCGAAGCGGTAGCCGACATCCAGCCCGGCCACCTTGCTCACCTTGATCTCATTCATGTCGTGGTCGCCGCGCACCAGCAGCAGCCAGACTTGGGTTTTCACGATCTCACCGCGTTCGTTGAGCTGGTCGGTGGCCAGCACCAGTGACTTCACGGTCGCCGCAAGCGGCACCTTCAGCAACTCGGCCACATCGGCGCAGGTGCTCTTGCCCGGCGTTGGCATCTTCGTCATCGGCCGGGCAGCCACGCCGCGCGGCTTCCGCGGCGGCAGGGCTTCAGCCTTTTCCATGTTGGCCGCATAGTCGCTGTCAGCGCAGTAGACAATCGCGTCCTCGCCGGTGGCGGCGATGACCTGGAACTCTTCCGACAGGTCGCCACCGATGGCGCCGCTGTCCGCCGCCACCGCGCGGTAGCGCAGCCCGAAGCGGTCGAAGATCGCGCGGTAGGCGGCCGCCATCACTTGGTAGCTGGCCTTGGCGGCGGCAACGTCGCGGTCGAAGCTGTAGGCATCCTTCATGATGAATTCGCGGCTGCGCATGACGCCGAAGCGCGGCCTGCGCTCGTCACGGAACTTGGTCTGGATGTGGTACAGGTTCTTCGGCAGCTGCTTGTAGCTGCGCAGATCCTGCCGGGCGATATCGGTCACCACCTCTTCGCTGGTGGGCTGGATGATGAAATCGCGGTCGTGCCGGTCCTTCACGCGCATCAGCTCGGGGCCCATCGACTGCCAGCGGCCCGTTTCCTGCCAGAACTCGGCCGGCTGCACGACCGGCATCAGCAGTTCAACCGCGCCGGCGCGGTTCATCTCCTCGCGCACGATGGCTTCGACCTTGCGGATCACGCGCAGCCCCATGGGCATGTAGGTGTAGATGCCGGCGCCGAGTTTCTTGATCATGCCGGCGCGCATCATGAGCCGGTGGCTGGCCACTTCCGCATCGGCGGGCGCCTCTTTTTGGGTGGATATGAAGAACTGGGAGGCTTTCATCGGATGGGTGCGGTCGAGGGGCCGCTGAGCTCTTTGCCTCGCCGCAGGACGGCGTGCATAATGAACTCAGTTTACAAATTTGGGGTTTGATTATGCTTGACCGGGACGGCTTTCGGCCCAACGTCGGCATCATCCTGCTCAACCAGAAAAACCAGGTGTTCTGGGGCAAGCGCATACGCACCCACAGCTGGCAGTTTCCGCAAGGCGGCATCGACCGGGGCGAGAC
>JAQGMS010000543.1 GCA_028292245.1 Ramlibacter sp.
TCAAGGCTTGAACTCGCGCGCTAGCTTTCTCAGCAGGCTCGTCTTGTCCGTGCCCGCGTCATCTCCATAACGTAAGCCGACGTAGACGCCGATGAAGCAGCGCACGGCCGCGTCCAGATCGGGGCGCGCTCGGACCACCCGGTCGGCATACGCGAGCGGCCCTTCCGCAGGGTCCCGTGGCAGACCGCGGCGGCCGAGCTTCTCGCAAAATGCTGCGTACGCGAGCCTCACCGGATCGCGCACGCGGATTCCGAGCCGACGCAGCGTGATGATAGCGAGTATCAGAGTGATGAGCCCGGTCGCCGTCAGGAGCAGCGCCGCGAGCGTGTGCCATGTCGCGTCGTCGAGCCCTACACGCATGAGCAGTCCGCGCTGGCGCTCGGGGGTATAGCCGAGCACCCACTGGTTCCAGCTGTTCGCGACAGAGTCCCAGGTCAGCCGCAGCCCGCGCAGGAGCGGAAAGTCGTTGCGCATGAACAGCGGGAGCGCACCGCTCGTTTCCAGCGCGGTGATACCTTGCTCGACCCGTTCCGGAGAAACGGCCGCGGTCGGGTCGGTCCTCACCCAACCTTCTCCGCGCAGCCACACTTCTGTCCAGGCGTGCGCGTCTGCCTGCCGCACGATCATATAGTTCCCCAGCGGGTTGGGTTCTCCCCCCTGGTAGCCTGTCACCACCCGTGCCGGTATGCCGGCCGCACGCATCAGCACGGTGAAAGCCGACGCATAGTGCTCGCAGAAGCCGTTGCGGGTACGAAACAGGAAGTCGTCGACCGCGTGCTGGCCCAGCGGCGGCGGCGACAGCGTGTACCTGAACGCTTCGCGATTGAACAGGTTCAGTGCGGCCTGTATGACTGCGCGGTCGGTGCCGAGTTTGCGCCTGAGCTCCCGCCCCAGCGCCAGCGTGCGCGGATTGAATCCGTCCGGGAGCTTCAATGCGCGCTCGAGGAAAGTTTCGCTGTCGCTACTGCCATACCGGTAGTTCGCAAACGACCTCATGTCATAGCGCACGCGGCTCGTCACCGGTTGCACCGAGACGATCTGGAAATCGGCGTTCATCGTCGCGCGCGGCGGTACCAGGCCCGGCAAATCCAGCGCAAACAGCCACATCTTGCCGTGAGGCTCGACCGTGACCGTGTATTCGACGGGCAACGAACGGCTTTCGTACGAGGGCGGCGCGTGATGCGGACGTCCGGCGCGCCAGGTCCTGCCGTCATAGTCCCAGAGCACAGGCCCTCGCCAGTAGAGTTGCTTGGGCTCGGGCATGCCGGACTTGAATGCGGCGCGAAAGGCGACGGCTTCGGACAGCGTGAGACTGCTGAGAGTGCCGGGCGACATGGTGTCCGTAAGACCGGTCGTACCCCGCTGCGCGTCCGCCGGCATGCCCCAGAGCGGCCCTTCGACGCGCGGAAAGAGCACGAACAAGACCAGCATGAGCGGCAGCGACTGCACGAGCAATGCGCCCGCGCTGCGCATCTGAGGCGCCGTTCCCGCGGGCGGCCGCGTGTAGTGTATGCCGATCATGCCTGCGGTGATGAACCACACGCATGCGAGCATGTAGAGCGCCGTTGGTATCGTCTGCGAATAAAGAAAATTCGTGATGACGAGAAAGTAGGCGAGAAAGTTGAGCAGCATCGCATCGCGTGTCGTGCGCATTTCGAGGAGCTTCAGCGCGAGCATCACGACGAGCAGCGCGACCCCTGCGTCGCGCCCGAATATGGTTCCGAACTGGACATACACGCCGGCGGTAGCACCAACGACGATGAGCATGAGCACCGCGCGCGGCGGCAGCGTGAGGCGCGTGCGCGCGAGATAGATACGCCACACGATCAACGCCGTGCAGATCAGCGTCACCCACCAGGGCAGGCGCTCGCCATGCGGCACCGCGACCAGAGCGAACGATGCGGTCAGCCACAACGCATTGCGTAGGCTCAGCGTTTGCGTCACGCCAGGGCCAGCGCTTCCAGGCAGCGGTCGCGGTGGGCTTCTCCACTGCCGAGGTTGATCGTGACCCCGGGCAGCTTCAAGCCGTAGGCGAGCCCGCCGGCATGGGCGTCGAGCACCCAGCGCGTGAGACGCGAGAGCTTCTCTTCGAGGTGCAACCGCTCCGGCAGCAAGCCCAGGCTGAGCCAGAGCTCTGCGGACGCGCGGCCGGTGAACTGCTTCGTCATCAGGCCCTGTCCGCGCGCAGCGGCCTTCCACGCGATATGCCGCGGCGAGTCCCCCGGGTGATACTGGCGCAGCCCGGCGAAATCGTCGTGGCCCTGACCTTGTGCCGTGCCTTCGACGCCGGTGGGGCCGAGCGCAGGTAGCGGCAGGCCCGGCGGGACCGGGCACGGGTAAACGATACATCGCGTCTCGAGATCGATATACGACCAGGCGTAATACAGCCCGACGGGAAAGCGCGTGTACAGCGTTAGCCGCCCGGGACGCAACCATCCGCGCTTCTCCGCGGGAACGCCGGCGGTCGCGATCGCTGCACCCCCTGCGGGGATTTCGACGATGTC
>JAQGMS010000098.1 GCA_028292245.1 Ramlibacter sp.
CAGAAGGATGCCTGGCCCTCCAAGACGATCAAGATCATCACGCCCACGCCGGCCGGCGTCGGCTCCGACGCGTTCTCCCGGATGTACGCGGACAAGCTGTCCAAGGCCCTGAAGGTGCCGGTCATCGTGGAAAACAAGCCGGGCGCCCTGTCGACGCTCGGGGTCGATGCGGTCGCCAAGTCGCCGGCCGACGGCTACACCCTCCTCGTTTCCACGGGCAACCCGTTCACGATGGCGCCGTTCCTGCTGTCGAAGCTGCCTTACAACCCGGAGAAGGACTTCATCCCGGTGACACAGGTCTTCCGCGGCGGGTCGTTCCTGGTCGTCAACAAGGATGTCCCGGCCAAGTCCCTGCGTGAACTCGTCATCTTGGCCAAGAGCCAACCCGGGAAAATCACGTTCGCGTCGTACGGTCCCGGAACCACGTCGCACCTGGGGTTCGAACTGTTCCAGGACTACGCCGGCGTCGAGATGCTCCACATTCCCTACAAGCAAGGCGCGATGGTCGACGTGATCGGCGGCCAAGTCATGGTGGGATGGGAGCCTCCCGTGTCCGCTTTGCCCCACATCAAGTCCGGCAAGGTGCGGGCCCTGGCTTATACCGGCACCAAGCGCAGCACCGTGCTGCCCGACGTGCCGACGCTCAATGAGGTGTACCCCGGTTTCGAGGTGTTCACCTGGGTCGGCTTCTGGGTTCCCGCGGGCACGCCCGCGGCCATCGTGCAGAAGCTGTACACGACCCTCACCGCGATCACCAAGACGCCGGAGATGCAGCGCTACATCGACGATGCCGGCAATGAGCCCATCAGCCCGAGCCCGACAGAGACGGCCGCGATCATCAAGCGCGAGGCGCAGTTCATGGGCAAGCTGATCAAGGCCAAGAACATCCGCCTGGACTGAGCCTGCATCAGCAAGGCCGGCCAGGTGCGGCAGTGAAGAGCCATACGTCGCATAGGGCGGCGCGAGGGCTGCGCGCATGTCGGTGCAGTCCTACGCCATATCCGCCTGTTCCTACACAAGACTCGTCAATTAACATCTAATGTGCGTTGTAACGCGCATGCCCGTGCCAACTCATCAGTCACGAGAACGTGATGTCACCGACGAAACCCAAAGAAACCCGAAAGAAGCCGCCGGCTCTTGCCAAGGAACTGAATAAGGAGCAGAAGCAGTCTCCCGGTTCACCCGAGCCTGACGGCTTCTCGGGGCAAGGATCCGAAAGCGCGTTGGCGCACTTGCGCAACCTCGAACAGAAACGCATCGACAAGTTCGGCCGCCGCCGGTAACTGTCGTCAATGCGTGAGCGGCTTGCCGGCCCGCGCCGGCTTGCGCGCGCTGACCATGCGCGCCTTCTTCGGCTTGGCGACCACTGTCTTCCTTGCCTTCGCGACGACGATGGGTTTGGGGACCGCCGCCGGCGCCGGCGTTTGCGCCGCCGCGGCGAGGCCGGCCACCAGCGCCATCAATTTGCGGTGTTCTTCCACCACGTAGTCGCCCAGGTCGGCGATGTCCGGCACGGCCCGGCGGCAGGCCGTAAGCCCGAACTCCACCGCGCCGTTATAGCTTTGCACGGTCATGTTCAGCGCCACGCCGTGCCCCGGGATCGACACCGGGTACCACTCGGCCAGCTTGGCGCCGGCGAAGTACAGCGGGAACTGCGGCCCGGGCACGTTGGAGATCGCGACGTTCACCAGCGGCGGCAGGCGGTCGGCCAGGCGCGAGCGTCCGTACAGCGATGCCAGGCCCGACATGAACCAGGGAGCGCCGAACGACGGATAGTCCATCGGGATCGCGGCCTTGATGCTGCCGGTGAATTTCTTGCCGACGTCGGACGAGGCGTGGATCGCCTTCAGCCGCTCGATCGGGTCTTCGATGTGCGTGCCCAGGTTCACCAGCATCATCGTGACCTGGTTGCCCGAATCGGTGTTGCCCGCTTCGCGCAGCGACACCGGCACGGCAGCGATCAGCGGCTTGTCCGGCAGGATGTCGTAGTCGAGCAGGTAGCGGCGCAGTGCCCCGGCGCACAGGGCCATCACGATGTCGTTCAGGCTGGCGCCGCTGGCCTTCGCCATCGCCTTGATCTCGGCCAGCGGCAACGAGCGGCCGGCGAACGCGCGCTGGTTGGTCACCGCGACGTTGAACGGCGTGCGGGGCGCCAGCTGCAAGCCCTTGGGCACGGTGAAGCGGCGCTTGCCGTCCGCCTCGGACACCGGGAACAGGACGGCGGCCACGGTCTTCACGGTGGTGGGAAGCGTCTTGACCAATTTGATGAACTGCTGCACCGCGTTGCTGGCGCCGGCGCCCGCCAGTTCGGCCATGCCCAGTTGCGAGCGGCTGATGTGCTTGCGCGAACGCGGCTTCTTGACCGGGTCCGGCACCGGCGTGGGCGTGAGCAGCGCCTTGGTCACCGCGACGCCGGCCTGGCCGTCGATGGTGGCGTGGTGCATCTTGTTGTAGATCGCGACCTGCCCGGTCTTCAGGCCTTCGATGATGTAGATCTCCCATAGCGGGCGGCTGCGATCGAGCAGCGACGAGTGCAGCCGCGCCACGTACTGTTCGAGCTGCACGCGCGTGCCGGGCCGCGGCAGCATGACGTGGCGCACGTGGTAGTCGAGGTCGAGGTCGTCGTCGTCCACCCAGACCGGGTTGGCCAGTTCGAACGGCATCAGTTCGAGCTTGCGCTGAAAGACGTCGGCCAGGTGCATGCGCTCACCCATGTAGCGCTTCGCGTCCTCGTAGAAGTCGCCGCTGTAGCCGGCCGGCAGGTCCAGGATCTGCATGCTGCCGACGTGCATCGGCATCTCGGGCGATTCCAGGTACAGGAACGAGGCGTCCATGCCGCTGAGGTGGTTCATCGAGGGTGCTCCTGGGGTCAAGGCCGCGGGCGGCGGACCACCATGCTACGCCGCCCGCAAGGATCGCGATAGCGCAGCTTCAGGGGTAGCGAACCCGCTCAGATGCGCTTCGCGTCCGTGTTGGCGCGGCGCACGACGATCTGCACCGGCGCCAGCGTGGCTTGCACGTGGGCCGGGTGGCCCGAGAACGATTCCGCCGCCGTCTGCACCGCTTGGTGGCTGGCCCGTTGCGCGCCGATCGAGGCGAGGGCCAAGACGCCTGCGACCACCAGTGCCACGGCGATGCGAGAGGACGTGGACAGGAGCGGCTGGAAGGCGGCGAAGGGGCTGGTTTCGGTGGTGTTCATTGGTTTTCCAGGCAAGCCGGATTGGCTCGATGGGTGGACTTTAGGCGGCAACCCGGCCCATTGCCAGCGGGATGCGACGGAATGCAGGAAGAGGCGATGAACTGCCGGAAAAGGCGGGGGAACGGCGCCGGGGAGCCTGCTCCTAACCCGTGACCGCCAGCACCACCGCCGTTTCGTCCACCCCGGCCACCGCCGGATCGCGGACCTTCATCACGCTGCCGGCGCCGGCAAACCCCACCAGTTGCAGGCCGCCCGCCAACGCCATCGCCACCTCGCCACCCGCCGCGCGGGAGCCGCGTGTGACCTGCCCGGCAAGCAAATTGCGGCCTTCGGCGGCGCGGGACCTGGAAGCAATCTGCACCGCCGTGGCCTTGCACAGGGCCAGCACGGCAAGGCCGGGCGCCAGCGCCAGCAACTGCGCGCTTTCGCGCGTGATGCGCGAGGCCAGCGCAGTGCCGTCGGCCAGCGCCAGCTCGACCCGAACCATCGAGCCCTGGGTCTTGAGCGCCGTGACCACGCACGGCAACTGGTTGCGCATGCTGGTGCGCAGGCCCAGCGCCGCCACGCCGGCCAATTGCGCCGAGCCACTTGTCTTGCGTCCGGCCAACCGGGCCAGTACATGCGCCCGCGCCCGCGCCATCTCGTCGGCAGCCTGCAGCAGTTGCCGGCCGGCATCGGTCAGCCGCGCGCCGCCTCCGCCCGCGCCGCCAACGGCGCTTTCCACCAGGGCGCTTCCCGCCAGGTTGCCCAGCGTGTCGATGGCCTGCCAGGCGGCCTTGTAGCTGACGCCGGCGGCGCGCGCGGCCTGCGAGATCGACCCGGCGTCGCCGATGCGGCGCAGGATGTCGATGCGCTTGTCGGCGGCCTCGTGGCCGAGCGCGCTGTGCAGCTTCAGGGGGCTTGTCTTCATGGCTTCCCGATTGTGCCGCCGCCGGCGCGTTCGCTATACTTTCGCTATTCCTTTTTTGAATAGCGCAGGGTGAAACACCTTTTCAAGTCCGTGCTGTGGGTCCTCGTTGGCTGTGCCGCCCTGGCGACGGGCGCGCGCGCGGCCGAAGTGCGGGTGGCCGTGGCGGCCAACTTCACGGCGCCGATGCAAAAGATCGCCGCCGCGTTCGAGGCCGACACCGGCCACAGGGCGTCGCTGGCTTTCGGTGCCACCGGCCGGTTCTACGCCCAGGTCCGAAACGGTGCGCCATTCCAGCTGCTGCTGTCCGCGGACGAAGAAACTCCCGCCCGCCTGGAAAAGGAGGGACTGGCCGTGCCCGGCACTCGCTTCACCTACGCGGTCGGCCGGCTGGTGTTGTGGAGCGCGAAACCCGGCGTGGTCGACGGCAAGGGCGAGGTGCTGCGCAAGCCGGGCGGCGGGCGCATCGCGCTGGCCGACCCCAAGCTCGCGCCCTATGGTGCCGCCGCCGTCGAGGCGCTGGCCCGCCTGGGCCTGCTGCAAGACCTGCTGCCGCGCTTCGTGCAAGGCGAGAGCATCGTGCAGGCCTACCAGTTCGTCGCCACCGGCAATGCGCCGCTCGGCTTCGTCGCGCTGTCGCAGGTGATGGTGGACGGGCGCATCGCGACGGGCTCGGCCTGGGTGGTGCCAACGGCCCTGCACGCACCGATCCGGCAGGACGCGGTGCTGCTCGCCGCCGGCAAGGACAATGCCGCCGCTGCGGCGCTGGCCGCCTATCTCAAGAGCGGCAAGGCGCGCGCCATCATTCGCTCTTACGGCTACGAAACCTGATCGCCATGCCTGCCCTCGGTCCTGACGATCTCAACGCGATCCGGCTCACGCTGAAGCTGGCGGCTCTCACGACCGTGCTGCTCCTGCTGCTGGCGACGCCACTGGCCTGGTGGCTGGCGCGCACGCCCTCGCGCTGGCGCGCACCGGTCGGCGCCGTGGTGGCCCTGCCACTGGTGCTGCCGCCGACGGTGCTGGGCTTTTACCTGCTGGTCGCGCTGGGACCGCACGGGCCCGGCGGGCAGCTCACCCAGGCGCTGGGACTGGGAACTTTGCCATTCACGTTCGGCGGCCTTCTGGTCGGTTCGTTGATCTATTCGCTGCCCTTCGCGGTGCAGCCGTTGCAGCACGCCTTCGAGGCGGTGGGCACGCGGCCGATGGAAGTGGCGGCCACCTTGCGAGCGCGGCCGCTGGACGCCTTCTTCACCGTGGCGCTGCCGCTGGCGCGCCCCGGCTTCGTCACGGCGGCGATCCTCACCTTCGCGCACACCATCGGCGAGTTCGGCGTGGTGCTCATGATCGGCGGCAACATCCCGAACCAGACGCGCGTCGTGTCCACCCAGATCTACGGCCACGTGGAAGCGCTGGAGTACACGCAAGCGCATTGGCTGGCCGGCGGCATGGTGCTGTTCTCTTTCGCGGTGCTGCTGGGCCTGGCGCTGTTGAACCGGCGCAACGTGCGGGTGCTGCCGTGAGCGGGGAACTCGATTGCATCCGCCTGTCGCTGGCGCGCGCGGACTTCGAGCTGAAAGTCGAGCTGGCGTTGCCGCCGCGCGGCATCACGGCGGTGTTCGGCCCATCGGGCTCCGGCAAGACCACGCTGCTGCGTTGCGTTGCCGGCCTGGAGCGCGCGGCAGGCGCGTTGGTGAAGATCGCGGGGCAAGCCTGGCAGGACGACGCCCAGCGAATCTTCCTGCCGGCCTGGCGCCGGCCGCTGGGCTACGTGTTCCAGGAGGCCAGCCTGTTCGATCACCTCGATGTGCGCGGCAACCTCCACTACGGCTTGCGGCGCAGCGGCGCCGCCGCACAAGCCATCGCGCTGGATGCCGCTATCGAGTTGCTGGGCATCGGCGCGCTGCTCGGGCGCCGCACGCAGCAACTCTCGGGCGGCGAGCGCCAGCGGGTCGCGATCGCCCGCGCGTTGGCCACCCAGCCGCGCCTGTTGCTGCTGGACGAACCGCTGGCCTCGCTGGACCACGCGCGCCAGCGCGACATCCTGCCCTGGCTGGAGCGGTTGCGCGACGAACTGCACATCCCCATGCTGTACGTCACGCACGCGGCCGGCGAGGTGGCGCGGCTGGCCGACACGCTGGTCGTGCTGGACCAGGGGCGGGTCGTTGCCTCGGGCCCGACGGCCAGCGTGCTGGCGCGCATCGACGCGCCGGTGGCCTTGGGCGAAGACGCCGGCGCGCTGCTGGACGGCCTGCTTGCCGAGCGTGATACGCAATGGCACCTGGCGCGCGTCCAGTTCGCCGGCGGCAGCCTGTGGCTGCGCGACAGCGGTGTGCCGCAGGGCCGGCAGGTGCGCCTGCGCGTGCTGGCGCGCGACGTGAGCCTGGCGACCGAAGCGCCGCGCGCCACCAGCATCCAGAACCTCTTGGAAGGCGTCGTCGCGGCAATCGCGCCGGACTCCCATCCCTCGCAGGTGCTGGTGCAGGTGCGTTGCGGGGAGTGCGTGCTGCTGGCCCGCATCACCGCGCGAGCCGCCGATACGCTGGGGCTGGCACCGGGCAAGCCGGTGTGGGCGCAGGTGAAGTCGGTCGCGCTGGTCGACTAGCGGCAGTCAGCGCGCCGCGTTCGCGAAGAACAGTTGTTCGCCGCCGATCCTGTAGGCGGCGATGGTGGACTGTCCGGCCGGCGAGGTAACCCAGTCGACGAACTTCTGCGCGTCGGCGGCCTTGAGGTGCGGGTACTTCGCGGGGTTGACCACCATGACGCCGTACTGGTTGAACAGGCGCGTGTCGCCTTCCACCAGGATCGCCAGGTCGCCGCGGTTCTTGAAACTGAGCCAGGTGCCGCGGTCGGCCAGCACGTAGGCGTTGGCCGATGAACCGATGTTCAGGGCCGGGCCCATGCCGCAGCCGCACTCCCTGTAGCCGCCGCCCTTCTTGTCCGCGAGCCCGGCTTGCGCCCAGTAGCGCAGTTCGGCCGCGTGGGTGCCGCTCTTGTCGCCGCGCGAGATGAAGGGCGCACCGGCGGCGGAGATTTTCTTCAGCGCCTCCATGATGTCCTTGCCGCGCGCGGCGGCCGGGTCGCTCTTCGGGCCGACCAGCACGAAGTCGTTGTACATGACCGGGTAGCGCCGAACCGCTCCGCCCTCGGCCACGAACTTTTCCTCGGCGGCTTGGTCGTGCACGAACAGCACGTCGGCATCGCCGCGCCGCGCCATGTCGATCGCCTGGCCTGTTCCCACCGCGACCACCTTGACGTCGATGCCGCTGGCCTTCTTGAACTCGGGCAGCAGGTGGCCGAACAAGCCGGATTGCTCGGTGGAGGTGGTCGAAGCCATCGTGATCGTCTGCGACCACGCGGCCGCGGTAGCGAAAAAGAAGGCGGCCACGGCAAATCGCCGGAGCTGCGGAAATGTCTTCATGGAGGAAAGCTTGTCGGTCAGGCGCGCAGCTTCAATAGCCGGCGCCTTGCGCGATGGCCAGCCAGTCGGGGACGCTGCCCAATTCCTTCGGCTCGCCGCTGACCGCGGGCATCAGGTACCAGACTTTTCCGTCCTTGGTCCCGATATAGAGGTTGCTCCCGCTGTAGTAGCGGTAGACGTACCCCAGCGCCTCGCCCGTCTCGCTGTGGGAGGGGATGGCGTACTGCGGGTACGCGGCCTCCAGGTAGTTGAAGATGCGATCGCTGGAATTCTGAGGCGGCGACAGTTCGGCGACTCCAGTGATGAGGACCAGGTTGTAGCGATAGACCGGGGCGCTCCCGCCCGGCCAGTCGGCCACCGGCAGTTCGGTGAACGGCGAACCGATGTTCACGATCGGCAAGGCCGCGATCCGGTCGGCCACGTCCATGCCCGGTGCCGTCACGCGCGCGAACACCGTGAAGCCGCCGTTCTGGCCGTCCAGGTTCGCCGCGTTGTTGTTCATGTTGATGAACCATTGGCTGGAGGCGCTGTTCGGGTCGCCGGGGACCTTTGCCATGGCGACCGTGCCTCGCACGTTGGACCGCGCGGGGCTGAACTCATTGGGCACCGGACCGCGTGAGGGCACGAGGCTGTAGCTGTTGCTCTCGGGCGGCCACCGGTAGGCCCCGGCCTGGATGATGAAATTCCGGACGCTGCGGTGAAACATCACGCTGGCGTAGTCACCGCCCCGCACATATGCCAGGAAATTGGCGACCGTCAGCGGCGCTTCGCTGTCCAGCAGCGAAATATCGATCGGCCCCTGCGTGGTTTGCATGCGGACCATGGTGTTCTGCGCCTGGGCCGGCGCCAAGGCGCAGGCCGTTGCCAGGACCAGCAAGACACGAAAGGAGAGGAGTCGGAGCAGCAACAGCGTCTTCATGGGGCAAGGAACAATGTAGTTGGATCGCGCATTTTGCCCGCACAGCAGGCATTGGCCGGCGGGCGATGCCACCAGGTCACGAAAATTTCCCTAGGAGCGGCAGCCGCCGGTACCTATACTGGTTTTCGTTCCGGCAGCGCGGCTGCGGGAACGCAACATCAATCAGTATCTGTGAGGAGAAAGCAGTGAAAAACATATTCCGCAATTTCGTCGCGGGTTGCACCGCGCTTTGCCTGGCCGCGGGCGCCTGGGCCCAACTCAGCATCGACTTCTCGAGCGCCAATGGCACCGGCACCGCGCAGGACAAGGTGCTGATCCAGAACATCCGTGTGACGACCCCGGTGGCCAACCCGTTCGATCCCGGGCACAACACCACGGCGGAGTCCAGCTACAACGTGATCTTCACGTTCGATCCGGCCTCCCTTCACCTGATACCGCAGTCCATCACGCAGGCCAGCGGAATCGGCGCCAACACCTGCGCCACCGTCAACGTGCAGGTCTACAACTCGGTCCTCGGCGTCGCCGGCCCGATCGCCGGCGCTACCGTGCTGATCGGCACGCGCAGCGCCACCACCAATTCTTCGGGTATCGCCAGCTTCACCGGCCTGCCGGCCGGTTCCACCGGGTTCTCGGTCTTCGCCACCGGCTATGTGCCCACCAGCCAGGTCGCCACGCTCAATTGCCTGACCGTCAACACCGTGGCGATGGCGTCCTCGCCGTCCTCGGGACAGACCGGGGGCCTCACCACCGGGCAGTTCCGCGTGATCCTGACCTGGGGCGCGGATCCGTGGGACCTCGACTCGCACATGACCGGCCCGAACGCCGACGGCACCCGCTGGCACGTCTACTACTCGGACAAGAACAGCGGCAGCATCTGCGG
>JAQGMS010000516.1 GCA_028292245.1 Ramlibacter sp.
GTCCGCTCGAACAATTGCCGGATCAGCGTCGTCACCCGCCCCGCCGGCGACGCCAGTTCCTTCATGATGGTAAAATGATTGGCGCCGGGAATCTCTTCGTAAGTCACCGGCAAGCCATACTTCGCGCGATGGCCGGCAAAATCCGCGGTCTGTTTGCGCAACAGCGGCAGCTCGGCGTCCCCCACCACCAGTGACAGCGGTTTTTTCACCCCGCCGGCCTGCGCCATCGGCGAGTTGCGCTGGGACGTCGGCCCATCCAGCCTTAGCTTGACGTTGAGATAGCTGTGGCGGATCGGCTCGAGATCGTAGATGCCGGAGATCGCCATACCCGCTCTAACTTTCGGATGCGACAACGCCATCGAGGTCAGGTGTCCGCCGGCGGACCAGCCCGACACCACGATCCCCTTGCCGTCGCCGCCGAGCGCGGGCAATTGGCCGGCGAGATAATCGATCGCGGCGTGGATCTCGGCCACGATCTGGTCCAGCGTCGCATCCGGCGCCAGCGTGTAGCCGGTCAGCGCGACATTAATGCCATGCGCCATCGGCCCGGCGGCAAATGACGCAAAAGTCTCCTTGGCGCGAGTCTGCCAGTAGCCGCCATGGATGAACAACAGCGTCGGCGCCTTGTCGGCGGCCTTGAAGAAGTCGATCCGATTGCGCTCGCGCGGCCCGTAGCGGAGGTCGAGATGGGCCGAATGGCGGTCGCGCATCTCGGCCGAGTGCTGCTCCCAACCGGCGACGAGGTCGGCGCTTTCGGGCACATGGACGCCGTTGTTGAGACCGAGGTCGCGGTCGTGCTGGCTCATCCCGCGCCAGTCAGGCGTATCTGATGGCATCGTCATATCAGGTCCTCACCTCTTCTGTCGTCCCGCGCATATCAGGCGCATTTCCACTTTGCCGGAAAATGTTTTACACCGCTATGCGATCCGACATTGAAGCGGAACGATTTGGAAGCGGAACGATTGGGGAGAGGCATAAGTGGCAGATCAGGGGCTGGTGCGGGAGACGGCGTGCGCTGTCGTCGATAAACTGAGATCGGGCGAAGTCACGCCGCTCGATCTGCTCGACGTGCTGGAGCAGCGGATTGCCGAGGTCGACGGCAAGGTCAACGCCCTGCCGACACTGTGCTTCGATCGCGCCCGGACCCAAGCCAGGGAATTGATGAGGAAGCCGAAGGGCGAGCGGGGCCTCCTCGCCGGCCTGCCGATCCCGATCAAGGACCTGTTCAATGTCAAAGGGGTTTTGAACACCCAGGGCTCGCCGATCTTCAAGGATAGCATCTCCGCGCATTCCGATATCGTGGTCGAGCATATCGAGGACAATGGCGGGGTGGTCTACGCCAAATCCAACACGCCGGAATTCGGCGCCGGCGCCAATACCTTCAATGAAGTGTTCGGCGCCACGCTCAATCCCTGGGACGTTTCGCGGTCCGCCGCCGGCTCATCGGGGGGTGCTGCGGTCGCGCTCGCGACAGGCATGGCGTGGCTCGCGCACGGCACTGATATGGGCGGCTCGCTGCGCAACCCGGCGAGCTTTTGCGGCATCGTCGGGATGCGGCCGAGCATCGGCCGCGTCGCCCACACACCATCTGCGACCATCGACCGGAATCTCACCGTGCACGGACCGATGGCGCGCAATGTCGAGGATCTGGCGCTGTTTCTCGACGCCATGAGCGGCGAGCATGCGGCCGATCCGCTGTCGCTGCCTCGACTGCCGACCTCGTTCCTGTCGGCCGCGCGCTCCGGCAACAAGCCGAAAAGGATCGCCTATTCGCCGGATCTCGGCATCACGGCGGTCGATCCCGAGGTCGCCGCCATTACGCGAAAAGCCGCGATGCGTTTCGCCGACGCGGGCGCCATCGTCGAGGAGGCTCATCCGGATCTGCGCGAGGCCCATGAATGTTTTCACGTGCTGCGGGCGTTCGACTTCGCGATGACCAAGGCGGTGCTGCTGCGCACCAAGCGCGATCTGCTCAAGCCCGAGGTGATCTGGAATATCGAAGAGGGATTGAAGCTGACGGTCGAGCAGATTGCGCGCGCCGAAGCACAGCGCGTCGAGATGACCGCGCGCACGGTGGCGTTCTTCGGCAAATACGATTTGCTGCTGGCGCCCGCCACCATTGTTGCGCCGTTCCCGATCGGCGACCGTTACGTCGCCGAATGCGCCGGCAAGAAATTCGACAATTATGTCGAGTGGCTCGGCATCGTCTATGCGATCACGCTGGCGTGCTGCCCGGCGCTGTCGCTGCCCTGCGGGTTCACCGCGTCAGGCCTGCCGGTCGGGTTGCAAATGGTGGCGGCTCCCCGCGGCGAAGCACAGCTTCTCGCTGGGGCAAAAGTGCTGGAGGATATTCTGGGGGTGCGCGGCTCGACGCCGATCGATCCGAGGGCTGCGAAGACGTCATTGCGAGCCTAGCGAAGCAATCCATCTTATCCCGACGAAGGAAGCTGCATTGCTTCGTCGCTTCGCTCTTCGCAATGACGGCACTTTTGTGCGAGCCGCTACTTCGCTCTGTCCGCTCCCGCTTCATGCTGCAATTGCAAAAACATAGCCAGCACCAGCCGGTCGACCATTTCGGGCTCGTCGAGCGAGACCAGTTTCGGCTGGTGCAGCACCGCATTGATCAGGGTGCCGAACATCATCTGAAACGCAAAGCCGATGCTGCGCTCCTTGGCTGCGATACGGCCCCGGCCCATCCGCGCCAGCAACAGCGGTCTTGCGAGTTCGACCATCGCATTGCCGGCGGCGCGAACCGTGCCCCATCGCTCCGGATAAGTGCTCTCATATTGCGAGGCGGCGCGGACGACGCCGACGTTGCGGCGCACAACATCGACGGCGACTGCGACAATGCTGCGGCAGGCCTGTTCCAGCCCGGCACCGAGTTTGTCCTCGTCGGACACCGCCGCGCGCAGTGCGGCCAGTGC
>JAQGMS010000113.1 GCA_028292245.1 Ramlibacter sp.
TGCTGCCCATGCCGTGGCCCGCCTGCGCGTCGATCCGCAACAAGACCGGCTTGCCGCTGCTGCTGGCCGCCTGCAGCCGCGCCACCACCTTGGCGCTCTGCCACACGTCGACCCGTGGATCGTTCAAGCCGTGCACCGCCATCACTGCCGGATACGGGGTGCCGTCCTGGATCTGGTGGTAGGTGCTCATCGCCAGCAATGCCGGGAACTCGAGCGGGTTCTTGTAGCTGCCGAATTCCGAGATGTTGGTGATGCCGTTGGCGCTCTCCTCCGCGCGCACCGCGTCCATCACGCCGACGTTGAAGATGGCGGCGGCAAACAGATGCGGCGCCGTCGTTACGGTGCGGCCGACGAAGATGCCGCCGGCGCTGGTGCCCATGACGCCCAACGTGCGCGGTGTCGCGTAGCCCTGCTGGATCAGGTATTCGGCGCAGGCGACGCCGTCCTTCCAGGTGTTGGGCTTGTTGGCTTTGAAACCGGCCATGCGCCACGGCTCGCCATAGACGCCGCTACCGCGCACGTTGGCGATGGCCAGCACGCCGCCTTGTTCGAGCCAAGCCATCGAGCCGGGACTGAAGTAGGCGGAGATGGTGTGGCCGTAGGAGCCGTACGCGTCCAGCAGCGTGGGGTTGCTGCCGTCGCGCTTGAGCCCCTTCTTGTAGAGCACGGTCATCGGGACCAGCACGCCATCGTAGCTGGGCACCTTGACGTCCACCACTTCCACGTCGGGCAGCGCCGGCAACGCGACCGGCGCCCGCAGGCCCGCATCCGTGGACACGTTCCCGCGCAAACGCAAGGTGCGCGGCAATTGGGTCCAGCCGGCCAATGTGTACAGCACATCGTCGTACGCGTGGGCCGGATCGTCGTGCACGCGGGCCGCGCCCACCACCGGCATCGGGATCGCGCGGCCGGCGACGTCGCCCGGCAGGTAGCGGCGCATCCCGATGGACGTGCCTTCGCGCACCGAGGCGACCAGCCCCTGCCGGCCCATGACGAAGCCCTCGAGCACGCCGCCCTCGGGCGGCAGCGCGACCTCGCTGGCACGCGCCAGGTCGGCGTTGCGCAGGTCGAGCTTCATGATCTTGTAGCGCGGCGAATTCTTGTGGGTGCGGAAGTACAGCTCGTCGCCCTTGAGCTCGATATCGACGATCTTGTCCTGGAAACCCACGAACTTCTTCCACGGCACCTTGGGCAGCCCGAGCTCACTGACGCGGGCCACGAACAGCGATCCCTCGGGCAGCGTGGTGTCGGTGGTGCGGGCGATCATCCAGCGGCTGCCGGGCGTGAACAGGATGGAGCCGACGTCCAGCCGCGCCAAGGCCAGCTGCGGCGTGACCGTCGGGCCGAACACCGCGCGGGCGGCCGACTCCGGCGCGCCGACCTGGAGCCACATCACGCGGCTGTCCAGGTAGGTTTCGGTCTCCGAGTCTTCCGGCGACAGCGGCTTGAGCTGGTTGTAGGTCAGCGACTTGCTGTCGGGCAGCCAGCTCACGGCGTTCTCGTGCACGCGCGCGATCGGCGCGCCGACCTGCTTGCCGCTGGCCACGTCCAGGATGTAGAGCGACGCGTCCTCGGAACCGCCGACCGACATGCCGTAAGCGACATGCTTGCCGTCCCAGGAAGGCACGAAGTAGTTGACCGCGTGCGGGACGCCGGTGCGCTTGGCGTCGACTTCGGGATCGACCAGCACCTTCTCGGCGCCGCGCGCGCCGGTGCGCATCACCAGCTTGAACTGCCTCTCGGTGCGGCCTCGCTTCAGGTAGAAGACGCGCTCCCCGGGCATCCGCACGATCGAGTTGATGCTGTCGCCGGTGGCTGCCGCAATCTCGGCAATCCTCTTTTCAAGTTGCGCGCGGCCTTCGATGTGGTCGAGCGACTGGCGCGCCTGCGCGCCCTGGCCGAGCAGCCAGGATTGCACTTCGGGCGCCTTGATGTTCTCGAAGTAGCGGTAGGGGTCGTGCACGGTGACGCCGTGCAAAGTTTCCGGCACGTCGCGTACCGGCGCGACCGGCGGCGCGGCGAGGGCGCCGCAGGCCCAGGCCGTCAGGAGGATGCTGGAGGCTGCTCGGGCAAAGAGGGACTTGGGTGTTGTCATCTTCTCGGGTTCCTTTGTGAGGTGGCGCGATTGTAGGCAAGCGCACGGGGCCGGTGCCCGCCCCTTGTCCCGCGCATTACTTCCCGATGCAGAAGCTCGAGAAAATCACGCCCAGCAGGTCGTCCGAAGTGAATTCGCCGGTGATTTCATTGAGCGCGTTCTGCGCGAGGCGCAGCTCCTCGGCCAGCAGGTCCAGCGATTGGGCCTGCGCGGCCAGGTGCGCCGCCGCTTCGGTGAGGTGTTGCTCGACGCGGCGCAGCGCCTGCACATGACGCTCACGCGCGATGAATACGCCTTCGGGTGCGGCTTGCCAGCCGGCGACTTCGAGCAGCTTGCGGCGCAGCGCGTCGAGGCCGGCGCCGGTTTTGGCGGACAGGCGGATTTCGCCGCTGGCATGAGAAGAGAGGTCGACCTTGTTCCAGACGTCGACCACCGGCACCGCCTTCGGCAATTTGTCGGCCAGTGTGCTCGCGATCACCGCATCGTCGGCCGCGTAGCCGGGGTCCTGTGCACGCGTGAGGTCGTGCAGGAACAGCACCGCGTCGGCGCTGGCGATCTGGTCCCAGGCGCGTTCGATGCCGATCTTCTCCACATGGTCCTGGCTGTCGCGCAGCCCCGCGGTGTCGATCACGTGCAGCGGCACGCCTTCGATCTGGATGGTCTGGCTCACGACGTCGCGCGTGGTGCCCGGAACCGGCGTGACGATGGCGAGCTCCGCGCCGGCCAACGCGTTGAGCAGCGAGCTCTTGCCGGCATTCGGTTGCCCGGCGATCACCACCTTGATGCCTTCGCGCAGCAGCGCGCCCTGGCGCGCGCGCTGCATCACGCGCGCCAGCGTTTGCCGCAGGCGCATGAGCTGCCCTTGTGCATCGGCCTTCTGCAGGAAGTCGATCTCCTCGTCCGGGAAATCCAGCGTGGCTTCGACCAGCATGCGCAGGTGGATCAACGCATCGCGCAGTTCGTGGACCTCGCGCGAGAACTCCCCGGCGAGTGAGCGGCCGGCGCTGCGCGCCGCCGCCTCGGTGCTGGCGTCGATCAGGTCGGCGATGGCTTCGGCCTGCGCCAGGTCGATCTTGTCGTTCAGGAAGGCGCGCTCGGTGAACTCGCCGGGCTGCGCCACGCGCAGGTCGATCGACGCGCCGGCTTCGAGGCAGCGCGCCAACAGCAGTTGCAGCACGACCGGCCCGCCGTGCGCCTGCAGTTCGAGCACGTCTTCGCCGGTGTACGAATGGGGCGCCGGGAAATGGATCGCCAAGCCCTGGTCGATGGCGCTTCCGTCGGCGGCAAGAAAGGGCAGGTAGGTGGCTTCGCGGGCCTTCAGCGCACGGCCGCAGATGGCCTCGACCAGCGATGCGAGCGACGCCCCCGACACCCGCACGATGCCCACCGCGCCGCGGCCCGGGGCGGTCGCGATGGCGGCGATGGGTTGGTCGTGGCGGGGGAGCATCCCGCTATTGTCGCGCGCGCCTTAACTGAACTTCGGCAGGTTGAACTGCGGCGGCACGCCCATGCGCGTGTTGATGATCCACTGCTGGGCGATCGACAGCACGTTGTTGGTGATCCAGTACAGCACCAGGCCGGACGGGAAGAAGAAGAACATCACGGAAAAGGCCAGCGGCATGATCCACATCATCTTGGCCTGCATCGGATCGGGTGGCGCGGGGTTCAGCGCCGTCTGCAGCATGGTCGTGAAAGTCATCACCACCGGCAGGATGAAATACGGGTCCGGCGCGGCCAGGTCGTGGATCCAGCCGATCCAGGGCGCGCCGCGCATTTCCACGCTCGACAGCAGCACCCAGTACAGCGCGATGAACACCGGGATCTGCACCATGATCGGGAAGCAGCCGCCCATCGGGTTGACCTTTTCCTCGCGGTAGATCTTCATCATCTCCTGCTGCATCTGCTGCGGGTTGTCCTTCAGGCGCTCGCGCATCGCCATGATCTTCGGGTTGATGGCCTTCATCTTGGCCATGCTCTCGTAGCCCTTGGCCTGCAGCCAGTAGAAGGCGATCTTGATCACCAGCACCAGTGCCATGATCGACCAGCCCCAGTTGTGCAGGAAGGTGTGGATCTGCGTCAGCAGCCAATAGAGCGGCTTGGCCAGGATGGTGAGCCAGCCGTAGTCCTTGACCAGCTCCAGGCCGGGGGCGATTTTTTCCAGCAGGTTTTCTTCCTGCGGGCCGGCAAAGAACTTCGCTTCCACGGCCTTGCTGGCGCCCGGGGCGATCGGCTCCATCGGCGCGATCATGCCGACCGCGTACAGGTTGTCGGACACCTTGCGCACGAACAATTCGCGCTTGACGCCGTCGGGCAGGATCCAGGCGCTGGCGAAGTAGTGCTGCACCATCGCGACGTAGCCGTTGGTCGCTTCCTTGTCGACTTCGGCCTTGCCCTTGTCGATGTCGCTGAAGTCGATCTTGTGGAACTTCTTGGCTTCGGTGTAGGCCGCCGGGCCGGTGAAGGTGGAGTAGAACGAGGACTCGTTCGCCAGTTTGTTGCCGTCGCGCACGAGCTGCAAGTACAGCTGCGGCGCCACCGGCGCGGTGCCGGTATTGACGACTTCGTGCCGCACCACGGCGTCATAGGCACCGCGTTTGAGCGTGTAGGTCTTGACCAGCTTCACGCCGCCTTGTTCCGGCGATTCGAACTTGACCACCAGTTCATTGGCGCCGTCCTTCAGCGTCTTGTCGCCGACGAAATTCATCACCGTCTTGTGGGTCGGGAAGTCGCCGCCGATCAGGCCCGACTCGGCCACGTACTTGTGCCCGGGTTCGTCCTGCAGCAAGACGAAAGTGCCGGTCTTGCTGTCGCTGGAAATCTTCAGCAGTTCGGTACGCACCAGCGAGCCGCCCTCGGTGTTGAAGGTCATTTGCAGCACGTCGGTGCTGACGACGATCCTTTGCGCGGCGGGCGCGGGTGCTGCGCTCGGAGCGGGCGGGGCGCCGGGAACCGTGCTGGCCGCAGCCGTCGTGGGTGCCGGCACGGTGCTCGTGCCCGGCACCGCGCCAGGCACGCTGGAACTGGCGGCCGGCGGGCTCGCCGTCTTGGCGGATTGCGAAGCCGAGGGGAAGAAAGTGGCCTTGTGGCCGTTGTAGACCTGCCATTGGTCCCACAGAAGCACCATGGAGAAACCAAAGATCACCCACAGGATGGTGCGGCGAATGTCGTTCATGAAGACTTCTTCTTGGAAAGGGGTGGGAGCAGATGGGTGAAGAGGCGCGGCTTTTCAAGCGGAACTTCGTCCCGGCCGCCCTCGCACCAGGGGTGGCAGCGCGCCAGGCGCGCCAATGTGAGGTAGGTGCCGGCGGCGGCGCCGTGCTTTTCCAGTGCCTGGATCGAATACATCGAACAAGTGGGCGTGAAGCGGCAGTTCGATCCCAGCATGGGCGACAGCAGCAAGCGATAGCCCTTGACCAGGCCGATGAGGAGCGTGCGGATCATGACGCGGCCCGGGCAAACAGATCTTGCAGTTCGCCGCGCACGGCGCGCTTGAGCGCATCGGACGAAGCGCTGATGAACTGCTGGCGGTCGAACCCCGAGCGCAGGCGCACCACATGGGCGGCAACGGGCAGCGGCGGGGTCAGGGCCTGGCTCACGGTGTAGATCTGGCGTTTGATGGCGTTGCGTGTGACGGCGCGCTTGGCCCAGCGCTTTGGAATCAGGGCACCGATCCAGGGTTCTGCGCGCACAGCAAACAGGGCCTGCGACCCTTCGGCCTCAAGCCCTGTATCCAGATTCAGGCGGTGCAGCGCGAAGTGCGCGGTCCGTGACACTGTGCTGCCCGCCATGACGGCCTGGAACTGCACGCGGGTCTTGAGCCGCTGCACTGGCAGTGCGCGCAGCTTTAGACAGCCAGGCGCTTGCGGCCCTTGGCGCGGCGTGCGTTGATGACAGCGCGGCCGCCGCGGGTCTTCATGCGGACCAGGAAGCCGTGGGTGCGTGCGCGGCGCACTTTGGAGGGTTGGTAGGTGCGTTTCATTTGGGGTCAATCCGATTGATCTCAGGGGAACCCACGATTATCGCGGAAAACCCCAATAGCGGCAACCACACAGGCCTTTCCAAGCCGCAATGTGAGCACCAAAAGGCCTTCTTCATGGCGAAAACGTCTTTGTGGATAAGGCTTTGATAATCTAGAATCGCCGGCTTCCCGAATGAATAATATCCACAGAGGCGGCAGCCAATAATGAGTGAGGGGCAACACAACAGTCTGGCGGCCAATGCCAGCCTTGGCGCGGGCGACAGCCTGTGGCAGGCCTGCATCGACCAGCTGGCCCAGGAACTGCCCGAGCAGCAGTTCAACACCTGGATCAAACCCCTGGTCGCCCAGGTCTCGGACGACTTCTCGCGGGTCACGATTTTCGTGGCCAATCGCTTCAAACTGGACTGGGTGCGGGCCCAGTATTCGAGCCGGATTTCCAGCCTGCTGGAGAAGCTTTACGGCCAGCCGGTGCACCTTGAGTTAGCGCTTGCTCTTCGTGAGTCCAATGCCCGCTCTTACTCCAGCCCGGCTTCCGCTGAACTGAACGCGGCCCCCGAGCCGGCCGACATCAGCGACGACGCGGCAGCCGCCAGCTTCAAGAACCGGCTGAACACCGCCCTGACTTTCGACACCCTGGTCGAGGGCACGGCCAACCGCATGGCGCGGGCTGCGGCGATGCACGTCTCGACCACGCCGGGCCATCTTTACAACCCGCTTTTCATCTACGGCGGGGTCGGCCTGGGCAAAACCCACCTGGTCCATGCGGTGGGCAACAAGCTGCTGGCCGACAAGCCCGGCAGCAAAGTTCTCTACATCCACGCCGAGCAGTTCGTCTCGGATGTGGTCAAGGCCTATCAGCGCAAGACTTTCGATGAATTCAAGGACAAGTACCACTCGCTTGACCTTTTGCTGATCGACGACGTCCAATTCTTCGCCAACAAGGACCGCACGCAGGAAGAGTTTTTCAACGCTTTCGAGGCCCTGTTGGCCAAGAAATCGCACATCGTGATGACCTCGGACACCTATCCCAAGGGCCTGACCGACATCCATGAGCGGCTGATTTCGCGCTTCGATTCGGGCCTGACGGTGGCCATCGAGCCGCCCGAGCTCGAGATGCGCGTGGCCATCCTGATCAACAAGGCGCGGGCCGAAAGCGCCGAGATGCCCGAGGAAGTGGCCTTCTTCGTGGCCAAGAACGTGCGCTCCAACGTGCGCGAGCTCGAAGGCGCGCTGCGCAAGATCCTGGCGTACTCGCGCTTCAACCAGAAGGAAATCTCGATCCAGTTGGCGCGCGAGGCCCTGCGGGACCTCCTGTCCATCCAGAACCGCCAGATCAGCGTCGAGAACATCCAGAAGACGGTGGCCGACTATTACAAGATCAAGGTCGCCGACATGTACTCCAAGAAGCGGCCGGCCTCGATCGCCCGGCCGCGCC
>JAQGMS010000429.1 GCA_028292245.1 Ramlibacter sp.
GCAGCCCCAATGGGATGGTGCCGACGCCGCGGGCCGAGGAACTCGCCACGCCGATCAGGATTGCACTCGACGGGCTGCAGCAATCGCTGGAAACCGTGCAGTTCGATCCGTCGAAGGCGACGGCAACGTTTCGCATCGCCGTCGATAATTATGCCGCGATCGTTCTGGTCGCGCCGATCGCGGCCCAAATTGCCAAAATTGCACCCGGCGTGAGATTGGATTTTCGGCCGAGCGGCACGCTAAACGTTCTCGAGCAGCTTGATCGAAGCGAACTGCATTTGGCGATGGGTCCGTCGGGCGTCCAGGGCGAGCGATTCTCGCGAAGACGGTTACTGCAGGACCAATTCGTCGTGGTGCATCGTAAGGGGCACCCGGCTACGAAAGCACAGGAAATCTCGACGGAGAAGCTCGCAACGCTCCCCCACTTGGAAATCTCGTCTGCGCAATTTGGAGCCGATTTTGTCGACACCCGCCCCGGAAGGTCAAAGCCCGGCCCAGGACCAGCGATGCGCGCGCCCTTCCTGTCGGCGGCGCAGATTCTGGCGACATCGGACTTGGTGTCGGTGCTGCCGCTGAACGTCGCCAAAAGCATGACAGGGTCTCACCACCTTGTCTTCCGTCGGCTGTCACGTTCGCCCAAACCGATCGAAGCTGCCATGATTTGGCTGCGACGGCTCGACAATCACCCCGCGCATGCATGGCTGCGCGATGTCATCAGCCGTGTGACTAGTGAGTTAAGGGACAGCTGAGAGCGCAAAAATCGATCCGGCCTCCCATTCGCCAGCTTGCGAATGGGAGCTTGCCGCCAGAAGCGGCCCTTCCCCGAAAATCGCTCGGACGATCATGGTCCGCTGAATAACCACGCGAGTGGATTGCGAAAGCTGCCGCTTTGGCGCGAGCTGCGCAGTGCTTCTGTATGCTGTCCGGCCAGACACGCGCCCAGCTGCGTCATGAATACCTCTGCAGCTGGCACACCGCGCCGCGATTTCCATCCGAGCGGGGCCTCTGCCGATAGCGATATCGAGGCCGACCGGACCAGCGCAGTCGGGCGTGTGCGGTCGAAGTCAATGAAAGCGCGGTACCGTCGGTACGCTGATGGATGGCGACCGGGGCGCAGCCATTCTAACGGAATTTCGCACGCCGCTCGGATCACTGCGCATGCCAGGGTTCGCCGGCCCGGGCGGTATACCGTTAATGGCTGAATTTCCCGCGCCGGCCGATCCCGCCATCGGCGTACCCACAAAGCCTTGGGCCGATGCGGAAGCAGATATTCGCACGATCACGGTAAGTGCGAGGGCAAGTTTGCTTGAAGCATTTGCTCGATGTCGTTGACGCTGTTGGGCAGCGACCGCTCGTAGAACGTGACGATACGGCCGGCCATATCATCGGCCGGCAAACCCGTGTAGCTGAACACAACGCTGATGACGGGGATGTTGATGTTCGGAAAGATGTCGGTCGGCGTACGCGAGGCAGACGCCGTCCCAAAGATCAGGATCAGCAGTGCCATGACGATAAACGTATAGGGCCGCCGCAGCGCGAGCCGGACGATTCCAATCATGACGTTCTCCCTCGTGAACGATATTCCCGTTGCACCACCGATCCCGGAGGCGGTGATGGCAAAGCGAAAGGCTTGGGGCCGGATTCAACGGAGCTCCCGTTACGTTGATAAACAACAACGGCGAGCGCAGCACTTATCGCCAAGAGGTCAACTGGGCGCCGGAGGGGATCCGAGCCACATTGAGGCAGGATTTCTCGTGAGCTTTGAGCGCTGCCCGCTAAAACCCGCGCATTGTTATATATTCCGCGGGATCTGCCCGATCGGTTCGGAGCGAATTGATAGGATGTTCAGGATCCGGATAGCCGAGGGCCATGCCGCAGAAGATCATCAGATTGGACGGCAACTCAACGAATTCCGTAATCGTCTTGTACCAGGCGGCCCATGCTTCCTGCGGGCAGGAACTCAGTCCATTTTCTACTGCAAGCAGCATTATAGACTGCATATACATTCCGAGATCCGCCCACTGCCCTGGCGCCATTTGACGATCGATAGCGAAGAAAAGACCTATAGGCGCCCCAAAGAACTCAAAGTTTCTCGCCAATTGTTTGAGGCGACGAGGCTTCTCCTCGCGCGGAATGCCCAGCGTCTTGTATAGGTCCTCGCCATTCTTGAACCGTCTGTCCCTGTAAGGTTCGGTCAGCGCCGGCGGATAGATGTTGTATTCCGTTCCCTCTCCCATCGGGCTGGTCTTCATGCGCTCGGCGACCAGCGCCTTGAAGCGGGCTAGGTCCTCGCCAGCCAGCGCCCAGACATGCCAGGGCTGAAGATTTCCGCCCGAGGGTGCCCGCCCCGACGCGATGAGAATGTTTTCAACAACATCACTCGGGACCGGCTTGTCCAGAAATGCCCGGACAGATATGCGAGACTTCAAAGCATCAGCAACGTTCATCAAAAGGGTCCTTCGTTATTGTGCAGTTACGGCATGCGAACGGCTGCATACGGAGTGAGACAAATCTTTGTTGAACGTTCATCAATTTATGACATGCTAGAGCAGATTAATGCAAGCCG
>JAQGMS010000420.1 GCA_028292245.1 Ramlibacter sp.
CGGCTTGCAGCGACACCTCGGACAGCGCCGCCTGGCCCTCGCCATAGGCGAAGCTCACCTGCTCAAAGGCGATCCGCCCAGACACGCGGCCCAGCCGCAGCGCTCCGGCACGATCGGAAACCTCAGGCGGCGTCGTCAGCGCCTCATGGGCGCGCGCCACGATGGCGCTCTGCAGCTGAAGCTCTGGATAGATCGAGGCCAGCGTACGCACGTGGCGCTGCACGCTGGCCAGATAGGCGACGAACACCAAGAGGGCCCCGAGCGTCAACCGGCCAGCGAGCACCTCGCGGGCGCCCATCCACAAGGTCAGTCCGGCGCCGAGGCTGGCGATCAGTCCCCAGGCCAGCGTATTGAGCCCGCTGACCAGCGCCGTTTGCTGTTGCAGCTGCACCGAGGCGTCGGCGAAACCCTGGAAACGGCTTTCCTCGCGACCTTCCTGTCCGAAAGCCTGCACGACCGGGATGCCGGTCAGCACCTGCTGAAAATGCGCCAGCATGCCGCCCTGGACGACACGATGGCGCTGGGCCAGGCTGCGCAGCCGCCGGCCGCCCAGCATCGAAGCCGCCACCACCACCGGCGCGGCGGCCAGCACAACGATGGTCAGGCGCAGGTTCGCATTGACCATCAGCGTGGCCATGAAGGCGATCCCGAACACGGCCTGCAGCGGGTCGAAAACGCTTGTCTCCACCAGTTTGTAGCTCGACCAACTGTCGCCGGTGATCCGCATCAGGGTATCGCCGACCGGGGTTGTGCGGTGGTAGATCAGTGACCTGCGTTGAAGGCTGGCCATCAGGTCTTGGGCCAACGTAAACACCATGCGCCGCCCGACGAGGGTCCAGCCCCAGCTTGTCAGGGTGTCCAACGTACTTTGTAGGATGAAGATCGACACGGCGCCCGCCGTTACCAGGATCAGGAGCAGGCGGGCTGAAGGATTGGGCCCGGTCCAGGCGGCGAGCCATCCAGGAACTGGCGCACGGCCGAGCACATGGTCGACGAGTATCTGGGTCGGCCAGGGCTGCAGAGCGGCCGCCATCGAGTACAGGGCGGTCACGACAGCGAGGGCCGCAAAGGCTGGCCAGTGGGGGCGCGCGTAGGCCAATATGCTGGCGTACTTGCCCATGCGCCCTTGGTCACCCTGCTCCCATGCCACGCGCAGCCTACATCATTCTGGCGCAAGATTGCGGGCGCTCACCTCGTCGTCGAAATCGATCTTGGATTGAGGCTATTCACCAACTGGACGAGCGGCAAGGCGTTACGCGGTGAATGGTGTATGGCGAATGCCGTGAATGCAAGGGTTCGGCGATCTTCTAGGGCAAAGTGACCGGATGAGCACGACGACGGCCGAGCAGAGCGGCGACCGCACGGGTCACATGCCGCAGCTCGACAGCCTGCGCGCCTTCGCGGTCGCCGGAGTGGTCTTCCACCATTATGTCCTTCCAAATCCGTCCGGGAACCTGGGCGTGAAGCTGTTCTTCGTGCTCAGCGGCTTCCTGATTACCGGCATACTGCTGAAGGCTCGCGACAGCATGCCTGAGACCGGTCGCGGCTTGCGGCGGGCGCTGACGACCTTCTATGTCCGCCGCACCCTGCGCATCTTCCCGCTCTACTACGCGGTCGTCTTCGCCGCCTTGCTGGCCGATCTTGGCCAGGCGCGCGAATTGGCGCTCTGGCTGCTCACTTACACCATCAACTTCAAGATGATCGCGCTCGGCTGGTTCGTGAACCACTTCGCCCACCTGTGGAGCTTGGCCGTCGAGGAACAGTTCTACCTGTTCTGGCCGTGTGTGGTGCTGCTTGTCCCGAAGCGCCGCCTGATGGCGGCAGCGCTGGCTATGGTCGCTGCGGCCGTGCTCACTCGCCTCGCCTATGCGATCGGCTGGTCGTTCTTCGATCTCGGAGCCAGCCTGGGCTTCTACATCTCGACCCCGGCCTGTTTCGACAGCCTGGGCATGGGCGCCCTGCTCGCCATCGTCACCCAATCCGACGGTTCCGGCTCCGAGACTGTGAGGTTCCTGCGGCGAGCGGCGCTTCCCGTAGGCGTGACCGGGCTGGGGTTGGCGCTCGCGGCGAAGGTCTTGGTCCCACGGCTGCTGTTCGATGCTGTTTTTCTCGATCTCTTCGTGGCCATTCTATTTGCGGTTGGGGTCTACTGGGCTGGCAAGGGTGTGGACGGGCCGATCGGCCGCGTCCTGAACCTGAAGGTGCTGCGCTACATCGGCAAAATCAGCTACGGCGTCTACGTCTACCACCCGCTTGTGCCGCTCCTTACCGCTGCGGCGTTCGCCAGGATCGGGCTGCCGGCTCTGTCGACCGCGTGGACGGCGGTGATCAACACCGTGCTGACCTTGCTGATCGCTGCCATTTCGTGGACCGTCTTCGAAGGCCCGATTAATCGGCTGAAGGACCGTCTGGCGCCCTCCGGCGAAGCGCCCCGGCCGGCGCGATTGTCCGTCGCCGAGGGGGACGCTTGATGCGAGCATCCTCATGAGGACCTCTCGGCCGGCGCGTCCCTGCGCCGTCGTCACCGGTATGATCGCCTCCTACCCACTTGGCGGGGTGGTCTTCGATTACGGGCAATATCTGGTCGGCCTCGAGGCGCTTGGCTACGACGTTTATTATCTGGAGGATACCGGCTGGACGGTGTTCGACCCTCGCACGGGAAAGTACGGCGACGACTACGACTTCGGCTTGGACTACCTAGAGCAAGCGTTGAGCTTCATGTCCCCAAAACTGGCCGAACGCTGGGCGGTGCGGCGGATGGACGGGGTGCTGGTGGGTCCGGCCGCGGATCGCCTGCCGGAGATACTGAAAGAGGCGGAGCTTTTCCTCAACGTCTCCGGCGGGACCGTGCTCCGTGATGACTATATGAACTGCGGCGTCACGGTGCTGATCGACACTGACCCCGGCTTCAACCAAATGCACAACTACCCCAAGCAGGACGCCTTCGCGGCTCTGGAGCGCGGCGACGCGCGGGGCGCCGCCAAGTTGCTCGCCGACGCGGGCCTGCAGCGGCTCGCCGAGGACATGGACGGTTGGTTCGCGGCCTCGGGCGCATGGCGTGGCGCACACAGCTATCGCGAATACGATCATCACTTCACCTATGCCGAGCGTATGGGGGCTTCAGATTGCCTCGTGCCGACCCTCGGTCTCGACTGGCGACCGACGCGACCGCCTGTCGCCCTCGATCTGTGGAGCGCCGGCGGCGGCGGTCGCCATTGGACGTCGGTGATGTCCTGGCGCACCATCGAGGAATCGATCAACCACTGCGGCCGCGTCTATGGCGGCAAGGAACGCGAGTTCGCCCGCATAGAGGGTCTCGCGGCGCGAAGCGGCCTTGACCTTCAGATCGCGGTCGGCGGCGTCCGCGCGCCGCGCGAGCGGTGGCGCGCCCTCGGCTGGGACGTCATGGACGCGGTGGCCGTGTCGACAACGCCGACCGCTTATCGCGATTACATCCTCGGTTCACGTGGCGAGTTCGCGATCGCCAAGAACGTCTACGTCGACACGCGCTCGGGCTGGTTCAGCTGCCGTTCGGTCTGTTACCTGGCGGCCGGCCTGCCTGTGGTGGTTCAGGACACCGGCTTCTCGGCCATCCTGCCAACCGGCGCGGGGCTACTGGCCTTCAACGACGCCGAGGAAGCGCTCGCCGCGCTGCGCGCCGTGGAAGCCGACTACGGCCGCCACCGTAAAGCGGCGCGAGACGTGGCCTACGACTGTTTTCGATCCGACGCGGTATTGGTGGACATCTTGCGCCGCGTAGGTCTCAGATAACGCAGGTTTTTCCAACCCGTGCGCCTGCTGCGTCACGAGGCGGTTCTGCCTACGCCTCATTTTTGCTCAATCTAAGCGGCGCGTTTCCTGCCATAAGACTATAGATAGAGCTTCGGGTTTGTATCGGCGCTGCGAGGCCGGCGGCGCAGTTCAGTCAACCGACAGGCGAATCCTATTTGCTTAGTTTGACATAGCTGGCAGCGATCTGGTTAATAGTGGGCAGAGCCTGTTCCAGAGGCGTTTTTGCTTTATTTTCAGGCGCCGTCGCAGTTGCCGGCGCCAGACTATCTGTCGCATTGTGCAAATGCAGCATTCTTGGAATAGCGTAGTTATGCACGCGTCGTACACGACGTGTAGTTGCATGCTGGATTGAATCGATACGCGGGGGCGCAGATGCGAGTCCTAGTCACCGGCGGAGCCGGATACATCGGAAGCCATGCATGCAAGGCCCTGGCGAAAGCTGGTCACGAGCCGATCGTGTTCGACAACCTGTCGACCGGCCACGTCGGAGCGGTGCGCTGGGGCCCGATCGTCGTGGGCGATATCCGCAATCCCGCCGATCTCGACGCCGCTTTGCGGTTACATAAACCCGAGATGGTCATGCACTTCGCCGCCCTGGCCTATGTGGGCGTCTCGATGACCGATCCAGGGGCTTATTATGGGACCAATATCGGCGGCACCCTGTGTCTGCTCGAGGCCATGCAGCGAGCGGGGATCGGCGAGATCGTCTTTTCGTCCACCTGCGCCACCTATGGCGAACCCGACCAACTGCCGATCACCGAGTCGACGATGCAACGGCCGATCAACCCCTATGGCTTTTCAAAGCTGGCGGCCGAGCGCCTGCTGGCCGACTTCGAGCGTGCATACGGCCTCAAATGGGTCGCCCTGCGCTATTTCAACGCCGCCGGCGCCGACCCGGAAGGAGAGCTGGGCGAAGAGCACGATCCGGAAACCCACGCCATTCCGCTGGCGATACAATCGGCGCTCGGCCTTCGCGGCGCTTTCAAGGTGATGGGTACAGACTACGCCACGCCGGATGGAACCGCCATACGCGACTATGTGCATGTGAGCGATTTGGCGCAGGCTCACTGCTTGGCCGTCGACTATCTGCTCTCGGGCGGAGAGAGCGGAGCATTCAACCTGGCGACTGGCATCGGCGTATCGGTTCGCGACATTGTCGATGCGGTCTCGCGAGCGACCGGGCGCCTGGTCCCCATCATTGAGGGGCCTCGGCGCGCGGGCGACCCGGAGGCGCTGTACGCCACAGGCGAGCTTGCTCGCGAGGTCCTTGGCTGGACTCCGCGTTACATATCGATCGTCGAGACGGTAGAGACTGCGGCGCGCTGGTTCATGCGGGCCTGGACGTCGGCGGCGCCCCTGAAGCGGGCGTCCTGAGGGGGCGCCAATGAGCGTTCGTATTACGATCGTTGGGT
>JAQGMS010000125.1 GCA_028292245.1 Ramlibacter sp.
GTTATGCCTGATGACCATAGCGAGGTGGTACCACTCCTTCCCATCCCGAACAGGACAGTGAAACGCTTCTGCGCCGATGATATTGCGGGTTCCCGTGTGAAAGTAGGACATCGTCAGGCTCTTACGCCGTGAAAAGCCCCGTCAGAAATGACGGGGCTTTTTCTTTTTCAGCGCGCCAGAACCGCGCGCATCGGTTCAGCTCTTGGCCGGACTGAAGACGCTCTCGCAGTTGGCGCGGCCGGCTTCGCCGACCGGTAGCCGGGCGCAAGTCCTCGTGAGCTGCTGCTCCACTTTCGACACCACCCGGGCCCGCGCCGGATCGGAGCCTTGCCACTGCATCAGGCGCATCGCCATCCTGCGCAGAGAGCGCTGATTGCGCTCGTAGAATGTCTCGCTCCTTGCGTCCAGCTGGGTGATCACGCCGGTGGCCGCACTCTCCACGCGACCCATATCGTTGGGCGTCAGCTCCATCACATGCCCGACGAATCCCGTCCCCCACTGGATGCGTGTCGCCGGACCCTCGGACTTTCGCCAGGCCTGCTCATACCAGGACAGCGCCGACTTCGCATCGTTGCGCTTCTTCGCGTTGCCGGCCAGAACGAGCATGTGATAGTACGGTGCCACTGCGTGCGGCAACTCGAATTTCAGCAACTCATCGGATTCAGCCAGGAGACCGGCCTGCGCGAGGACATGGGCCGCGCCCGGGACCACGGCCTGCCGTTCGTACTTGTCGGTGGTGGCCGCCACCAGGCGAGCCATTTCACGAATGACTTCGGTCTTGCGCGGGCCCGACAAGTTGTCGGTTCCGTCCATCATCTTCCACAAGGCGACCCGCGCATCGAAGGCATCCACCCGGTCCGCGCGGGACAGAGTCGATGCATCGAGCAATCGCACCAACGCGCCATCCCAGCGACCCGCGAGTACGCGCCGCGTTTCCCCCGCCGGCGCCAGATACTTCACGACAGACTCCGCTCGTCCCACCAGCACATCCGCCAACTGTGCCGCGCCCGCCGGGTCGGCAAGAACCCGATCGACTAGTTTGCGTCCCGCTTCGACCGCAGCGGCGTCCGGCTTGCCTGTCTCTTCAGCGCGCGTTGCGAGCGACTTGAATGCGAGGCGGTCTCGCACCTGTGGGAGATCCGTCGGCGCCGCGGCGGCAAGTTCGTTCAAGCGCCCTGGCAGATCCGCAGTCGCTGAGACCTGCTGCTCGTCGGTATCCCACGAATAAAACGCAAGCAATCGCCACTGCTCGGGAGTCAGCGACTGCTTGGCCAGTCCTCGCCGCATCAGCTCCTTGACCGGAACCTGCGCATTCAATCCGGCCGACAGCGTCAGCAGGTAGCGCTCGGGATCGACCTCGCCCGGCAATCTCGTGATCTCCGTTCCATCCGGCTTGAATACGATCATGGTCGGGTACCCCTGGACCTTGAACCGCGCGGCGACCTTCTGCGCCCCGGCCCTGTCGCCGTCCACATACACCGGCACGAACGCCCGCGACCGCTCGACGAAATCCGGGCGCGAGAACAGAGTCGCCTTCACTTGGTTGCAGGGCGGGCACCAGACCGCGCCCCAATAGAGAAACACCGGTTTGCCTGATGACTTGGCCAGCGAAAATGCCTTGTCCACTTCAGCATCCGATGCCGCCATCTGCCACCCGATGCCGCTTGCCGCGGCCGCGCCAAACGATGGTGTGAGCTGCAGCGAAAACGCCAATACGACACCTGCGGCGACAGCGCCGCGAACCATCCTGTGACTTGTTGTCATGCCGGGCTCCTTGTCCTCACGCGTTCAAGATTTGCTCGCCGGATACTTTCGCCGCGCCGGACTTCACGAGGTCCCGCGCGAGCGCATCGAGCCACGACGCAGCGTCGTCCTTGCCAAAGTATCGCCCAATTACGAGGGCGAAGTAAGGCGTTTGCAACGCCCACTCCCGCAGCTGCCGATAAGGCAATTCCTGCAGTTCCAGCAGCTTGAACTTCAGCAGCACCTTGGCCGCGTGCCGGGCATGGCGCGCCGGGTCTTCGACGAAACTTGCAAGGCGGCTGCGCGCGCGGACCAAAGCGGGGGCGACTTGGTCTGGGCCGAAAACCGCACCGTGTCCGGGAATGACCCAGCGGGGCTGCAAGCGCTCGATCAGGTCAAGCGTCGCCGCCACTTCGTCGAAGGCCGAAACCCCTTCCAGTTCCGGAAACACGATGCCGAAGCCGTTCTCCCACAGCGCGTCCGCGGAAATGAGCACTCGCGAAGAGGGTTCGAAAAGGATGACGGAATGCGGATCGTGGCCAGGGGCCGCATGGACTTCCCAGTCGAAGTCGGCAAGACGGATCTGCATGCCCGGCCGCAACAGCGAATCGAAGCCGAACCGCTGGCAGACCTGGCCGGTGGTTTCGTAGGTCAACGCAACCGCGTCCCAGCGGGCGACCGCCCGCGCCTGTCCCGGCGGGATCATCGTATGCACGGTGGCGAACGCCTGCTGCAAGGCGGCATTGCCGCCGCAGTGATCGCTGTGCAGATGAGTATTCAAAAGCAGCTCGAGCGGCCGGCCATTCAGCGCATGCCGTACCAGCGCGACGGTCTGCCGTGCGTGCGTGTCATACCCGCTATCAACCAGCGCAGCCGGGCCGGAACCCTGGAACAGGATGTTGTTGCTCGACAGCCATCCCCGCTCGAAAACCGTGATGCCTTCTGGAAGCGCTAGCGTCGCCCTCATGGCGAAAGACTAACCGAAAGACGGCCCCGACGCTTACCGGGCCGAGCGCAGTTCCCGCCGCAGGATCTTGCCCACGTTGGTCTTGGGCAGGTCGTCGCGAAACTCGATGTACTTGGGCACCTTGTAGCCGGTCAGGTTCTGCCGGCAGTACTTGGCCAAGTCGTCTTCGGACAGCGCCGGGTCGTTCTTGACGACGAAGACCTTGATCGCCTCGCCCTGCTTTTCATCGGGGATGCCGATGGCAGCGCACTCCACGACACCCGGGCACAATGAAATGACGTTCTCGAGCTCATTGGGGAACACATTGAATCCGCTGACCAGAATCATGTCCTTCTTGCGGTCGACGATCTTGCTGTATCCGCGCTCGTCCATGACACCGATGTCGCCGGTGCGCATGAAGCCATCCGCTGTGAAGGCTTTCTCGTTCTCGGCGGGTTGGTTGTAATAGCCGGGCATCACGTTCGGCCCCTTGATGCAAATTTCGCCGGGCTGGCCCAGCGGCAGCGACCGGCCGTCGTCGTCCTTGATCGCCACTTCGATGCTGGGCAGTGGCAGGCCGATGGTGCCGGAGAACTCCGCGCTCATCACCGGGTTGTTGGTGCCGATCGCGCAGGTCTCGCTCATGCCCCAGCCTTCGACCATCGCGCAGCCCGTTGCCTTCTGCCACTGCCGTGCCGTGCCCTCCGACGCCGCCATGCCGCCCGCCTGCGACACGCACAGCTGCGAGAAGTCGATGCTCTTGAACTGGGGATGTTGCAGCAGCGCGTTGAACAGCGTGTTCACTGCGGGAAACAAGTGGAAAGGGCGCCTCTTGAGCACTTCGATGAACTTGCCGAAATCGCGCGGGTTAGGCACCAGCGTCAAATGTGCGCCCCAGCGGATCGCCAGCAGGCACAGCGTCAAGGCGAAGATGTGATACAGCGGCAGCGCCGCGATGCTGTTGGTCTTGCTCACGTCGCCGATGCGCTTGAGCGCGGGGGTGAACCAGGCCTCGGCCTGCAGGATCGCCGCGACGATGTTGCGATGCGTGAGCACCGCCCCCTTCGACAAGCCGGTGGTGCCGCCGGAGTATTGCAGGAACGCGATCGAATCCAGGGTCTGGGCACTCGGCTTGAGCGCCTTGGACGTGCCTTCGGCGACGGCCCGGTTGAACGAGGTCACCGTCCGGCCTTCGACCAGCGGAAGCTTGTAGGCCGGCACCATCTTGGCCAGGTGGCGCACGGCGAAGGTGATCCACATGCCGAACCAGAAACCGAGCAGGTCGCCCATCGAAGCCATGACGACGTGCTTGATGAGTGTCCTGTCGATCACTTCCTCGAGCGTGTTGGCGAAATTCTCGAGGATGACGATCGTGGTGGCACCCGAGTCCTTGAGCTGGTGTTCGAGTTCGCGCGCGGTGTACAGCGGATTCACGTTCACGCAGGTATAGCCCGCGCGCAGGACCGCCGCCATCGTCACCGCGAACTGTGGAATGTTGGGCAACATGATGGCCACACGGGCACCAGGCTCCAGCCCCTGTGCCTGCAGCCACGCGCCCAGCGCCGCGGACAGCTCGTCGAGTTGCCCATAGGTCATCCAGCGCTCCATGCACACCGAGAACGGGCGCGCCGCGTTCTTCTTGAACGACTCCTCGAGCAGTTGCGTGAGCGAGCGGTACTGCTCGGGCTGGATGTCGTGAGGGATGCCCTCGGGGTAGCTCCTGAGCCAGTGCTTTTCCATTCGAATCTCCTTGGTCAGGATTGTCGAAGGACGGCCGGGCGATAGTTAGGGGGCTTGTCCTAAGGTGCGGTCCAGCGCCGTCTCGCAAGCGACAAGTTCGGCGTCGAACAGCAGGGTGATCAAGTCGGACTCGCGCCGCCGGATCGTACCCAGGAACTCCTCGGCGCCGCCCGGGCGCCGCGCCATCGCGCCGAAGGTGTCGAAGCCTTCCTCCAGGAAGCGCTGCAACGATGCCAGCCCCGCGGCGACGGCCGGGCCGCGCATCATCTTGAGCATCATGCGCAGGCCGGGCGTGCGCGTCAGCCGCGCCATCTGCTCCCCGATGCCCAGCACCACGGTGAGCTGGCCCTCGCGCACCTCGCGGCGGCCGACGGCGCGCCATGCCGCCACGTAGCGCCGCGCGTCGCTGGCCGATTTGTCGCCATGCTCCAGCCAAGCCACTCCCATCGCCTGATCGAGCTCCTCCGTCAGTGCGTGCAGTTCGGCCAGCGCCACCGCTGTGCCGGCGACCTGATCCGGGAAGAACCGCTCGATCGCTCCGGCGATGCGGGCGAACTGCGCGTCGCGCTCGGCGTAGTCCTTGTCGCTATAGAGCTCGGAGAGGAAGAATCGCGTGGCGGCCGCGTAACGCCCTGCCGCCATCAAGTCCGCGTAGGTGCCGGCAAAGCGCCGCGATTGAACGCGCTTGACGTGCCGCACGGCGGCGCCCAGGCCCGCGCTGGCGTCGACGGTTTGCCTCAGCAGCGCTACCTGTGCGACTGCGTTGCGGATTTTTCGTGCGGCTTCCATGCAAACCCCGAGTCTATCTAGGCGCGGCGCTCTACGGCGGCCGCGTAAGCGCGTGCCATAGTCGGGCGATGCACAGAAGAAGTTTGCTGGCGTTGGGCGCCCTGTCCGCCGCCGTTCTGGCGCTGGGCGGCGGTGCCGTCGCATTGCTGCAGCCGGGGTTGCGCGACGCGAAGTTGTCGCCGGCCGGCCGCAAGGTGTTCGCGGGCGCAAGCCGGGCGTTGCTCGATGGCAGCCTGCCCGCGGGCAACGAGCCGCTTCGGCGCGCGCTCGAAGCATTGCTCGAGCGCATCGATGCCGTGATCGCCGCTTTGCCGCCGCACGCCCAATCGGAACTGTCCCAGTTGCTCGCCTTGCTGGCCAGCGCCGGCGGCAGGCGGGCATTGGCCGGCTTGAGCGAACCCTGGGCAACCGCTTCCACCGTGGAGATCCAGCAGGCGCTGCAAGGCATGCGGGTGTCCGGCATCAGCCTGCGGCAACAGGCCTACCAGGCGCTGCATGACATCGTCGGTGGCGCGTATTTCTCCGATGCGCAAACGTGGAGCCAGCTGGGCTACCCGGGCCCGCGCGAACTCTGAGGTTTCCATGAGCAGTTTGCAGGACCCGATCCGGGACGGTTTGAGGCGTGGCTGGAAGGTGCTCGGGGGGCCGCATGCGGAAGTGCCGGCGCGCATCGTGTGCGACGTGGCGATCATCGGCTCGGGCGCTGGTGCGGGCATCACGGCCGAACTGCTCGCCAAGGCCGGCCTGTATGTGGTCATCGTCGAAGAAGGGCCGCTCAAGAGCAGTTCCGACTTCAACCAGCAAGAGGCCAGGGCCTACCCTTCGCTGTACCAGGAAAGCGCGGCGCGCAAAACCGAAGACAAGGCGATCAATATCCTGCAGGGCCGCTGCGTCGGGGGTTCCACCACCGTCAACTGGACCAGCTCGTTTCGCACCCCTGTCTCCACGCTGGACTGGTGGCGGGCGCACTTCGGCCTGGCCGCTTTCGACAACGATGCGCTGGCCCCCTTCTTCGCTCAGGCTGAACGCCGGCTCGGCATCGGGCCCTGGCTGACACCGCCCAACGAAAACAATGACCTGCTGCGCCGTGGCGCGGCCAGGTTGGGCATCGCCTCGGCGGCCATAGCGCGCAACGTCAAGGGCTGCTGGAACCTGGGGTCCTGCGGCTTGGGCTGCCCGACCAACGCGAAGCAGTCGATGCTGGTCACCACCATCCCGGCGGCCCTGGATCGCGGCGCCACGCTGATCGTGGAAACCCGCGCCGAGCGGTTCGAGCTTGCCGATGGCAAAGTGCGGGCGCTGCTGTGCCGGCCGGTCAAGGCCAATGGCGCAGCCGTCTCGCCGGGCGACCCGCCCATCAGCATCGCTGCCCGCCACTACGTGCTGGCGGCCGGCGCGATCAATTCCCCGGCGCTGTTGCTGCGCTCCCAGGCGCCGGACCCGCACGGACGCCTGGGTGTGCGCACCTTCCTGCATCCGGTGGTGATGTCGGCCGGCGTCATGGAACAGAAGGTCGAAGGATGGCAGGGAGCGCCGCAGTCGATCTACACCGACCACTTCCTCGAGACCCAGCCGATCGACGGCGCGATGGGTTTCAAGCTGGAGGCGCCGCCGCTGCATCCGGTGATCTTCGCTTCCAGCGTCACCGGGTTCGGCCGGCAGCAGGCGCAGCTGCTGGAAAAATTCTCCAATACGCATGTCCTGCTGGCGCTGCTGCGCGACGGGTTCCACCCCGACGCGCCCGGCGGCAAGGTCAAATTGCGCGGCGACGGTTCGGCGGTGCTGGACTATCCCCTGACGGACTTCGTGATGGAGGGCGCGCGCCGCGCGATGCTGGCAATGGCCGAAATCCAGTTCGCGGCCGGCGCCCGCCAGGTACTGCCGGTGCACGAACTGGCGCAGCCGTACCAATCGTGGGCGCAGGCCAGGCAGGCCATCGGCGAGCTGGCGATGAAGCCGCTCTTGACCAAGGTCGTCAGCGCGCATGTGATGGGAGGCTGCGGCGCCGCCGGCAGCGAGAGCCTGGGTGTCGCGCGGCCTGATGGCGTGCACTGGCAGATCGGGAACCTGTCCATCCATGACGGCTCGATCTTTCCCACCAGCATCGGGGCCAACCCGCAGCTGTCGATCTACGGCATCATCAACCGGCTGGCGCAGGTACTGGCCAAGCGCCTGTCCGGGCAGGATGTGATACTCGCCTGATGCGATCGCATTCGGCATTGGC
The DNA here is from genome assembly GCA_028292245.1 of Ramlibacter sp. Taxonomy (GTDB): domain Bacteria; phylum Pseudomonadota; class Gammaproteobacteria; order Burkholderiales; family Burkholderiaceae_C; genus Ramlibacter. The sequence continues at coordinate 7,443 of JAQGMS010000125.1, forward strand.
GCGGCTGCTGCAGGCCACGACCTTGTCCCTGCTGGCTTGTGCGTCGGCATGGCTGGCCTGGCATTGGCGCGCCTCGCCAGGGCTGGCCGTGGGCGGCTTCGCGTTCATCGTCCTTTTCTATTCGCTCGTTCTGGCGGGCGAGTTCGTGGCGCTGCGTTTCATCGGGGGCGGCGACCCGGCGCCGCGGCCCACCGGGGCTGAGCTCATTCTTGCCTGGCTGGGTGAAACGGCCGCCGCGCCGCGCGTGTTTTACTGGCGCCAGCCTTTTGCCTGGCGCGAAGTCCCGGACCAACTCGAAGCGGCAGCTGGGCAAGCTCGCGCGCGTGGCGTGGTCTTCATCCATGGATTCTTCTGCAATCGCGGCTTCTGGACTCCTTGGCTTCAGCAGCTGCGCACCCGTGGCCATTGCTTTGCGGCCGTGAACCTCGAGCCGGTCTTCGGCTCGATCGAACAGTACGTCCCGATCGTCGAAGAAGCGGTTCGGCAGGTGACGCAGGCCACCGGGATGCCGCCCGTGCTGGTGTGCCACAGCATGGGCGGCCTGGCGGCGCGGGCGTGGTTGCGCGCCATGTCGGCCGACGAACGCGTGCATCATGTGATCACCATCGCGTCGCCCCACCACGGCACCTGGCTGGCCCGTTTCAGCCACCTGACAAACGGCCGGCAGATGCGACGCGGTGGCGAGTGGCTGCGCCAGTTGGCACATGCCGAGCCCCCGGGCCGCAGCGCCAGGTTCACGTGCTGGTATTCCAACTGCGACAACATCGTCTTTCCTGCCTCGACCGCCACCCTCGAAGGCGCCGACAACCGCCTCATGCGCGGCGTGGCGCACGTGGACCTGGGCTTTCATCCCGAAGTCATGGCGCACTCGTTGGCCATCATCACCGGCCCGGCGCCCCGGTGAATTTCTCACACGAACGCGCCGCTATATTCACCACCGCCGCCCCAGCCTCGTTCCTATCCTTTGCGGTATTAACAACAAGGTTGGGGGATGAGATGGACATGCTTGCGAACCGCGAAACACCGGCCAGCGCCCTGCTGGCTGATGCCGATACCGGCCTGGGCTCCGGCCTGGCCCTCCTGATGGATGAACTCGCGCACGGTGTGCTGGTGGCCACCGTCGAGGGGCGCCTGCTGCACGCCAACCAGGCCGCGCGACATGAACTGGCGCGTCGACGGGTGCTCGGGTCACGGCACAACCTGCTGCAGGCCTGCACCAGCGACAGCGTCAAGGTTCTCCAGGACGCGCTGGCAAAGGCAGCCGACGGCAAGCGCAGCCTGATCGAGCTTGGCGCGCTGGAAGGTCCCGGGCTCACGATGGCGGTGCTGCCCTTGAAGACGGGGGCCGCCGGTGGGCTTCCACGCGCTGCATTGCTTTTTGCCCGGGCCTCGGTGTGCGAGTCGCTGATGCTCTGCTTCTTCGCGCGCAGCCACGGCCTGACCGCAACCGAGGAACACGTGCTGGGCATCCTGTGCCAGGGCTTTTCCGCCCCGCAGATCGCCGCCCAGCTGGAAGTGGCCGTGTCCACCGTTCGCAGCCACGTACGCAGCCTCTGCGCCAAGACGCGTTCCAGCGGCGTGCGCGAGCTGGTCAACCGGGTCGCCGTCCTGCCCCCGGTCGCACCCCCGTTCTGGCACGAGGCGATGCACTAACCGCGCTCCCCGGCCGGCACGAGCGGGCCTCCCGACGTCTGATAAAGTTCAGCCGTTGGGAGATTCAAAAATGAACGCGTCGAGCTTGTCCGCCGCCCATGAAAAACTCATCGCTGCGCTGAATCCGGGCCTGCGCGTGCTGGCGTTGCGCGGGGTATTGCGCAACTACAAGAAAAACAGCGTCATCATCAACGAAGGCGAGATGGGCGACTCGCTGTTCATCCTGCTGCAGGGCGCCGTCAAGGTCTTCTCGACCGACCAGAACGGCCGCGAAATCACTTACGGCGATATCCAGGCCGGCGATTACTTCGGCGAGCTCTCGCTGGACGGTGGTCCCCGCTCGGCGTCCGTCATGACCCTGGATGCCTGCGTATGCTCGGTCGTAAGCCGGCCGGCCTTGCGCGAGCATCTGGCAGACGAGCCCGAATTCGCGCTCGATCTGGTGGCCCAGGTCATTCGCAGGGCTCGCGCCGCCACCGAAACCGCCAGGAACATGGCACTGCTGGACGTCTATGGCCGCGTGATCGCCACGCTCGAAGGCCATGAAGGCCCGGCCCGGCCGGACGCGCCGGTGCTGCTCACGCAGATCACCCACCAGAGCATCGCCAGCCGGGTCGGCGCTTCGCGCGAGATGGTCAGCCGGTTGCTCAAGGACCTGGAAAAAGGCGGCTACATCGAGCTGGGCGTCAAGCGCATCACGCTGCTGAAAAAACTGCCGGCCCGGTGGTAGCGCCATGAGTGCCAGGTATGGCTGCGCCTGTTTCGCGGTTCCCAAGAGACTGCTGAAGCAACTTGCCGACGATTCGCACGGCGAACACCGCGCACTGCTCCAGGCACAGATAGAGCATTCATCGAAGCTGCGCGGGCAACGCGCCATGCAAAGCCGGGACCGGCCCGAGCCAAGGCTTGGCAGGCAACTGCTGCACCGCCAGGTATTCGACGCCCAGGGACAGACGTTCCTGCCGGGCCAGCTGTTGCGCGATGAGGACGATCCACCCACGAGCGACAAGCAGGCCGACGAAGCCTACGAAAACGTCGGCATCGCCCTGCAGTTCTACAAGAGCGTCCTGGGCCGCGATTCGGTGGACGGCCGCGGCGCGCGTGTCGACGCATCCGTCCACTACGGCTTCCGCTTTGCCAATGCGATGTGGACCGGCCGGCAAATGATCGTGGGCGATGGCGACGGCCGTGACTTCAAGGGGTTCTCGCATTCGCTGGGCATCATCGCCCACGAGTTCTCCCACGGAATCTGCCAGCACATCGTCCCGGGAGGGCTGGGCGCGGTGACGGTACCGAACCAGCCGCCGGCGCTGAAGGGCGAAGCGGGCGCGCTCAACGAGTCGTTCTCGGACGTCTTCGCCAGCATGATCAAGCAGTGGCATGCCGGTCACGACGTCAAGCGCGCGGACTGGCTGTTGGGCGAGGACGTCCTCGCACCGCACGCCGGGAAGGCCTTGCGCTCGCTCGAGGATCCGGGCAACGGCAAGCTGACCTGGCGCAAGGACGACCAGATCAAGGACTATCGGCGCTACAAACCCACCGACGATGTGCACAGGGCCGCGGGCATCCCCAACCACGCTTTCTATCTGGCGGCCATGGCCATCGGCGGCAAGTCCTGGGAGACATTGGGAGCCGTCTGGCTGAAGGGATTCGATCGGCTGCGCGCCCGTGCGACCTTTCTGGATGCAGCTCACGCCACGGTGGACGTTGCGGCAACGCTACATGGCAAGGGCTCACGGCCGCATGAAGCCGTCAAGTCAGGCTGGAAGACGGTGAACGTGTTGGCCTGAAACGCAGGCGGCGTACCATTCAGAAATGGAATGCCAAGCCTGTCACACGGCAAATCCCGAGTCGAATCGTTTTTGCGAGAGCTGCGGCGAAGCCTTGCCGCTCAAGTGCGCAGCCTGCGGTTTCCATTGCACTGCCGCGGCCAGGTTCTGCGGGGGCTGTGGCACGCCCCTCGGTGGGGAGGCAGCCGCGTCCGCCGCTGCGCGCCCGGTGCCCGCGGCGCCGTCGCCGGCCCTGGGCTGGGGCGAGTTGAAACAGGCCACCGTGCTGTTCGCGGACATCGTCAGTTCGACTGAACAGATCGCCCAACTCGATCCCGAACAGGCGATGGACCGCCTGCAACCCGCGGTCACGCTCATGTGCGAATCGATCGAGCGATTCGGCGGCACGGTCATCCGGACCTTGGGCGATGGAGTGATGGCGGCGTTCGGCGTTCCCAAGGCACTCGAGGGCCATGCGAGGCTGGCGTGCGAATCGGCGCTTCAGATGCAGGCCGCCTTCGCGCGCAATCCACAGGGCTTGAGCATCCGCGTCGGCCTGCACTCGGGGCTGGTGGCGTCCGATCCGCACGCGCATGACGGCGGCAAGGGCGGAGGCGCGCACGGGCTGACGATCCATCTGGCCAGCCGGGTGGTGGCGGTCGCCTTGCCCGGCGACGTGACGATGACTCACGATTGCCATTCGCTGGTCCGCGGGCTGGTCGATGTCGAATCGATGGGACAGCCGGCCCTGAAGGGCATTCGCGAGGCCGTCGAGATTTTCAGGCTGGCAGGTTTGAAGCCCGCCTTTGCAAGCCAGCACTTCCACCAGGCCAGGCTGACCCCGTTTCGCGGGCGCAACAAGGAACTGATCCTGCTGCAGCAGGCACAACGCCTGACCGAGGCCGGCGACGCGCAGGTCATGGGCGTGTCCGGCGGCCCCGGCTCGGGCAAGAGCCGGCTTTGCTATGAGTTCGCGCAATGGTGCCGCGCGCGGGGCAGGCCGGTGTTCGAGGTCCGCGCGCAACTGTATGGCAGCGCGACGCCCTTGCAACCCGTGCTCGAATTGATGCGGGTCTTCTTCTTCGGAATCTCGGAGTCCGACGCGCCCGCCGTTGCCCGCTCCAAGATCGCTTTGCGGCTCGGCTCGCTGGACGCAGGCGAATCGGGCGACCATGCGCTGGTAAGCGAGTTCCTGGGCGTCCCGGATGAGCGCAGTGCGACGCTCGCGGGCATGTCCCCGAAGGCCAGGCGCTCCAGGCTGCTGGCCATCGTCACTGCGCTGGTCAAGCACGCCGCCGACACCGTGGCCGTTGTGCTGATCGAAGATATGCACTGGCTCGACAATGCCAGCGAGGAATTCGTCGCCGCCATGGTGAAGGCGATCGCTTCCACCAAGACCATGGTGGTGTTGAACTACCGCTCGTCGTACCGGTCCCCGTGGGCCGCCTTCGACAACTTCCGCGAGATCGAACTCGGCGAACTGAGCCCGGGCGATACCGCGGCGATCGTGCGCGAGCTGATCAGCCACCGCCGCGAGTTCCAGGATATTTCCCAGCTGATCGTCAAGCGCAGCGGCGGCAATCCGTTCTTCGCGGAAGAACTGGTGCGTTCGCTGGCGGAGCGCGGCATGTTGTCGGCCGACGCGCCGCTCGGAAGCTCCGGGCTGGACTCGGTCGCGCACGCACTGCCCGCGACCGTGCAGGCCGTGATCGCCGCCCGTATCGACCGGCTGGGCGAGGCGGAGAAATCGCTGTTGCAGATGTGCGCCATCATCGGCAAGGAAGTTCCTTCGGCGGTGCTGGAACGGGTGGCGGGGCCTTTGTGGACGCAAGTCAAAGGAGCCCTGGACGCCTTGTGCGAATCCGAACTTATCCAGGTTCAGCCATCGCCGGGCGTTCCGGGTTTTTCCTTCCGGCACCCGTTGATCCAGGAGGTGGCCTACAGCATGCAGCTGAAGGCCCGGCGCGCCGCGATCCATGCCTCGGTGGCCAGCGCCATGGAGCACCACTACGCCGACCAGCTGGATGAATATTCGGCGCTCATTTCCCACCACTACGAGGCGGCTGGTCATCCGGTCCGCGCGGCCGGCTATTCGGTTCGCGCCGCCCGCTGGCTGGGCTCGACCAATTCGGCCCAGAGCATCGAGCACTGGCGCAGGGTCCGCGTGCTGCTGGACGCCGCGCCCCGTTCCGAAGATTCCGATCGCGTCAGGGTGCTGGCCTGCGGAAAGATCGCGTGGCTCGGTTGGCGCGAAGGGCTTCCCATGGCGGAAGTCATGCCCTTCATCCAGGCGGCCAAGGACATCGCAGGCGATGCCGACTCCCGGATCGTCCGGTTGATGTTGTTCCTCGAAGGACGGATGCTGCAGGCCAACGGCGCATCGATCGATCGGTACATCGCTTTGGTCCAGGAGGCGCTCGCATCATTCGAGCCGGGCGCCGGCGAAGGCAGCAAGGTCTTGCTCAATACGGCTTTGTGCCAAGCGTACGGCTGGGCCGGCATGTTGTCCGCGGCCCTGGCGGCCAGCGACGCCGCGCTGGCCGGCGTCGACTCGCTCGACGAATTCGAGGAAGACTTCATCGGCTTCAGCCTGAAGCAGTGGGCGCTCGTGATGCGCGGGCGCTTGCTGGCCAAATTGGGGCGGCTGGACGAAGCGACCGAATGCCTTGAGTACATCGTCCAGCTCGAGGCACGTACCGTCGACCCGGTGCTCATGCAAATCGCGCATTTCGGATTGACCGAGGCCGCGTGCAGCCGCGGCAACACCGATCTGGCGCAGCGGCACCGCGACGTGGTGGTCGACATCGCCGAAAAGCAATCCAACTCCTACCTGCGCGTGTTTGCCTTTGCCTGCAAGGGGCTGGTCAGCAGCACGCAGGGCCAGTTCGGGCGGGCCGTCAACGAATTGCGCGATGCCTTGCTGCTGGTAAGACGCGACAACGTGGCCAAGGAATTCGAAGCCGAGTTGCTCACCAGCCTGGCGGAGGCCCATCACGGCCTTGCGGACAGTGCGTCGGCGGAGCAGTTCTCCCGGGAGGCGATCGCGCTGTCGCGCGAACGAAACAACAGGCACCAGGAAATTCGCGCGCTGCGCGCAGCCAGTGCGGTGCTGAACGCGAGGGCGGGCCAGGACAGCGCGAAGGAGGCTGCGCTGCTCCAGCAGACTGCGGACGCCCTGATCCGCTCCATCGAATTTCATGTGGCGCCGCAAGGCGGCGCCCGCGAGCATCGCTCGCCCGAAGCCGCCCAGCTGCCCCTCTCCGCCGGCAGCATGTGAGCCATCGGCTCGCCCGAAGGCGAGCCGATGCCGGCTTACTTCCTGGATTTGGGCTTGGCCTTCGCCTTGGGCTTGGACTTGCCGGCGGTTGATGCATCAGCGCCGGTCCCGGCCGCCTTCGCCTCATCCGGCTTCATCGGCAACGAGATCACGAGGTAGTCGAGGTCGATGTAGAAAATCGGCTTGGCCTTGTCGGTAATGAGCACGCGCTCGCTGTCCTTGCCCGCGCGCATGTCGTGCGACGTGAAGTAGACCGGCAGCGGCTTCCTGGAGGCGAGGTTTTTCACCAGCGACGCGACGATCGCCTGGTCGCCATCCAGCCCGGCCTTGTTCGATTTGTGGCGTTTCAGGTTCCCGAGCAGGTCGTGCCAATGATTCTTCGCATCGTTGTTGTAGGCCGCCAGATTCAGCACCGAAACGCTGAGGCTGAACGGCCGGCCCTTCTTGAAGATCGTGAATTCCTTTTGCAGGGCGGCCATTTCGTCGACGCCGCCAAACGTCTTTTCCTTGCCCTGCGCCGGGGCGAATCGCACATTGAGCTGATCGAGCATGCTGCCGATCAGGATGTCGTTGTGCTTCATGAAATAACCCATCTCTCACCTCCTCAGGTAGTTTGCAAACTCGGTTTGCGTTTGGATACTGAAGTAACTCAATCGAACCAAGTGTAGAGTACCGAGATACCTTTTGGAAGGCAGCCGATGCGGAGTGGGCGATGTGTCGTCCTCAACTTGGAGGAGGAAACCGCGCGATGGATGTCTCAGGCACGCTAAGCACTGTCGCGCGGTACTACAGCAGGACCGTGAGGGCTCACGGCGCGACAGCTCGCGGCGTGGACTGGCCTTGCGCGCTCACCCAGGACCTGCGCTTCGTGCAATTGCTTCGGATCGCCGGCCGGCGGAGGCGGTTTTCATTGAACGACCTGGGTTGCGGCTATGGCGCGCTGCTGGCGCTTCTGCGCACCCGATACAAGATGCCGATCGATTACGCGGGCGTCGACATCGCCGCGCCGATGATTGCGCATGCCCGCACGCTCTGGGCGACCGATCCGCTCGCGCAGTTCGGCGTGTCCAGCGCCTTGCCGCGGCAAGCCGATTTTTCCGTGGCCAGCGGCGTGTTCAACGTCCAGCTCGGCCATGGGGCCAAGGCCTGGACCGAGTTCATCCGGAGCGTGCTGCACGAGTTGCGGGCCGCGAGCAAATCCGGCTTTGCCGTCAATTTTGTCTTGCCGCCGGAGCGGGGGGTCGAACCGCTCGAGGGGCTGTACCGCACCCGGCCGGCGCCGTGGGTGGAATACTGCAGCAAGAGCTTTGGCGCGCAGGTCGAAGTGATCGAGAAATACGGCCTGCGCGAGTTCACGCTGCTGGCCCGATTGGGATGACAGAACTTCCATTCATCGAGCTGCGGAGCATTCGGCTGGGTCCGGGCAGGTCGCTGGGCCTGGTGACGGATGCGCGCCGCGAGGCCGTGCGGGCCGTTCTCGCCCACCTGATCTCGTGTGCGCCTGAAGCGGTGCGCATCGAGCGCACGCCGCAAGGCAAGCCGTACCTGGGCAGCGCGGACCCTGTGGCCTTCAATGTTTCACATGCCGGCGCGTATTCGCTCCTGGCCGTGTCGCGCGGCGCCATGATCGGCTGCGACATCGAGGACAGGTTCCGCGACGAGGATGCGGACCAGGGATTTGCCTCGATCCTGAATCCCGCGGAAGTGGAGGCAATGAATCGGCTCGATCCGAATGAGCGGCAGGACGCGTTCAAGCGTTACTGGGTGCGCAAGGAAGCGGCCCTGAAGGCGGTGGGCACCGGCTTCCTGAACGATCCGCGCGGCCTCATCGTCGGCCTGGACGACAGTCACGCGCGGTGGGCCGGTCAGGATTTCCCGCCGTTGAACCTGCACAACCGGCAGGTCGACTCAGCTTGCTTTGCCGCCATCGCCAGCATGGATGCCAGTTGTTCCTGGTACCAGCTCGCGGCCTAGTGCGCGAAACTGCGGCCCGAGCGCTTACGACGCGTCGGCCGCGAGTTCCTGCATCCCCTTCACCCGCTCGTAGATCGGCGTGAAATCGGGCGCGGTCTTGTCGAACAGCTCCTGGAAGCTCTCGATCACGAAATAGGTCTGCTGGTAGCTGTCGATCTTGTAGCGGGTGCGCATCACCCGTTCGATGTCCAGCGGCAGCCGGCGGGACTCGGTGCTCTCCAATGCGTGTTGCAACTCGCCCGGTGAACTCAGGATGCCGGCGCCGTATGCGCGCAGACCGTTCTTCTGGCGGATCAGGCCGAACTCGATGGTGTACCAATACAGCCGGCTGAGCAGTTCGCAGGCGCCGAGCCGGTGCGCCTTCAGGCCACCCTTGCCATACTCCTGCATGTGGTCGGCGAAGACCGGGTCGAACAGCAGCGGCACATGGCCAAACAGGTCATGGAAGACGTCGGGTTCGACGATGTAGTCGAATTCTTCGGGCGTGCGGATCCAGTCGGTGACCGGGAATTTGCGATTGGCCAGCAGCGTGAAGAACGGCACCTCGGGGATCAACCCCGGCACGCCCACGATCTGCCACCCCGTGGCCTTGACGAGGCCCTCGTTGATCTGCTCGAAGCGTGGAATGTGGTCGCTCGGCCCGAGCGAGGGCAGCGCCGCGATGAACTCGTCGGAGGCACGTCCCGGCACCAGGGCGGCTTGCCGCTCGTAGAGGCGCCGATAGGTGTCGTGGTCGGCGGCCGTGTAGAGCGCGTAGTTTTGCGGACAGGTGTAGTCGGCGCCAGCGCGCGAGTAGTCGCCGCGCGGCGGGCGCTCGCTGGCACCGTAGACGACGGGTTCAACGGCCATGGGAATCCACTCCTTGGTTCAGCTCTTCTTCGCTTCGAGCACGCCGCGGCGCATCTGGTCGACTTCGATCGCCTCGAACAGCGCCTTGAAATTGCCCTCGCCGAAACCTTCGTTGCCCTTGCGCTGGATGAACTCGAAGAAGATCGGGCCCAGCTGATTTTCGCTGAAGATCTGCAGCAGCAATTCGCCCGGCTTGCCGTCGACCAGGATGTTGCGCGCCTGCAGGTCGGCCACCTTTTCGCCCAGGCCCGGGATGCGCTTGGGCAGCAGCTCGTAATAGGTGTCGCTGGTATCGAGCAATTTGACGCCGGCCATCTGCAGCGCGTCCACCGTCTCGTAGAGGTTGGTCGAACCCATCGCGATGTGCTGGATGCCCTCGCCATGGTATTTGTCCAGGTACTCCTGGATCTGGCCGGCCTTCTCGTTGCCGTCCTCGTTGATCGGGATGCGGATCTTGCCGCAGGGGCTGGTCATGGCCTTGCTCTTCACGCCGGTGGCCTGGCCTTCGATGTCGAAGTAGCGCACTTCGCGGAAGTTGAACAGGCGCTCGTAGAAGCCCGCCCATTCCTCCATCCGGCCGCGGTGCACGTTGTGCGTGAGGTGGTCGATGTAGGTGAGCCCGTGGCCCGTCGGGTTCAGTTCTGCACCCGAGTCCTTCGAAAGAGGCTCGAAATCGACGTCGAAGAACCCGATGTTGCCGATGTCGCCTTCCTTCGCGCCGTTCTTGCCGCGCCACTTGTCGATGAGATAGATGATCGAGTCGCCGATGCCCTTGATGGCCGGGATGTTCAGTTCGCCGGGACCGGCCTGGCCCGCATACGCCCACGCACCCAGCGAGATCGCGCGCTCATGAGCGGCCTTCGCGTCCTGCACGCGGAACGCGATAGCGCAGACGCTGGGGCCGTGCAGGCGCGCGAAACGCTGGGCGAACGAGTCTGGCTCGGCGTTGATGATGAAGTTGATGCCACCCTGGCGATACAGCACCACGTTCTTGTGACGATGCTTGGCGATCGGCTTGAAGCCCATGCGCACGAACAATTCGCCCATCGCCTTGGGGTCGGGCGCGGCGTATTCGATGAATTCGAAACCGTCGGTGCCCATGGGGTTGTCCCAGGCGGTCTGGGGTTCGGTAACGGATTGGGGCAGGGCCTTGTTCATGCGCGGTCTCCACGATGGGCAAAAGAATCACGCAACTGTACGACGGCCGGCCATCAGTTTTCGGGCGAAGAAAGGCGTGAATTTCCATCTTGCGCAATAATCCTGCGTCATGGAACCCATCCAAGCACTGGACAAGCTCGACAAGGCCATCTTGCGCGCGCTGCAAGACAACGGCCGCGAAACCTATGACGTGATCGGCGGGCAGGTCGGCCTGTCCTCCAGCGCGGTACTGCGCCGGGTCAAGCGGCTGGAGGACGCCGGCGTCATCGACCGCTACGTGGCCCTGGTCAAGCCCGAGGCGGTGGGACTGGGCCTGACGGCGTACCTGAATGTCCGGCTGGAAAAGCACACCGAGAGCCACAAGCGCAATCCGATGGACCTGTTTCGCGCCAGCGTGCAGACCTGGCCCGAAGTGGTGGAATGCGCTTCGCTCACCGGCGACATGGATTATTTGCTGAGGGTCGTGGTCCAGGACATGGCCCACTACAGCCGCTTCATCATGGACACGCTGCTCAAGCACCCGAGCGTCCAAGACTGCAAGACCAGTTTCGTGCTGGACCGGGTGAAGGCCACGACCGCCGTGCCGGTGTAGCCCAAACTTCCTAGCCGCCGTTAGGTAGAACTACCTGATGCTGGCGCCAAAGGCCGGATTGGCTTGCCTCCCTAGTAAAAACCCCTAAATTGGGGCTATGACTGAAAACCACGAAGTCAGCAAGCCGCATTCCGTGGTGGTGCCGATCCGATCGCTCGGCCCCAGCCACCGGGAGCGCATCGCCACCCACCTGATGGCGCTGGACCCGCACGACCGCTACCTTCGCTTCGGCTACAGCGCCACGGATGAACAGATTCAGCGCTATGTCGAGGGCCTGGACTTCGAGCGCGACGATATCTTCGCTATCTACAACCGCAAGCTGGAACTGATCGCGATGGCGCACCTGGCGTTCTCGCACGACCCGGATCATCTCGCCTGCGCTGAATTCGGCGTTTCGGTGCTGAAGAAGGCCCGCGGGCGCGGTTATGGAGCGCGGCTGTTCGAGCGCGCCGTCATCCATGCCCGCAACGAGGGCGTCGAACTGCTGTTCATCCATGCCCTCACCGAAAACACCGCGATGCTGAAGATCGCGCGCAACGCCGGTGCCACGCTGGAGAGGGCCGGTTCCGAGACCGACGCCTTCCTCAGGTTGCCGCCGGCCACTCTGGACAGCCGGATGAGCGAAATGCTGGAGGAGCAGCTGGCGCTGACCGACTACCGGCTGAAAGTCCAGGCCAAGAGCTTCCGGGATTTCCTGTCGGGCGTGCAGGAAGTGCGGCGGGGCGTGCGCGAGGGACGCCACAAGTCCGCCGAGTGAACGGTGCGCCGCAGGCGCATGCATCCTTTTCCGCTATCCTATTGATCCCTCCACTACCGCACGTCCTGCATCCCAAGGCTGTGTCCGACCCGCACCCTGCGCGCGCTTCCGCTGAAAAGGAAGACAAGCGCACCTTCCTGCAAAAGATCGCCGAGTTCATCCATCCGGGCCCGGACTCCAAGGCCGAACTGATCGAGACGCTGGCCGACGCCGAGGACAACGACATCATCGGGCCGGAATCGCGCGTGATGCTCGAAGGCGTGATCCGGATGGCCGAGCTCACGGCCGGCGACGTGATGGTGGCCGCGCCGAGGATGGACCTGCTCAACATCGATTCACCGCACGACGACATCCTGGGCGTCGTCATCGACACCGCGCACTCGCGCTTTCCGGTCTACGAGACCGACCGCGAAAACATCATCGGCATCCTGATGGCCAAGGACCTGCTCAAGCTGCAGCGCGCGCCCGAGCTGAATATCCGTGCGCTGCTGCGGCCGGCCGTCTTCGTTCCCGAGAGCAAGGGCCTGAACGACCTGCTGCGCGAGTTCCGCGGCAATCGCAATCACCTGGCGATCGTGATCGACGAGTTCGGCCGCATCGCCGGGCTGATCACCATCGAGGACGTGCTCGAGCAGATCGTCGGCGAGATCGAGGACGAGTTCGACATCGACGACAACGAAGGCGACATCTTCGGGCTGGCCGATCGCACCTACCGCGTCAGCGGCGACACCGCCATCGACCGCGTCAGCGAAGCGTTCGACGTTTCGCTGGTACCGACCGACGCGGAGCAGGAATTCGACACCATCGGCGGACTGATCGCGCATGAGATGGGCCACGTGCCCAAGCGCGGCGAGCACCACACGCTGGCCGGCCTGAACTTCGTGGTGCTGCATACCAAGGGCGGCGCCGTGCGCTGGTTCAAGGTCTCCCCTGTGGCCCGCGAGTGATGCTTTCTTTGGTCCTGGCACTGATTGCCGGACTGCTGCAGGCCGTGTCGATCGCCGCGCCATGGAACGGGCAGCCGCAGTGGTGGCTGCAATTGCTGTCGCTCGCGGCCCTGGGCTGGCTGGTGCAGCAAGCGGCGTCGTGGCAACGCGCTGCGCTGCTGGGCTGGCTGTTCGCCACGGCCTGGCTCACCGGCACGTTCTGGTGGCTGTTCATCTCGCTGCACGTCTACGGCGGCCTGCCCTCGCTGCTGGCCGTGATCGCCGTGCTGGGGCTGGCCGCTTTCCTTGCAAGCTATTACGCGGCGGCCTGCGCGGTGTTCTCCGCCCTGGATGGAATCAACGGCTTTCTTCGCGCGCTGCTCTTCGCGGCGCTGTGGATGTTCGCCGAACTCGCGCGCGTGACCTGGTTCACCGGCTTTCCCTGGGGCGCCGGCGGCTATGCGCATGTGGATGGTCCGCTGTCGGTGCTGGCGCCGCAGGTGGGCGTGCACGGCATCGGCTTTGTCGCGGGCCTGCTGGCGTTCGCGCTCTCGCTGCTGTTGCGCAAGGGGACGATGCGTTCCTGGCGCTACTGGCTGGCGCTGGCCGGCGCTGCCGGGCTGCTCGCGGCCTGCAACATGGCCGCCCTTCCGAGGCACGACGCCGGTGCGCAACCGAAGCTGTCGGTAGCCTTGCTCCAAGGCAACATTCCCCAGGACGAAAAGTTCGAGGGCGGCACCGGCGTGCCGCTCGCACTCGATTGGTACGGCCGCCAACTGCAGGGCAGCACCGCTGCGCTGGTGGTTGCGCCCGAAACTTCGATTCCGGTGCTGCCGCAGCAATTGCCCGATGGTTACTTCGAAGCGCTGACGGCGCGCTTCGCCAAGGGCGCGCAGGCCGCGCTGATCGGCATCCCGCTGGGCGGCTACAAGGAGGGCTACACCAATTCCGTCATCGGCCTGAAGCCCGGCGCCGACATCTACCGCTTCGACAAGCACCACCTGGTGCCGTTCGGTGAGTTCATCCCGCCTTTCTTCAAGTGGTTCACCCGGATGATGAACATCCCGCTGGGCGACTTCAACCGCGGCGCGATCGGGCAGCGCCCATTCGAGTGGCAAGGCCAGCGCCTGGCGCCGAACATCTGCTACGAGGATCTGTTCGGCGAAGAACTGGCCGCGCAGTTCGCCAACCCCGCGACGGCGCCGACGATCTTCGTCAACGTGAGCAACATCGGATGGTTCGGCGATTCGATCGCCATCGACCAGCACCTGCAGATCAGCCGGATGCGGACGCTGGAGTTCGAGCGGCCGATGATCCGCGCCACCAACACCGGCGCCACGGCCATCATCGATCACCACGGCAGAGTCACGCAGTCGCTGCCGCGCCTCACGCGCGGCGTGCTGACCGGCGAAGTCGAGGGCGCGACCGTCATCACCCCCTACGCCTGGTGGGTCTCGCGGCTGGGGCTTTGGCCGTTGTGGCTGCTGGCGCTGGGCATTGCCGTGCTCGCCGCGTGGTGCCATCGGGTCCGTTCAGCTGCGCACCCGTAAAATCAGCGGTTTGCCCCCGCGCCTGCCCTCATGTTGACCTTCCAGCAAATCATCCTGACATTGCAGTCCTATTGGGCCGAGCAAGGCTGCGCGCTGCTGCAGCCCTACGACATGGAAGTGGGCGCCGGCACCTCGCACACCGCCACTTTCCTGCGCGCGCTCGGCCCCGAGCCCTGGAAGGCTGCCTATGTGCAGCCCAGCCGCCGTCCCAAGGACGGCCGCTACGGCGAGAACCCGAACCGGCTGCAGCACTATTACCAGTACCAGGTGGTGCTCAAGCCCGCGCCGTCGAACATCCTGGAGCTGTACCTGGGTTCGCTGCGTGCTCTGGGATTCGACCTGAAGAAAAACGACATCCGCTTCGTCGAGGACGATTGGGAAAATCCCACGCTCGGCTGCTGGGGCCTGGGCTGGGAGGTCTGGCTCAACGGCATGGAGGTCACGCAGTTCACCTATTTCCAGCAGGTCGGCGGCATCGACTGCAAGCCGATCACCGGCGAGATCACCTACGGCCTGGAGCGCCTGGCGATGTACCTGCAAGGCGTGGACAACGTCTACAACCTGACGTGGACCGAGGGCCCCGCCGCAGGCTCCAAATTGACATACGGCGATGTTTACCTGCAAAACGAGAAAGAGCAGTCGGCGTACAACTTCGAGCACAGCGACGTGGAGTTCCTGTTCACGGCCTTCGGTGCCCACGAGAAGCAGTCCAAGCACCTGATGGAACAGCAACTCGCGCTCCCCGCTTACGAGCAATTGCTCAAGGCCGGCCACACCTTCAACCTGCTCGACGCGCGCGGCGCGATCAGCGTGACCGAACGCGCGGCCTACATCGGCCGCATCCGCAACCTGGCGCGCAGCGTCGCGCAAAGCTACTACGACAGCCGCGAGCGCCTGGGTTTCCCGATGGCGTCGCGCGAATGGGTCGCCGGCCTGCAGAAGAAGGCGGCGTAAGACATGGCAACGCAAAACCTGCTGGTCGAATTGTTCGTGGAAGAGCTGCCGCCCAAGGCGCTCAGGAAGTTGGGCGAGGCTTTCGCCGGGGTGCTGTTCGAGCAACTCAAGGCGCAAGGACTGGCGAGCGCCGAGTCTCGCCTGTCTTCTTTCGCTTCGCCGCGACGGCTGGCCGCCCATGTCACCGTTGTCGCCGAAAGAGCGGCGGACAAGGCCGTGTCCCAAAAGCTGATGCCGGTGAGCGTCGGCCTGGACGCTGGCGGCGCCGCGACACCGGCGCTGCTCAAGAAGCTGCAAGCGCTGGGCGCGGACGCCACGGCGGTCGCGGGCCTGAAGCGCGCCATGGACGGCAAGGCCGAGGCCTTGTTCTACGACAGCACGGTGAAGGGCGCCACGCTGGCCGAGGGCCTGCAAAGGGCGCTGAACGAAAGCATCGCGAAGCTGCCGATTCCCAAGGTGATGACCTATCAGCTCGCGGATGGCTGGAGCGACGTGAAGTTCGTGCGGCCGGCCCATTCGCTCGCGGCATTGCACGGTGCGAATGTGGTGCCCATCCAGGCGCTCGGCCTGAAGGCCGGCAACTCCACGCAGGGCCATCGCTTCGAAGCCGCGGTCGATCCGGTGGTGATCAAGGACGCCGACAGCTACGCCGCCACGCTGGAAAGGGATGGCGCAGTGATCGCAAGTTTCGATGCGCGCCGCGCCGAGATAGCGCGCCAGCTGGCGGCCGCCGCGGCCAAAGTGGGCGGCGGGGCGAAGGCGATCGACGACGCCGCCCTGCTCGATGAAGTCACTGCGCTGGTCGAGCGGCCCAACGTGCTGGTGTGCGAGTTCGAGAAGGAGTTTCTCGAAGTGCCGCAGGAGTGCCTGATCCTCACGATGAAGGCCAACCAGAAATACTTTCCGCTGCTTGACGTGCAAGGCAAGCTGACCAACAAGTTCCTGGTGGTGAGCAACATCCGGCCCGCCGATGCGAGCGCCGTCGTGCAAGGAAACGAGCGCGTGGTGCGTCCGCGCCTGGCCGACGCGAAGTTCTTTTTCGACCAGGACCGCAAGAAGACGCTGGCTTCGCGCGTCGCCGGCCTGTCCAAGGTGGTCTATCACAACAAGCTCGGCACGCAGGGCGAGCGGATGGAGCGCGTGCGCGCCATCGCGAAGGCGATCGGTGCGCAGCTCGGCGGCGATGCGCTGGCGGCGCAGGCCGACCACGCGGCGCAATTGGCCAAGACCGACCTGGTGACCGACATGGTCGGTGAATTCCCGGAACTGCAAGGCACCATGGGACGCTATTACGCGCTCAACGACGGCCTGGGCAGCGAGATCGCCGATGCGATCGAGGATCACTACAAGCCCCGCTTCGCCGGTGACGAACTGGCGCGCAATGGCACCGGGCTGGTGCTGGCCTTGGCCGACAAGCTCGAGACGCTGGCCGGCCTGTTCGCGATCGGCCAACTGCCCACCGGCGACAAGGACCCGTTCGCGCTGCGCCGGCACGCGTTGGGCATCGTGCGCATGCTGATGGAAAAGGATTTGCCGCTGGCGCTGGATCAATTGCTCGGCCAGGCGGTGGCGCTGTTCCCGCAGGCGGATGCCAAGACCGCGGGCTTGCTTGCCGAATTCATCTACGACCGCCTGGCCGGCTCTTTGCGCGAGCAAGGCTACAGCGCACAGGAAGTGGACGCCGTGCTGGCGCTGCGGCCGCAACGCCTGGGCGATATCCCCAAGCGCCTGGCCGCCGTGCGCGCCTTCGCCGCACTGCCCGAAGCGCCCGCGCTGGCCGCCGCCAACAAGCGCATCGGCAACATCCTGAAGAAGGCCGACGGAGCGGTCGATCCGCACGTGAGCGAAGTCCTGCTGAAAGAGCCGGCCGAACGGGCGCTCTACGAATCGATGAAAGACGTCGCGCCCAAGGCCACGTCGCAATTCGATGCGGGCGACTACACCGCGTCCCTGCAGACCTTGGCCGCGCTGCGCGGGCCGGTCGACGCCTTCTTCGACGGCGTGATGGTCAATGCCGACGAGGCCGACCTGCGCCTGAACCGGCTCGGCCTGCTGGCCACGCTGCACCAGGCGATGAATCGCGTTGCCGATCTTTCGCGGTTGGCAAGCTGAGGCGCGAACCTGATAATCAGCTACATGAACCGCCAGCAGCAGATTGATGAGTTTCTCTTGAGCGCGCACAAGCTCGCGCTGTCCCGGCTGCGCGCGCAGCCCGAACGGCTGCAAGACGTGGCCGCGCTGTTGGCGCGCTGGCGCCTGCAAGCGGGCGACACCCGCTCCGACGCCTACTGGGACGAGTGGAATCGGCTGATCGCCGAGGGCGTAGATGCGATCGAACGTGAGGTGTGCGCGGTAAGCGACCACGCCGCCGTGTTGCGTAGCGTGTCACCCATGTCCGTGTTGATCAGTCAGCGTGAGCGCAGTGAGCTGCTGCGCCAGGCGCGGCAATCGTCATGAAGCGTTCCGAGGCGGAGCATGTGCTGCGCGCCGCCGCAGCGATCACGCAGGAGCAGTCTTTTGTAGTGGTTGGCAGTCAGGCCATTCTCTTTCAGTTTCCCCACGCCCCTGCGGAATTGGTGGTGTCACGCGAGCTGGACCTGTATCCGGCGCAGAGCCCGGCAAAAGCCGACCTGATCGATGGCGCCATTGGACCTATGTCGAGCTTTGACGAAACCTTCGGGTACCACGCTGACGGCGTTGGACCGGAGACCGCTGTCATGCCGCCGGACTGGGAGAGCCGCACCCAGCTTTTTTACGTGGGCGATGTCACCGCGATATGCCCCGAGGTCCATGATCTGGCCGTATCCAAATGCGTGGCCGGTCGGCCAAAGGATGCCGATTTTGTTCGTGCTCTATTTCGGCATCAGATGATCGATCTCAACGTCTTGTTGAAGCGCATTGCGCAGCTGGATGCCGGCAAAGTATCCGTTTCATCTGTAGCTGACTGGGCGCGACGGCGCTCTGCGGAGGCCGCACCATGAAGATCGTCATTCTCGACCGCGACGGCACCATCAACGCCGACAGCGATGAATACATCAAGTCGCCGGAGGAATGGACGCCGCTGCCCGGCGCGCTCGAAGCCATCGCCCGGCTCAACCACGCGGGCTGGCACACCGTCATCGCGTCGAACCAGTCGGGCCTGGGGCGCGGCCTGTTCGACGTCGCCTCGCTCAATGCCATGCACGCCAAGATGCACAAGATGCTTTCGGCGCAAGGCGGGCGCATCGACGCCGTGTTCTATTGCCCGCATACCCCCGACGAAGCGTGCCTGTGCCGCAAGCCCCTGCCCGGCCTGTTCGAGCAGATCGGCGACCGCTTCGGGGTCGAGCTCAAGGGCACACCGGTGGTGGGCGACGGGCTGCGCGACCTGCAAGCCGGCGTGGCCGCGGGCTGCGAGCCGCACCTGGTGCTGACCGGCAAGGGCGCGGAGTTTCGCGGCCGTTCGCTGCCGGACACCTTTCCCGCCGGCACGATGGTGCATGAGGACCTGGCTGCTTTCGCCGACTGGTGGATCGCCCGCCACGCGGCTCCGAAGCTCGCCGCCTAGCGGTTCCTTCCTCCACGCACTTCCTCGCGCATGTCTTTCATTCGTTCGGTCGTTCACGCCCTCTGGATGCTGGTGACGGTGGTGCCCTGGGGCATCTGGATGGTCACCTCTTCGATCTGGAGCAGCGGCGAGCAGATGTGGTGGAAGGCGCAACGCTGGCTCACCTGGGCCGTCGGCCCGGTGGGACGGGCGATCCTCGGCATCGAGGTTCGGGTCACCGGCTACGACAACCTGCCCGTCGGCAAGACCAGCCCGGCGATATTGCTGGTCAAGCACCAGTCGACGCTGGAAACCTTCCTCATCCCCACGTTGATGCCGCACCCGTTGGCCTACGTCTTCAAGCGGGAGTTGATCTACGTGCCCTTCTTCGGCTGGGCGATGGGTAGCATGGACATGATCCACATCGACCGCAGCGCGAAGGCCCAGGCATTCAACAAGGTGGTGGACCAGGGCAAGCGCCTGCTGGCCCAAGGCATCTGGATCATCATGTTCCCCGAAGGCACCCGCATCCCGCGCGGCCAGAAGGGCACCTACAAGCACGGCGGCACGCGGCTGGCGGTCGAGACCGGCGCACCGGTGATCCCGATCGCCGTGACGTCGGCCAAGGTCTGGCCGCGCAAGGCCTTCGTCAAGCGTCCGGGCGTGGTGGACGTGTCGATCGGCAAGCCGATTCCCAGCCAGGGCCGCGACCCCGACGAATTGATGCGCGAGGTCGAAGCCTGGATCGAGTCGGAGATGCACCGGCTGGACCCCGAAGCCTACGGCGAGGGGCCCGTTCGGGCCCCGCAATAGCCCGAACGAACCACTCCGGCGGCG
>JAQGMS010000127.1 GCA_028292245.1 Ramlibacter sp.
GCCGACATGAACGCCTTGATCGCCAAGGCGGTCTCCTCCCGGGCGAAAGAAGACTAGCCGTGAACGCGCCACGCACCAGGGTGCAGCGGCGCCCTGTGCATGGGGTGTTGCTGCTCGACAAACCGCTGGGACTCTCCAGCAACAACGCCTTGCAGAGGTGCAAGTGGCTGTTGCGCGCGGAGAAGGCCGGCCATACCGGCACGCTCGATCCGCTAGCGACCGGCGTACTGCCACTGTGCTTCGGCGCGGCGACCAAATTCAGCCAGCTCCAGCTCGACGCCGACAAGGCCTACGAGGCGACGATCCGGCTGGGCGTGAAAACGTCCAGCGGCGACGCCGAGGGCGAGGTCATCGAGGAGCGGCCGGTGCCCGCGATCACGTCGGAGCGCCTTGCGGAAGTGGTCCGCCAGTTCACTGGCGCCATGCGCCAGCTGCCGCCCATGTACAGCGCCTTGAAAAAGGACGGCAAGGCGTTGTACGAATACGCTCGCGCGGGCGAAGAGGTGGAGCGCGAAGAACGCGACGTTACGGTCCTAGCGCTGGAGCTTGCGGCGGTGCCGGGCACCGCCAATGAAATCAGGCTGCTGGCCAAGGTCAGCAAGGGAACCTACATCCGCACGCTCGGTGAGGACATCGGCCAGGCGCTGGGCTGCGGCGGCCACTTGACGTCACTGCGCCGCACGGCCACCGGCAACTTCACGCTCTCCGAGTGCACGACGCTGGAACAGCTGGAAGCCATGAGCGAGGACGGCCGCATCGCCTGCCTCAGGCCCGTGGATTCGCTGCTGCCCGATCACACGCGCGTCACGCTCGATCCCGACAATGCGGGACGGTTCCTCAGCGGCTTGCGCCGCCGCGGGCAATGGCAAGACAACGAACACGTCGCCGTCTACGGCCCTTCGACGGGCTCAGGACAGGCGAGCCTTCGCCTGCTGGGCACCGCCCACGTCAAGGGCGGCGAACTCATTCCCGGCCGGCTGCTGAGCCCGCCGGAGGTCGAACAGATTCTGGAAAGCAACTCATGACCAACAAGCAAATCCGCAACATCGCGATCATCGCGCACGTCGACCACGGCAAGACCACCATGGTCGACCAGCTGCTGCGCCAGTCCGGCACCTTCGCCGAACACGAGAAGGTGGTCGACACCGTGATGGACAACAACGCCATCGAGCGGGAGCGCGGCATCACCATCCTGGCCAAGAACTGCGCCGTGAGCTGGAAGGGGACGCACATCAACATCGTGGACACCCCCGGCCACGCCGATTTCGGCGGTGAAGTGGAGCGCGCCCTGTCGATGGTGGATGGCGTCGTGCTGCTGATCGACGCGCAGGAAGGCCCGATGCCGCAGACGCGCTTTGTCACCAAGAAGGCGCTGGCCCTGGGCCTGCGGCCGATCCTGGTGGTCAACAAGGTCGACAAGCCCGGATCGCGCCCCCAGTACGTTGTCAACGCCGCCTTCGACCTGTTCGACAAGCTCGGCGCCACCGACGAGCAATTGGATTTTCCCGTGGTCTACGCATCGGGCATCAACGGCTGGACATCGATGGAAGAGGGCGGGCAGGGCGAGCAGTGGGGGCCCGACATGTCGGCCCTGTTCGACACCGTGCTCGACCACGTGCCGCCGCACGAGGGTGACTCGAACGCGCCGCTGCAACTGCAGATCTCCGCCATCGACTTTTCGAGCTTCGTCGGCCGGATCGGTGTCGGCCGGATCAACGCCGGCACCATCAAGCCCATGATGGACGTCGTGGTGATGGAAGGCCCGGACGGCAAGTCCATCAAGGGCCGGGTCAACCAGGTACTCACGTTCCAGGGGCTGGAGCGCGTGCAGGTGACCGAGGCAGGTCCAGGCGACATCGTGCTGATCAACGGCATTGCCGACATCGGTATCGGCGTGACCATCACCGACCCGCTCAACCCGGCGCCGCTGCCCATGCTCAAGGTCGACGAGCCGACGCTCACCATGAATTTCTGCGTCAACACCAGTCCGTTGGCGGGCCGCGAAGGCAAGTACGTCACCAGCCGCCAGATCTGGGACCGCCTGCAAAAGGAACTGCAGTCGAACGTGGCGCTGCGGGTCAAGGAAACCGGTGAGGAAGGCATTTTCGAAGTGATGGGCCGCGGTGAACTGCACCTCACCATCCTGCTGGAAAACATGCGCCGCGAGGGCTACGAGCTGGCCGTCTCCAAGCCGCGCGTGGTGTTGAAGGATGTCGATGGCGTGAAGCACGAGCCGATCGAACTCGTGACCGTGGACATCGAGGACCAGCACCAGGGCGGCGTGATGCAGGCCCTGGGCGAGCGCAAGGGTGACCTGATCGGCATGGAGCCGGACGGCCGTGGCCGGGTTCGCCTGGAATACCGGATTCCCGCGCGCGGCCTGATCGGCTTCACCAATGAATTCCTGAACCTGACGCGCGGCTCGGGCCTCATCTCCAACATCTTCGACAGTTACGAGCCGCACCGCGGCGAGATCGGCGGGCGCAAGAACGGCGTCCTGATCTCCATGGACGATGGCGAGATCTTCACCTATGCGCTGGGCAAACTGGACGACCGTGGCCGCATGTTCGTGCGCGCCAACGACCCGGTGTACGAAGGCATGATCGTCGGTATCCACAGCCGCGACAACGACCTGGTGGTCAACGCGACGCGCACCAAGCAGCTGACCAACTTCCGCGTTTCCGGCAAGGAAGACGCGATCAAGATCACGCCGCCGATCGAGCTCACGCTCGAGTACGGCGTCGAGTTCATCGAGGACGACGAGCTGGTCGAAATCACGCCCAAGAGCGTGCGCCTGCGCAAGCGCCACCTGAAGGAGCACGAGCGCAAGCGCGCCTCGCGCGAGGTCACGGCTTGAGGAAACTGACGCACACCCAGGCGGTGTTGCTGATGGTGGCTGTGACCATGATGTGGTCCATCGCCGGGGTTGTCACGCGCCAGCTGGAACACGCGCGCAGTTTCGAGATCACCTTCTGGCGCAGCTTCTTCACGGTAGTGTCGCTGCTGGTCATCCTGCCCTTCTTCCAGGGGCGGGAAGTGTTCGCGCGGATCCGCAACGGCAATGCTGCGTTCTGGGTTTCCGGCCTGTGCTGGAGCGTGATGTTCACCGCTTTCATGGTGGCGCTCACGCTCACCAGCGTGGCCAACGTGCTGGTCACCATGGCCGTGGGGCCGTTTCTCACGGCGCTGATGGCGCGGATTTTCATCGGCCACCGCATTCCGGCGCGCACCTGGGCGGCCATCCTGGTGGCGGGCGGCGGCATCGGCTACATGTACGCAGCCCAGGTATCGGGCGGTCAGGTCGCGGGCACTTTGGTCGCGCTTTGCGTGCCCTTGGCCGGCGCGGTGAACTGGACGGTGGTGCAGCGCTCGCACGCGCGCGGGCTCGACGTCGACCTGGTGCCGGCCGTGCTCGTCGGCGCGGTGGCCTCCACGCTGGCCACGCTGCCGCTGGCCATGCCGCTGCAGGCATCGGCCCATGACATCGGGTTGCTGGCGGTGCTCGGATTGGTCCAATTGGCGATTCCGTGCGCGCTTTCGGTGGTTTGCGCGCGGGTTCTCAAGGCGCCCGAGATTGCCCTGTTGGCCTTGCTGGAGATCATTTTCGGAATCCTGCTGGCCTGGGTGGGCGCTGACGAGGTGCCCAGCCAGACCGTGCTGGCCGGCGGCGCGCTGGTGATCGGCGCGCTGGTGACCAATGAATTGGTGGGCTGGAGACGGCGAGCCTGAAGGCTGGCCGGGGCTTCAAAGCTGTTTGTAGACCACAGTGGCCAGGTCCTGCAAAGCCGCACGCGGCAACGGGCCGGTGATGGCATAGCCAAAGCCCTGGTCGACCCAATAGAAACCGGGCACCGGCCCATCACTGAGGAAGCGGAACGCGGTTTCGCGCGTGTCGACGCCTGCGGCGCCCGCTTTCACCGCTCCAACGTACAGCGTGATCCGTTGGCCGGCGCCGTTCTGGTACATGAACTGCGCGCGGGCACCGTCGTCGCCCGGCAGCAGCCGGCCGCCAACGAGGTCATAGCCTTGCGCGGACAACACCGGCACCTTCAACGGACGGCCCAGCCGCTTCGACAGCCACTGCACCAGGTGTTCCTGCTGCGCCGCCGCCACCTCGACCGGATGCCGCACTTCCGGCTGGAACACGGCGTGAGCCACGGCCGCCTGCTGGGCGAACTGCCGCGCCGGCTCCAGGCGAGCCATCGCGGCGCCTTCCGCGCCAATCCGCCATTGCCCGCTGACCCAGCCCAGGCCGAACGCCAGCAGCACCGAGGCGGCGATGCCGCCCCAACGCCACCATTGGGAAGCTTGGCCATGGGCTTGCGCGGCTCGCTCGGCCGCCGCGACCAGGGAGGCCGGCGCCGGCTGCGCCTTCACGTCGGCGTACAACGAACGCAGGGATTCGCGTTGGGCCCGCCAGGCGCCGACTGTTGCTTGGGCTGCCGGGTTGGCGGCCAGACGACGCTCCAGCGCCGTCGCCGCTTCGCCCTCGACACGGCCGTCGACCAGCGCATGCAGTTCGTCTTCGGGAATCGGGGCCGTGATGCCCCCGCGGGTGTCCATGTTGTTCTCCATCATTTGAGGCGCCGCAATACCGGTGCGTGGTCCGCGGTCGGGCGCGCAGTCGTGGACGGCTCGCCCTCCATCAATTCGCGCAGGCGGCTGCGTGCACGCGACAAGCGGGACATGACGGTGCCCAGCGGGATGCCCAGCACCTTGGCCGCATCCTGGTAGCTCATGTCTTCCATCGCCACCAGCAGCAGGACGGCGCGCTGGTCGGCCGGCAAGCGCTGCAGGCAGCGGCTGATGTCCATCGGGTCGTCACTGTTCGACGGCGGGGCGTGCAGTTCGGCGGCGACGTCGTCGATGCTGACCGAATTCAGCGCCACCTTGGCCGCGCGACGCTGGTTGAGGAACAGGTTGTGCATCAGCGTGAACAGCCATGCGCGCAGGTCGCTGCCGGCGGTCCAAAGCTGCCACTTGGCGCAGGCGCGTTCCAACGTGTCCTGGACCAGGTCGTCGGCCGCCCACGGGTCACCCGTCAGCGCCCTTGCGTAGCGGCGCAGGCCCGGAAGCTGGTCGACGATCAGGGTTCGGTTCATATCTTCATTGTGGCAAGGCGTGTTGCGATTGCACTTGCGTCGCGCGGGGATGTCAATGGTGGCGCCACGCGGCCACCCGCGCTCGCGGAGGGCTCACCCTGGCACTGTAAGCGTGGGGAATCAGGCCATCGAACAGCGTGGTGACGCCGGCCAGCAGCGCACGAGCCCGTGTTTCGCCGTACAGCTGCGAGGCGCAGTCCATCAGTTCGCCTCGCAGGTGCCAGAGGGTATCCGCCTCGAAGCTGCAGCGAATGCGGGCCGCAAGCCGGGGGCGGCGCGCGGCGCCGGCGGCGCCCAGCGCGGCGAGCATTGCTCCCCGCAGGGCGTCGAGTTGTTGCGGACTCGCCATGGCCAATGGCGCGGACGGGGTCAGCCAGCCCGAGATGCTGTGGAGGTGAGAACGGATCCAGCGCATGGTTGTTTCGTGGTGAGGTGCTCTTGTGAACGCATAAACACCCTGCACGGCCCGTTTATTCCATGGCGCGTAGAAAAAAACCGCCGGTCGTTCAGCGGTTGCGGCTTTTCATGGCGCGCTCGACCTCGCGCTTGCCTTCCCGGTCCTTGATGGTGTCGCGCTTGTCGTGCTCGGCCTTGCCCTTGGCCAGCGCGATCTCGCACTTCACCTTGCCGTCCTTCCAGTGCAGGTTGAGGGGCACCAGGGTGTAGCCCTTCTGCTCGACCTTGCCGACCAGTCGCTTGATTTCTTCCTTGTGCAACAACAGCTTCTTCGTTCGGACCGCGTCCGGACTGATATGGGTGGAGGCGGTATTCAGCGGATTGATCTGGCAGCCGATCACGTAGAGTTCGCCGCCCTTGACGACCACGTAGCCGTCGGTGAGCTGGACCTTGCCCTCGCGCAGCGCCTTGACCTCCCAACCCTGCAGCACCATGCCGGCCTCGAACCTTTCCTCGAAGAAATAGTTGTAGGCCGCCTTCTTGTTGTCGGCAATGCGGCTTGCGGTTTCGGGTTTCTTGGCCATTGGCTTACAGATGGGGGCAGCGGGGCGTCACTACAATGCCCGCGCGGCCCCGCATTCTCTATGAAAACAGTCCACAAGTCCGTCCTCATCTGGTACAGCGCCGACGAAATGTTCGCCCTGGTCACCGACGTGGCGCGCTACCCCGAGTTCCTGCCCTGGTGCGACCGGGCCAACGTACTGGCCGGCGACGAGCACGGCATGAAGGCCGAGATCGGCATCGCATTCGGGGGCATCCACCAGACCTTCACGACGCGCAACGACCACATCCCGGGCCGGCAGGTTTCCATGAAATTGCTCGATGGTCCTTTTTCGCGGCTGGACGGCCAGTGGAAGTTCACCCCCGTGGGCGACAACCAGCGCGCCTGCAAGATCGAACTGGACTTGAACTATGGGTTCGACAATGCGGCGCTCGGCGCGCTGGTGGGGCCGGTGTTCGACAAGATCGCCGGCAGCCTGGTCGACGCTTTCGTCAAGCGGGCCGAGCAGGTCTATGGCTGATGCAGCGGACATCCGCGTGACGGTGCTCTATTCGCCGGCGCCCCGCGAGATGCATGAATGGGCGCTGGTGCTGGCTACCGGTGCCACGGTGCTGCAGGCGCTGGAAGCCAGCGGATTGCGAGCCGCCTTTCCCGACGCCGACCTGCGCAGCGCCGTGGCGGGTATTTGGGGCCGCAAGGCGCGGCTGGAGCAAGTGCTGCGGGAGCGCGATCGGGTGGAGATCTACCGGCCGCTGAAAGTCGACCCGAAACTGGCGCGCCGCGAGCGCTTCCGCGAACAGGGAACGCGGGCGGCCGGGTTGTTCGCGCGAAAGAGGACGGGCTCGAAGCCCGGTTACTGAGCGACCTTGCAGTCGCTCGCGATGATCTTTTCCAGGCGTTTGGTCTCGGTAGCCCGGCTGGCGTCGTCCATGACTTCGTTCTCGCCCTTGGCGTTGACCTGCGAAATCCGGACCCCGGAGTCGAAACTTGCCTTCGAACGCTTGGCGCGCTCGCAGTTGTCCGCCTTGACCTTGGCGACTTCTTCCTCCTGGACCTTCCTCTTGTCGGCCTCGGAGGCTTCGGCCAGCTTTCTCTTGTCTTCGAGTTCCTTGTCCTTGCCACTGAGCTTGGGCGCCGCCGCAACAGGCTTTGCCGGCAGGGCCGGTGCGGAGGCAGCGGGTTCAGCCACGGCGACCGAGCGGCCCTTGGCGCCGGGCTGCCGCAGGATGTTCTTGGCCGGCACATCGGAGGGCGGCGGCTGGTCGCTGAACACCTTGCGGCCGTCCTTGTCCAGCCACTGCCACTGGGCAAAACAAAGGGCGGGTACGGCGAAGGCCAGGCCGATCAGAATGGCGCGAAGCGATTTCATTGCGCCAGTGTAGCGCCGGCCCATAGGAATGCGCTCACCGCTCGTGCGACAGCGTTGCGCCGTTCGTCATGGAGGGCGCAATTGCCCTGCAAGGGTAAGTACCAAGAACGCACGAGTACAATCCGTTTTTTGGAGCTTTGACATGCGCCTCTTAGGAAAAGCGCTCACCTTCGACGACGTGTTGCTGGTGCCAGCGTTCTCCCAGGTCCTGCCCAAGGACACCTCCCTCGCGACCCGCCTCTCCCGAAACATCACCTTGAACCTGCCGCTGGTGTCCGCCGCCATGGACACAGTGACCGAGGCGCGCCTGGCGATTGCGATTGCGCAGGAAGGCGGCATGGGCATCGTTCACAAGAACATGACCCCGCAAGAGCAGGCGGCCCAGGTGGCCAAGGTCAAGCGTTATGAATCGGGCGTGCTGCGCGACCCCGTCGTCATCACGCCCGACCACACCGTGCTGCAGGTGATGCAGCTGTCCGATGAGTTGGGCATCTCGGGCTTCCCCGTGCTCGATGGTGGACGGGTGGTCGGCATCGTGACCGGGCGTGACTTGCGATTCGAGACTCGGTATGACGTCCGGGTGCGAGACATCATGACGCCTCGCGAGCGGCTCATCACCGTCCCCGACGGCACCACGTTGGCAGACGCCAAGGCGCTGCTCAACAAGTACAAGCTGGAACGCCTGCTCGTGGTCAACGAGGCCTTCGAGCTCAAGGGCCTGATCACCGTCAAGGACATCACCAAGCAGACCAGCTTCCCGAACGCGGCGCGCGATCCGAGCGGTCGTCT
>JAQGMS010000536.1 GCA_028292245.1 Ramlibacter sp.
CGCCGCCGGACGTGAGCCCGGCTTCGTCATGCAGGCGCCGGGCGGCGGACCCGCCAACGTCTTCTGCGCCGAGCGGCCCGAGGAGTTCTGGGAGCGCTACGGCCACCACCTGCTGGCCGACGCGGTCGCCTACCTGTCCTGGCACGGCGAGGCCGGGTCGTACGTCGTCGACCACTCGACGTCCGTCGGGGAGATGCAGGCGGCCGGGGTGTACGTCGTGCTGACCGCCGACGAGCTGGTCGACAGCTGCCGCTCGGGTGACATCCGGCTGGTCACCAGCCACCCGGCGTGCGGCGGCCTGCCGCCGGAGCCGTCGTGGGAGAGCCTCCGGCTCGTCTGCGAGACCGTGATGCCGGCGGTGCGCGGGTAGCTCAGAGGACGCCGCGGAGGTCCAGTCCCGGGGGTGCCTTGAGCGGATCGGCGAACCCGGATCGAGCCCGCGATCTTCGACGGCACCTCCGAGAACCAGCGGCTGGTCATCGCCGGGGATCTCCGGAGGTTGCGCGGCTTCGCCCGCTCAGACCCTCGGGTCGGCTTGCAAGCCCCGCAAGGCGCAAAACGCCAGATCCAGCTCACGGGAGAGCCGCCCCACGGCGGCGACCGCCGGACCGAGGTCCCGCGCCGCCCCGAGCAGCTCCAGCTCGTCGCAACCCGCGGCAACCATCGGCATTCCCAGATTGAGCGCACTTCCCTTCAACGCGTGCGCCGCGTGGACGAGACCTTCGGCGGAACCTGCCTCGAGCGCCCCGCTGATCCGCACGAGGTCGCCCGGAGAAGTCTCGAGGAACGAGCTCACCGTTCGCTCGAGCAGAACGGCGCCGCGTGGTCCCATGGACCTGAACTCCTCGAGACGGGACTGGTCCAACACCTCGCCGGAGACCTGGGCGGTCTCGTCCGCGGACTCGCCCTCTTCGGGGGCGGGTGCCCGAACCCAGCGTTCCAAGACGGTTGCCAACGAGCTGGCGGCGACCGGCTTGCTGACGAAGTCGTCCATCCCGGCGGCCAAGCAGCGCTCCCGCTCACCCTCGGTGGCGGACGCGGTCATGGCGATGACCGGGATCCTGCGAAGGCCGTCCTCCCGGGCCCGGATGGCACGGGTGGCGTCGTACCCGTCCATCTCGGGCATCTGACAGTCCATGATCACGGCCGCGAACGGTCCGCGGTCCAGAGCAGCCAGCGCCTCAAGCCCGTTGCCGGCGACCTCGGCCGTGTAGCCCAGGAGCTCCAGCATGCCCACGGCCACCATCTGGTTGACATGGTTGTCCTCCACGACCAGGAGGTGGCCGCGGTTGCGGGCCGGGGGCGCCCCAGCAACCCGGGCTCCGACGGCGCCTCCGGGCCTGGTCGAGCGTGTGGCGTCCAGGAGCGCGATGTGGAGCTGGGAGAGATGCACGGGCTTGCTCAACCAGCTGGAGATTCCGGCGTCGCGGGTCTCCTCGATGCTGACGTCCGCGCCGGAGGTCAGCAGCACCAGCCCGGTGCCGGCGAGCTCAGGCGTTCCCGAGATACGTCTGGCCAGCTCGATGCCGTCCATTCCGGGCATGAACAGGTCCAGGACCGCCAAGGCGAAGGGGTCGCCGCTTGCTACGGCGTCCGCCAGGTGACTCAGCGCGGAGCTTCCGTGCTCGACGACCTCAGCCTGCATGCCCCACGCACCCAGTTGCTCGCTCAGGATCAGCCGGTTGGTGTGGTTGTCGTCGACGACAAGCACGCGCAGGCCCGCCAGCCCGTCGGTCTGGCGGGGCACGATCGTCAGGTCCTGAGCGAGTCCCAGCGGCAGCGTGAACCAGAACGTGCTACCACGACCGAGCTCGCTGTCAACGCCCAGGCTGCCCCCCATTGCCGTCACGAGCTGGTGCGAGATCGCCAACCCCAGGCCGGTCCCGCCGAACCTCCGCGTCGTCGAGGAGTCGGCCTGGGAGAACGGGTCGAACAGCCGTTGCTGATCCGCCTCGTCGATCCCGATTCCGGTGTCGCTCACCTCGAAACAGACCACGACACCTCCGGCGGTGCGGTCCTCCAGGTGGGCGCGGATCACCACTTCGCCCTCGGGAGTGAACTTGACGGCGTTGGACGCCAGGTTCAACAGCACCTGTCGCAGCCTGGACGGGTCCCCGCTCAATCCCAGGGGCAGCTCGGGAGAGCAGTAGGCCAACAGCTCGAGCCCCTTGCTCTGGGCCGATGCGGCCACCAGCTCAGCGGCCTCCTCGACCACCTGGGCCACGTTGAAGTCGACGATTTCCAGCTCGAGCTTCCCGGCCTCGATCTTGGAGAAGTCCAGGATTTCGTTGATGATCGCGAGAAGCGCTTCGCCGGCGCTGCGAACGCCTTCGGCGTGGCGGCGCTGACGCTCGTCCAGCTCGGTGTGGAGCAGCAGGCTGGTGAGTCCGACCACGCCATTCATCGGAGTCCGGATCTCGTGACTCATCGTGGCCAGGAAGTCCGACTTCAGGCGCGACGCCTCCAACGCCTCGGTACGCGCCACCTCGAGCTCCTGGGTCCGCATGGCAACCTGCGTCTCGAGATCGCGGGTGAAGTCGACCGTGCGGAGGACGACCATCACCTGACGTGCGGCCACGGCGCACAG
>JAQGMS010000141.1 GCA_028292245.1 Ramlibacter sp.
TCTCCCCCTGCGCCTCGGCCTGCTCCGAGGTGGTCATGTACGGATTGATGTGGTCTTCCACCCGCCCCGGCTGGTCGACCTCGGTCGAATCGATCTGGAACCAGCCTTCGGGCTTGGTGCGCTGGAAGAATGCGGTGCCGCGCACGTCCGTGATCTCCTGCACCGGCTCTTTCGCCGCGAGGCGGTGCGCGATCTCGACGATCGCGCGCTCGGCGTTGCCGTACAGCCGCAAGTCGCACTTGGCGTCGACCAGGATCGAGCGGCGCACCATGTCCGACCAGTAATCGTAGTGCGCGATGCGGCGAAGGATGCCTTCGATGCCGCCCAGCACGATCGGCACGTCCTTGTACGCTTCGCGGCAGCGCTGGCTGTAGACGATGGCCGCGCGGTCCGGCCGCTTGCCGCCAACGTCGCCCGGCGTGTAAGCGTCGTCGCTTCGAATCTTCCGATCCGCCGTGTAGCGGTTGATCATCGAATCCATGTTGCCGGCGGTGACGCCGAAGAACAGGTTCGGCTTTCCCAGTGCCTTGAACGGGTCGGCGCTCTGCCAGTCGGGCTGCGAAATGATGCCGACCCGGAAGCCCTGCGCTTCCAGCACCCGGCCGATCACCGCCATGCCGAAGCTGGGATGGTCGACATACGCGTCGCCGGTGACCACGATGATGTCGCAGCTGTCCCAGCCGAGCTGGTCCATCTCGGCCCGGTTCATCGGCAGGAACGGGGCCGTGCCGAAGCGGGCCGCCCAGTACTTGCGGTAGCTGGTGATCGGCTTCGCGGCGCGCGCGAAAAAGGAAACGTCGACTGGGGCGTTCATCGGGGCGGGTGTGGAGTGGACGCCGTGGCGTCAGGGACAACCCGCAATTTTACGATTTAAGGCCTCAGATAGCCACCCTCATGGGTATTGGCATCCCGCCAAAGCGCGGCGCCTTACTGGCGGCGGCGCAGCTGCCCGCGGATTTCCCCACCGGGGAACTGGGCGGAATGGATGTTGACGTACCACAGGCCGGCGGCGAGGTCGCCGTATTGGGTCGGCGTGATCGTGGCCTTGCCTTCGATCGGCTGGGCGTTGATGTTGCCGGTGAACGGCACCACGATGCCGGCGTTCGCGCCGGGAGCCGCCGGCCCATGGATGTGGCCGCCGGTGGCCGGGCCCGAGATGCCGCTGTAAGTGACCTTGTAGCTCAGCTCGTTGGTGTTGGTGTTGAACTGGATCTCGGCCATGCCGCGCCCGCCGCTGCCATTGGCCGGCACCTCCTGGGCGCCGCTCATGCTCGCTTCATAAATGTCCATCTTCTGCGAGGGCCTCATCTGGCCGCACCCGGCCAGCCCCAGCGCGAGGACGCCGGCTGCCAGGGTGGTTCGCAACATTGTTTGACGGGTGATCATGGCGGTTCTCCTTGTTTGGGCCAATGGACCGTCATTCTTGTCGCAGGCACGCAGCGCAGTCTGTAGGACATACCCGACAGCTCAACCGCGCTTCGCGGGCCTTGCCGGCTGTTGTAGGCTGTGGCCCAGCAACAGGAGACGCCATGCCCGACTTCAGCACGCTTCGCATCGCCAAGGACGCCGCCAATCCGCGCGTCGCCCGGCTGCTGCTCGACCGGCCGGAACGGCTGAACGCGATCAACGACGCAACGCCGCGCGAAATCCGCGCGGCGGTGGACTGGGCGAACGCCGACGACGAAGTCCATGTGATCGTCGTCGAGGGCGCCGGCAAGGGGTTTTGCGGCGGCTACGACCTGACGCAGTTCGGCCAGGGCAGGATCGACCATCCCTGCCAGCAGGAGCGCCATCCCTGGGACCCGATGGCCGACTACGCTTTCATGAAGCGCAACACCGAGGACTTCATGAGCCTGTGGAAGAGCCCGAAGCCGACCATCGCCAAGGTGCATGGCTACGCGGCCGCCGGCGGCAGCGACATCGCGCTGTGCTGCGACCTGCTCGTGATGGCCGACGACGCGCGCATCGGCTACATGCCCACGCGCGTGTGGGGCTGCCCGACCACCGCGATGTGGACCTATCGCCTCGGCCCCACGCGCGCCAAGCAACTGATGTTCACCGGCGACACCATCGACGGCAAGACCGCCGCGCAATGGGGCCTGGCCAACGAATCGGTGCCGCTGCCGCAGCTCGAAGCCGCGACCCTGAAGCTCGCGGCGCGCATCGCCGGCGTGCCGCGCGGCCAGCTTGCGATGCACAAGATGGTGGTCAACCAGGTGATGCTGGCGATGGGCCTGGAGCAAAGCCAGCAGATGGCGACCGTGTTCGACGGCATCACGCGGCACAACCCGGAGGGCTTGTGGTTTCGCCGCTATGCGCAGGCCGAGGGCTTCAAGGCGGCGGTGGAATGGCGCGACAGCGGCCGGCCGATCCCGGAAGGCGACGAGGCGCGCGAGCAGATTCGTGCCCTGGAAGCGCGTGGAGGCGTGCGATGAGCGCCGCGCGATACGACGCCACGCAGTTGGAGGCCTTCGCGACCCGCTTGCTGCTCGCCATGCGCGTGCCGCAGGACAAGGCCGAGGCGGTGGCGCAGATCCTGGTCGAAGGCGACCTGATGGGCCATACGACGCATGGCCTGGCCCTCCTGGGGCCTTACCTCAAGGGCTACGAGGCCGACACCATCACCCGCGACGGCGAGCCGATCGTGGTCGCGGACGCAGGCGCCGCCGTGACCTTGGATGGCCGCCGGCTGCCCGGCCCATGGCTGGTGCTGCAGGCCATGGCTTTGGCGACGGAACGCGCGAAGCAGCACGGCACCGGCACCGTCGTCATCCGCCGCAGCCACCACATCGCCAGCCTGGAGTCCTACCTGCGGCGCGCGACCGACCAGGGCCTGCTGATGCTGCTCACCTGCTCCGACCCATGCGTGGCCAGCGTCGCGCCTTTCGGCGGGCTCGATCCGGTGCTCACGCCCAATCCGATTGCCGCGGGGTTTCCGACCGGCGGCGTTCCGGTGCTGGTCGACATCTCCACTTCGGCGACCACGAATGGGTTGACCAATCGATTGCACAGCGAAGGCGGCCGCTTGCCCGCGCAGTGGGTGATCGACGGCCACGGCAAGCCGTCCGACGATCCGGCCGTCTTGTTCAACGAGCCGAAGGGCACGATCCTGCCCCTGGGCGGCGTCGACTCGGGCCACAAGGGCTACGGCCTGTCGCTGCTGGTCGAAGCGCTGACGGGCGGCCTTTCGGGCCACGGCCGTGCCGATGAAAAGGAAGGCTGGGGCGCCACCGTCTTCCTGCAGATCATCGATCCGGCCGCCTTCGCGGGCGCGGGCGAGTTCACGCGGCAGACCACGGAACTGGTCCGGCAATGCCACGCCTCGCGACCGTCCAAGCCCGGCACCGCGGTTCGCACGCCCGGCGAGCGAGGCGTGCGGCTGGCGCAGCAGCAGCGAGAGAGCGGCGTCGAGCTCTATCCGTCCATCATGCCGATGCTGGAACCCTGGGCCGGCAAGCTGGGCGTCGCCCTGCCCCACCCCATCGCCTAGGCGGGGTCAACCCGCGGCCAGCCGCCGAGCCCACAGCGCGCGCGCGCCGCGCTTGAGCAACGGGAAGAACCACACCAGCAGCGTGACCACCGCCAGCGCCAGCGCGATCGGCCGCGAGAAGAACGCGCCCATGTCGCCGTTGGACTTGATCATCGAGGTGATGAAGTTTTCCTCCAGCATGCCGCCCAGCACCACGCCCAGGATGGCCGGCGCGATCGGGAAGCGGTTGGCTTCCAGCAGGTAGGCGATGATGCCCGCGACCAGCATCACGCCGACTTCGAACACGGTGTTGTTGATCGCGAAGGTGCCGACGATGCAAAACAGCAGGATCAGCGGCATCAGGATCTCGCGCGGCACGCCCAGGATGCGCTTGGACACCTTGATGCACAGCACGCCCAGCGGAACCATGATGATGTTGGCGACGATGAACAGCAGGAACACCGCATAGATGTTCTGCGGGTTGGTGGTGAACAGCGTCGGGCCGGGATTCATGTTCTTCATGTAGAGCACGCCGATCACGATGGCCGTGATCGAGTCGCCGGGGATGCCGAACACCAGCGCCGGGATCCAGGCCCCCGCCAGCGCGCTGTTGTTGGCCGAGCCCGATTCGACGATGCCCTCCACGTGGCCGGTGCCGAACTTCTCCGGCTCCTTCGAAAACTTCTTGCTCATCGCATAGGACATCCAGGCGGCGATGTCCGCCCCCGCGCCGGGCAAGGCGCCCACCAGCGTGCCGAGCGCGCTGCCGCGCACGATCTGCACCGGGTATTTTTTCGCCAGCTCCCATTGGCCGGCGAACACGTTGCCCACCTTTTCGACCACCAGCACGGCCGGCGGGCTGGTGTCGACGACGAAGCGGATGATCTCCGAGATCGCGAACATGCCGATCATCATCGCGATCATCCCGATGCCGCCCATCATCTCGGTGTTGCCGAACGTGAAGCGCGGATAGCCCGCCGGGTTGCCCAGCCCCACGCACGCCACCAGCAGGCCCAGGAACAGCGTGACCACGCCCTTGAGCGGCTGGTTGCTGGTGATGAAGACCGCGCAGGTCAGGCCCAGCAGCACCAGCCAGAAATATTCGAACGAACTGAAGTTGAGCGCGAAGTTGGCCAATGCCGGCGCGGCCAGGATCAGCACCGCGGTGCCGAACAGGCCGCCCACCGCCGAGAACACCAGGCCCGCGCCGAGCGCCAGCTCGGCCTGCCCCTTGCGTGTCATGGCATACGCTTCGTCGGTATAGGCAGCGGACGCCGGCGTGCCGGGAATGCGCAGCAGGCAGCCGGGGATGTCGCCCGAGAAGATCGCCATCGCCGTGGCGGTGACCATCGCCGCGATCGCGGGAATCGGCGGCATGAAGAAGGTCACCGGCACCAGCAGCGCCGTCGCCATGGTCGCGGTCAGTCCCGGCACCGCGCCCACGAACAGGCCGAACAGCGAAGCCGCCAGCATGACCATGATGGTGTACGGCTCGAACACCATCGCGAAGGCCTGGCCGATTGCAACCCACATGGCGATTACCAGGCGATCGGGGCCAGCAGCCCCCAGGGCAGCGGCACCCGCAGCAGCTTGTAGAAGGCGAAGTGGATGAGCAGGGCGGCGATCACCGCGACCAGCACCGCGCGGCCCTGCGAAACCTTCAACACCCGGAACAGCGCCAGCAGGATGAGCACCGCGCTGGGCAGGAAACCCAGCCAGTCCGCGGCCACGATGTAGAACACCACCGACCCGAGCAGCACCGCAAGTGCAACGCCATGACGCGGCGAGTGCACCCAATCTTCCCAGACCAGCCACGGCTCACTGGCGCGATCGCGCCAGCCGCGCACCACCAGCAGCACGCCGCAGACGCACAGGCCCGTGGCGATCAGCCCCGGAAACAGCGCGGGCCCCACCGGCTGGCCCGGGATCTTGGGGTAGCCCTGCACGCCGAACAGCACAGCCGCGCCCAGGGCCAGCAGCACCAGCCCGAAGATGGCGTCGTTCAATTTCACTATTTGGCCAGGCCCACGGCCTTCATCGTCGCGCCCAGGTCGGTGTCGGACTTGGCCATGAACTTCCCGAAGTCCTCCGGCCCGGCATAGATCACGCCGAAGCCGCGGCTGGCCATGAAGTCGGTGTATTCCTTGCTCGACGCCACCTTGCGCACGGCGGCGCTGAGCTTGTCGCGGACGTCGGCCGGGATGCCCTTGGGCGCGACGATGCCGCGCCACGCGGCCATCTGCCAGTCGCTGCCGGTCGCGGCCTTCAGCGTGGGCACGTTCGGGTACAGCGCGGCCGGCTTGTCCGCCATCACGGCCAGGCTGCGCACCTTGCCGGCGTCGATCAGCGAGCGTGCTTCGGGCAACGACACGGGCGCCACTTCGATGCCGCCGGCCACCATGTCCTGCAATCCGGGCGCGGCCCCGTTGCTCGGCACCCAGGGCAAGGCCGCCGGGTCGATCTTCTGGTCGCGCAGCAGGCCGGCGATGGCGAGGTGCCAGATGCCGCCCTGCCCGGTTCCCGAGGCCTTGAACTTGCCGGGGTTGGCCTTGATCGCGGCCAGCAGGTCGGCCACGGTCTTGTAAGGCGAGTCGGCCCGCACCTGGATGCCGGCCGGGTCGGCGTTGACCAGGCCGATCGGCGTGTACGAGGCGCCGTTCAGCTCCGTCAGCCCCTGCCAATGCATCATGCTGATCTCCACCGTCGCCATCCCGATGGTGTAGCCGTCCGGTGCGGCCGACGCGATCGCGGCATGGCCGACGACGCCGCTGCCGCCGGTGCGATTGACCACCGTCACCGGCTGGCCGAGGTCCTTCTCCAGCAGGCTGCCGATGATGCGCGCGGTGGCATCCGTGCCACCGCCGGCGCCCCAGGGCACGATCAGCGTGATGGGCCTGCTGGGGTAGGTCTGGGCGGCGGCGGGCAGCGAGCCGGCGGTCAGCGCCACGGCGGCCAACGCAGCGGCCATCAGGGATCGGCGGGAACGGATCATGGAGTCTCCTCGGCTGAGATGAAAGGTCAAGTTGTCGGACAACCGCAGTCCAATCTATCGGAGTAGCGGCGGCAAGCCATTAGGGGGAACCATAGCGAGCGCGACAGGAGTTCTCCTACATGCCATGCGCCGCAGTCCGACAAATACGCTCAGCACGACTCGATACAGTGAATTTCGTGGCCCGCCAGCGCGCGGACCGCGCGGTAAACAATCTTCAACTTCACAGGAGATAAAGATGGGTCAAAACAACCAGCAAAACCAGGGCTCCGGCCAAGGCAGCCAGGGCTCCGGCCAAGGCAGCCAAGGCTCCGGCCAGGGCAACCAGGGCTCCGGCCAGGGTTCCCAGCAGGATCGCAGCCAGCAAAACCAGGGCAGCCAGCAAGACCGCAGCCAAGGCCAGGGTCAGCAGAACCAAGGCCAGGGTCAGCAAGGCCAAGGCCAGCAAGGGCAGCAGGGCCAGGGCAACCAGGCCAACCGCGACAGCCAGACGAAGGAACAAGGCGGCAAGGCCAGCCAGGGCGGCAGCAGCAACCAGTCGAACCTCGACGACCAGGACGATGACGACACCGGCGAGCAGGGCAGCAGCCAAAGCCGCAAGAGCTGATCCAGCGGCGCCTTGAACGCAAAGGCGGGTGACGAGACAATCTCGTCCCCGCCTTTTTATTTCTTCCTTCCTCGATGAACACCACCGCCGCCGATGTCCTGGACTTCTGGCGCGACGCCGGGCCCAAGCGCTGGTTTCGCAAGGACAGCGCTTTCGACCACAGCTTTCGGAGCCGTTTCCTGGGCGCGCACGAAGCCGCGGCGCGCGGCGAGTTCGACGATTGGGCACAGGAGGCGCCAGGCGCCTTGGCATTGCTGATCCTGCTGGACCAGTTTCCGCGCAACGCCTTTCGCGGCACGGCGCGCATGTTCGAGAGCGACGCCATGGCGCGCGCCGTCGCCCGCCAGGCGGTGCAAGCAGGCTTCGACGCGCAAGTCGAAGCGGACCTTCGCAACTTCTTCTACCTGCCGTTCATGCACTCCGAGCAACTGGCCGACCAGGACCTGGCCGTGGAACTGACCCGCAAACTGGGCGACGATCCGCTGCGCTTTGCGCTCCTGCATCGCGGCATCATCGAAAAATTCGGCCGCTTCCCGCACCGCAATGCGCTGCTGGGACGCGCGACGACGCCCGAGGAGCAGCGCTTCCTCGACGACGGCGGCTTCGCGGGCTGAGCCGGCCCGGGGCTTCGTAAGAAAAACTGAAGGATAGGTGTAGCCCCAGGTAGTTTATTTTTCGACCGCACTCCATAGACTCCGGGTTGCCCCTTCAACCATCGCGAGGTCCGTGCCATGCGCCGACATTTCCTGCATTTCCTGCTTGCCCTGGCCGCGCTCGCGGCCGTTTCGCCGCCGGTGTTGGCGGCCTACCCCGACAAGCCGATCCGCCTGATCGTCCCGTCTGCACCCGGCGGCGCCCCCGATGCGCTGATGCGCGCGCTCGCCCAGCAGATGTCGGCGCAGATGGGCGTGCCGATCGTGATCGACAACAAGCCCGGTGGTTCCTACACCATCGGCACCATGGACCTGGTGCACTCGGCGCCCGACGGCTACACGCTGGCCTACGGCAACGTCGTCTCGCTCGCCACCAACAAGTCGCTGCTGCCCAACGTTCCCTACGACGTGGACCGGGACCTGACGCTGGTCTCCAATGCGCTGCGGCTGTCCAACCTGCTGATCGTCAACAACAGCCTGCCGGTGAAGAACGTTCCCGAACTGATCGCCTACGCGAAGAAGAACCCCGGCAAGCTCGCCTTCGGCTCGGATGGCAACGGCACCACCGCGCACCTGGGGGTGGAACTCTTCAAGTCCGTGACCGGCACCTACATGCTGCACGTGCCCTATCGCGCCGCGACCAACGCCATGACCGACCTGATCAGCGGCGGCATCCAGCTGATGATGATCAACACACCCGTGTCGGGCCCGCAGGCCCAGTCGGGCCGGGTGCGCGCGCTGGCGATCTCGTCCGCCCAGCGCTCGGCCACCTATCCGGACATCCCCACCGTCGCCGAGTCCGGCGTGCCCGGCTTCGAGGTGGTGGCCTGGGGCGGCATCATCGGGCCGGCGAACCTGCCCAAGGACATCGTCACGCGGCTCAATGCCGAAATCCGCACCGCGCTGGCCACCCCGGCATTGCGCGAGCGCTTCCGGGTGCTGGGCGCGGACACCGATCCCAGCACACCCGAGCAGTTTCTCGAACTGTCGCGCCGCGAAACCGTGAAGTGGGCCAAGATCATCAAACTGTCCGGGGCGAGGATCGATTGAAAGCCGCAAGACCCGGCGATAACTTCGACGCCATCGACACGCCCGCCCTCGTTCTCGACCTCGACGCGTTCGAGCGCAACCTGCAGCGCATGGCCGACGCGTTGCGCGGCAGCAAGGTGCGCCTGCGCCCGCACGCCAAGTGCCACAAGACGCCGGAGATCGCCTTGCGCCAGATCGCGCTGGGGGCCGCCGGCATCTGCTGCCAGAAGGTCAGCGAAGCGGCGGTGTTCGTCAAGGCCGGCATCCAGGACGTGCTGGTCACCAACGAGGTGATGGGCGAAGCCAAGCTGCGCCAGCTGGCCGAACTCTCGCGCATCGCCCGCATCGGCGTGCTGGCCGATCACCCGCTGCAGGTCCAGGCGCTGGCCGCCGCG
The DNA here is from genome assembly GCA_028292245.1 of Ramlibacter sp. Lineage (GTDB taxonomy): Bacteria > Pseudomonadota > Gammaproteobacteria > Burkholderiales > Burkholderiaceae_C > Ramlibacter. The sequence goes on from JAQGMS010000141.1 coordinate 9,143, forward strand.
GCCGCGTCGCACGGCGTTGTCTTCGATGTCTACGTCGAAGTCGACGTCGGCGCGGGCCGCTGCGGCGCCGCCCCGGGCGAGGAGGCGGCCCGGCTGGCGCGGCTGGTCGTGGCCAGCCCGCCGCTGCGCTTCATGGGCCTGCAGTGCTATCACGGCCCGGCCCAGCACCGGCGCTCGCCGCAGGAGCGCGCGGAAGCCATAGCGAGCGCCGTCGAGGCGGCCCGCACGACGCGCGCCCTGATCGAAAGCTGGGGCATCCCGGTGGAGCGCGTCACAGGCGCGGGCACCGGCACCTTCGCGCACGAGCGCGACTCGGGCGTCTTCAACGAAATCCAGCCGGGCTCCTACGTGTTCATGGATCGCGACTATGGCGACAACCAGCGCGGAGCCGAAGACGTCGTGTTCGAGCACGCCCTGTTCGTGCGCACCGCCGTCATGAGCCGGGCGACGCCGGCACGCGCCGTGGTCGATGCCGGCCTGAAGGCCTCCAGCGTCGACTCGGGCATGCCCACGGTATGGCAGCGGCCCGACTTGCGCTATGTGAAGGCTTCCGACGAGCACGGCGTGCTGGCCACGCCCGACGAGCAGTCGCTGGCGCTGGGCGACCGGCTGATGCTGGTGCCGGGCCACTGCGACCCGACCGTCAATCTCTACGACGAAATGATCTGCGTGCGCCGCGGCCGGGTCGAGGCCGTCTGGCCGATCGCCGCGCGCGGCGCGCTGCTGTGAGAACCGCAATGAATGAACCCTACGACCTCCTGATCCGCAACGCCAGCATCGTCGACGGCACGGGTGCGCCCCGTTTCGCCGGCGACATCGGCATCCGCGGCGACCGCATCGCGCGCATCGGCGATCTCTCCGGCGAGCGCGGCCATGCCGAGATCGACCTGGCCGGCCGCATCGCGGCGCCGGGCTTCATCGACGCCCACACCCACGACGACCGGCTGATGCTCTCCAACCCCGACATGGCGCCCAAGGTCAGCCAGGGCATCACCACCGTGGTCGCGGGCAACTGCGGCATTTCGCTGGCGCCGATGCCGCGCCCGATCCCGCAGCCGGTCACGCCGCCGCTCAACCTGCTCGACGAAAAGGGCGACTGGTTCGCCTTTCCCACGTTCGCTTCCTACATCGCCGAACTGCGCGCCAAGCCGGCGGCCACCAATTGCGCATTGCTGGTTGGGCACACGACCTTGCGGGTCGCGACCCTGGACGATCTGGGACAGCCCGCGACCGCCGAACAGATCGCCCGCATGCGCGCGCTGGTGCAAGAGGCGATGGAAGCCGGCGCCGTCGGCGTCTCCACCGGCCTCTTCTACGAACCGTCGGTCGCGGCTCCTTGCGAGGAAGTGATCGAAACCTGCCGCCCGCTGAAGGAGTTCGGCGGCGTGTATTGCACCCACATGCGCGACGAAGCCGACCACGTGGTCGACTCGCTGGAAGAAACCTTCCGGGTCGGCCGCGAAGTGGGCGTGCCGGTGGTGATCTCGCACCTCAAGGTGGTCGGTCCGGCCAACAAGGGCCGCTCGGCCGAGGCGCTGGCACTGATCGAGAAGAACATGGCCAACCAGCCGATCTGCGTGGACTGCTATCCCTATACGGCGGGCTCCACGATCCTGTCGGCCGACCGGGCCGCAAGCTCCTCACGCGTGATCGTCAGCTGGTCGAAAACGCTGCCCGAATATGCCGGGCAGGACCTGGACGTCATCGCACACAAGCTCGGCTGCACCGAGGAGGAAGCGATCCGGCGCCTGAGCCCGGCCGGCGGTATTTATTTCAGGCTCGACGAGGCCGACGTGCAGCGCATCCTGAAGCATGACAAGGTGATGATCGGCTCCGACGGCCTGCCCCATGATGCGTCCCCGCATCCGCGCCTGTGGGGAAGCTTTCCGCGCGTGCTGGGCCACTACGGGCGGCTGCTGGGCCTGTTCCCGCTGGAGATGGCGGTCTACAAGATGACCGGCCTCACCGCGAAAAACTTCGGCCTGAAGGACCGTGGCGTCCTGAAGGAAGGGGCTTATGCCGACCTGGCGCTGTTCGACGCGGAGACTGTCGACGAAGCGGCCACCTACGAAAAGCCGATCGCGCCGGCCCACGGCATCGAGGCCGTGATCGTCAACGGCACGGTGGTCTGGCAGGACGGGCGGCCGACGGGTTCGCGCCCGGGGCGCGTGCTCGCACGCGAAGCGCAGGAAGGCGGCCGCTAGACATGCGAGAGCAAACCCTGGCGCAGCTGGAAACGCCCGCGCTGCTGCTCGACGAGGCGCGGATGGACCGCAACATCGAGCGAATGCAAGCGCGCATGCGCCGGCTCGGCGTGTCGTTCCGCCCTCATGTGAAGACCAGCAAGTGCATCGACGTGGCGCGTCGGATCATGGCGGCGCCGGAAGGGCCGATCACCGTCTCGACGCTGCGCGAAGCCGAGTACTTCGCCGCGCACGGCGTGCGGGACATCATGTACGCGGTGGGCATCGCGCCGAACAAGCTCGCGCATGTGATGGCCCTGCAGGACAAGGGCGTGCGCCTGTCGCTGGTGCTGGACAACCTGGAGACGGCGCGGTTCCTGGCCGAGCGAGCCGAGGCCGAGGGGCGCGAATTCGAGGTGCTGATCGAGATCGACTCCGATGGCCACCGGTCGGGCGTGCCCGCCGATGCGAAGGAGCTCCTGGCGATCGGCCGCTTCCTGCAACACACCGGCATCGAGGTCAAGGGCGTGTTGACCCACGCGGGCAGTTCCTACGACTGCGAGTCGCCCGACGCGATCCGCGTGGTGGCCGCGCAGGAGCGCGACGCCGCCGTCCATGCCGCGCAGCGGCTGCGCGCCGCCGGCATCGCATGCCCGGAGGTCAGCGTGGGCTCGACGCCCACGGCGCTGCTCGCCGAGCACCTGGATGGCGTCACCGAAGTGCGAGCCGGCGTGTTCGTCTATTTCGACCTCGTGATGGCGGGCTTGAGCGTCTGCAGGATCGAGGACATCGCGCTGTCGGTCCTGGCCACCGTGATCGGGCACCAGCACGACAAGGGCTGGACCATCCTCGACGCGGGCTGGATGGCCTTGTCGCGCGATCGCGGCACCGCAAGCCAGTCCGTGGACCAGGGCTATGGCCTCGTCTGCGATCTGCAAGGCAGGCCCCTGGAAGACTTCATCCTGGTCGGCGCGAACCAGGAGCACGGGATCATGGGACGGCGCAGCGGCAAGGCCGGCGGCGCGGCGCCCCTGCCCATCGGGACCCAGGTGCGCATCCTGCCGAACCACGCATGCCCCACCGGCGCGCAGTACGGCCAGTACAAGGTGCTGGGGCGCGGCGGCGAGATCACCGCGACCTGGCACCGCTTCAACGGCTGGTAGGCCACAAAGGAATCTCATGCTGGTCATTTCCGAAAAAGACGCCCGCTTCCTGGTCAGCGTCGAGGACGCGGTCGCCGTGGTCGAACAGGCTTTCGCGGCGATGGCGCGCGGCGTCGCCCGCAACTACCCGGTAGTGCGCGAGGCCGTCGGCCACCAGGACGCCGTGTTCGGCGTCAAGACCGGCTGCGACACGGCCGCGCCGCTGCTGGGCCTGAAGGCCGGTGGCTATTGGCCGCACAACATCGACAAGCGCCTGGGCAACCACCAGTCGTCCACCTTGCTGTTCGATCCCGACAGCGGCCGCGCGTCGGCCCTGGTCAGCGCCAATTACCTGACCGGCGCGCGCACCGGCGCCGCCAGCGCGGTCGCCACGCGCTACCTGTCGCGCGCCGACAGCAGCGTGCTCGGCATCATCGGCGCGGGTGTGCAATCGGAATACCAGTTGCGCGCGACGCTGGCGGTGCGGCCGATCCGCCGGGTGCATGCCTGGGACCCGTCGGCCGCAAATCTCGCCGCATTCGGCCGCATCGTTGCGCAACTCGGGCTCGAGTACGTGCGCGAGCCCGACTGCCAGGCCGTGGCTGCCGCTGCCGACATCCTGATCACCGTGACCCCGTCGCAGCGGGCGCTGGTGGAAAAATCATGGGTGCGGCCCGGCACCCACATCAACGCGATGGGCGCCGACACGAAGGGCAAGCAGGAGCTGGACCCTGCCCTCGTGGCGCATGCCGTCCTGTTCGTCGACGAGATGGCGCAGGCCATCACCATCGGCGAATGCCAGCATGCCCATGCGGCCGGCCTCATCACGAACGAGAGCTTTCGCGGCAGCATCGGCGAGGTCGCTGCGGGATTGCGCGAAGGCCGCCGCACATCGCACGAGATCACGCTGTTCGATGGCACGGGTGTTGCATTGCAGGACTTGGTAGTAGCCGAACTTGCTGTCCGCATGGCGCGGCAGCAGGGCATCGGATCCACCGTCGAGTATTGATCACCTTTTCCCACTCATCACCTTTAGGAAATCCATGAAGTCACGCGCCAGGAAGGCAGCCGCCCTCCTCCTCACCACGTCCTCGCTGCTCGCCGCTGTTCCAATCTCCGCCCACGCGAAACCCTTCGTCCTGGAGGAAGCCACGGTCGACAGCATCCATGCCGCATTCAAGGACGGCTCGCTCACTTGCACGGCGCTGGTCAAGAGCTACCTGGCCCGCATCGAGGCCTTCGACAAGCAAGGCCCGTCGCTGCGCGCGGTCCTGACCCTCAACCCGCAGGCCCTCGCGCAGGCGCAGAAGATGGACGCGCAATACAAGTCCGGCAAGGTCGGTCCGCTGTTCTGCATTCCGGTGCTTCTCAAGGACAACTTCAACACCTTCGACATGCCCACCAGCGGCGGCAACGCGGCCATGAAAACCTCGCAGCCGGCGGCCGACGCCTTCACGGTGGACCGCATCCGCAAGGCCGGCGCGCTGATCCTGGCCAAGACCAATCTCCAGGAGTTCGCGCGCGGCGGCGTCTCCAACAGCAGCCTGGGCGGCCAGGTGCTCAATCCGTACGACCTGACGCGCACGCCCGGCGGCTCCAGCGGCGGCACGGGCGCGGGCCTCGCGTCCAACTACGCGGTGCTGGGCACCGGCAGCGACACCGGGCAATCGATCCGCTCTCCCGCATCGGCCAACAGCCTGGTGGGCATCCGCGTGACGCGGGGCCTGGTCAGCCGCGCCGGCGTCATCCCGAACAGCGCCACGCAGGACGAGGTCGGACCGCTCGCGCGCACCGTCAAGGACGCGGCCCGCCTGCTCGACGTGATGGCGGGCTACGACCCGAAGGACCCGATCACCGCCCTGGGCGTGGGCCACCAGCCGGCCAGCTACGCCGCGGGCCTGAACGCGACGGCACTCAAGGGCGCGCGCATCGGCGTGATGGGCAACCTGTACGGCAAGGAGGAACGCCATGCCGACGTCAACCGCGTCATGGAGCAGGTCATCAAGACCATGGAGGCGCGCGGCGCCACGGTGGTCCGCTTCACGCTGCCCGAGTACGACACGCTGTCGCAGAACGTGTCCACCGACCGCTACGAAGCGCGCGTGGTGTTCGACAAGTATTTCGCCGACCTCGGCCCCGGCGCGCCGGTGACGAGCTTTCGCCAACTGGTGGACACGAAGACCGCCGCGCCGGACGTGCAGAAGATCATGGAAGCCGAGATCGCCATCGAGGACGGCCTGAACAGCGCCGTCTACAGGGAACGCACGCTCAACCGCGAGAAGCTGCGCATCGCCGTGGCTTCGAAGATGGCGGACCTGAAGCTCGACGCCATCCTTTACCCGCTGCAGCGCATCCTGCCCGCGCCGACCGGCCAATACGACCAGCCTGAGCGCAATGGCGTGCTCTCGCATGGCACCGGCTTCCCGGCCGTGACCTTCCAGGGCGGCTTCTCCACCCCCAGCGCCACGGCGCCGATCGGCGTCCCGATCGGGGCAGAGTTGCTGGGCCGCGACTACAGCGAGCCGAAGCTGCTGTCCCTGGCGTATTCGTTCGAGCAAGCCGCCAAGGTCCGCAAAATGCCCACAAGCACAGCGGCGCCCATGTAAACGGGCAAAATCGGTGGCTCCAAGGCCGCTCTGGCGGCCGCGGGCAGACCATGTCGAACGACATCACCGACCTGCGATTTTTCGTGGGGCTCACCGAAAGCGGCTCGCTGGCCGAGGCCGCGCGGCGGCTGGACGTCACGGCATCGGCGGTGTCGCAGCGGCTGCGCCAGCTGGAGGGCCGCCTGGGCCTGCAGTTGGTGCACCGCAGCACCCGCCGATTCGCGCTCACCGACGAAGGAGCGCTGTTTTACGCGGGTGCCGTCGGCCTGCTGTCGGAACTCGACCACCTGACCGACAACCTGCGCGCCCGCTCGGCCGAGGTGGTCGGTTCGCTGAATGTCTGCGGCCCGCTGGGCTTCGGTCGGCACCACCTGGCGGCCGCGATCGCGGATTTCCACGCGCTGCATCCGCAATTGAAAATCTCGCTGACGCTCAGCGACGTGACGCCGGTGGCCGATGCCAGCCGGTTCGACCTGATCGTGCACATCGGCCACCTGGCCGACTCGAGCCTGATTGCCTACCCGATCGCGCCCAATGCGCGCTTCGTCTGTGCCGCGCCCGGCTATCTCGCCGCCCGGCCGGCGCCGCGCAAGCCGCAGGACCTCGCCTCGCATGACTGCGTGGTGCTGCGCGAGAACCAGGAAGACGTGAGCCTGTGGCGCTTCACGAAGAAGCGCAGCGAAGTCTCGGTGCGGGTGCCGGTGACCCTGAGCAGCAACGACGGCGACGTGGTGCGGCAATGGGCCATCAAGGGCAAGGGCCTGATCATGCGCTCCGAGTGGGACGTCGCCGACAGCTTGGCGAGCGGCCAATTGGTGCGCGTGCTGGACGACTGGAGCTTGCCCGACGCCGACGTGGTGGCGCTGGTAGCCAAGCGCCTGGGCATGTCGGCGCGGGTGAAGCTGTTCCTCGGTTTCCTGCAGGCGCGCTTCAGGCCCGTGCCGCCCTGGCGGCGCTAGGGCGCCTGGCGGAATTCAAGGCGGCGGCCTCTTTCCCGCCGCCGCCCCTGCCGTCGCCGTGTTGGCGACCAGCACCCCCAGGCATCCGGCGACCAGCGTCAAGCCGGCGCCCAGCGGCGTGACCGGTGTGATGAGCGCCGTCAGTGCGACGACGGCGCTGATGGCCAGCGCGAACAGGCCGTCGTCGATGAACAGGCCCGACAGCTCCCGCAGGACATTGACGATCACGGTTTTCATACCGCCTCCTTCCGACGCGACGACGGCTTGGCCAGGTTGACGGCCCCCAGCGCGACGAGCAGAAACAGCACGGCGAACACGACGATCGCCAGGTCCGCGCCGGGCCAGGCCACGCCCAGGCCCTCCCCGGTCCAGAACACACCGAATGCGGACAGCATGACGCCGACGCTGAACTTGAGCTTGTTCTCCGGCACCCGTGCCAGCGGGCGGCGGATGGCGAAACCGACGGCCGCGACCAGCGCGCAGGCCGCCAGGGCACCGAGGCTCGCGGGCACGATCAGGCCGCGCCCCGAACCGACGGCGATGACGACGAAGACCACCTCGAGTCCCTCCAGCAGCATCGCCTTGTAGCTGGCCAGGCCGGCCAGCCAGTCGAGGCGCTTGCCGTGGCGCGCCTGCTCGCGCAGCGCCGCGGTTTCGTTGGCGAAGGTCAGCGCCTCGTCGTGCAGCGCGATCACGCCCGCCGCGCGCAGGATGGCCTTGCGCAGCCAGCGCATGCCGAACAGCAGCAGCAGGATGCCGATGACGAGCTGCAGGGCGTGCAGCGGAACCTGATTGAGCAGCGGCCCGGCGGCCAGCACGATCAGCACCAGTGAGCCCAGGCCCGCCAATGCGCCCAGGCCCGCGGGCCGCCAGCCGCGCACGGTGGCCACGGAAAGCACGATCGTCATCGCCTCCACCGCCTCCACCAGCGAGCTCAGGAACGCCGCCGAAACGGCGGGCGCCATGGTTGTCCAGTCCATCATGTCCTCTCCTTGTTTGCAGCCGCCGCGGCGGCTTCTGTGTGTTCGGCCCAGCCGCCGCCCAGCGTTCGATACAGGTCGACCAGGTTTGTGAGGCGCTGCAGCCGGGTAGTGACGAGCGTCTGCTGGGCGGCATACAGGCCCGTCTGGGCCGTCAATACGGTGAGATAGCTCTCGACGCCGTTGCGATAGCGGAAGTCCGCCAGTTCCAGGCTGCGCTGCTCGGTCGCCGTGTAGCGCTCCTGCGCGGCCAGCTGGTCGTCGTAGGTGCCGCGCGCGGCAAGACCGTCCGCCACTTCGCGGAAGGCCGTCTGGATCGCCTTCTCGTACTGCGCGATACCGATGTCCTTGCGAATGGTGGCGACGTCCAGGTTCGCCTGCAACGCGCCGCCCTGGAAAATCGGCAGGGTGATCGAGGGCAGCAGCGCCCATGCAAGCGAGCCGGCGCCGAACAGCGCGCCCAGCGCCGTGCTGGCGCTGCCGAGGCTGCCGGTCAGGCTGATGCTCGGATAGAACGCCGCGCGCGCCGCGCCGATGTCGGCATTCTCCGAGCGCAGCAGCGCTTCGGCCTGGAGGATGTCGGGCCGCCGCTCGATGAGTTGGGACGGCAGGCCGGCCGGGATGTCGGCCAGAATCCGCTGTTCGCCCAAGGGCGTCGCCGGTGGCAAATCCGCCGGCAACGGCTGGCCCAGCAACAGCACCAGGGCATTCTCCGCCTGCGCTCGCGCACGCACTTGCGCGGCCAGATTGACGTTGGCCTGCTCGATGACGGATTGCGCCTGGCGCAGCGCCAGCTCATTGGCGGTGCCGGTGTCCACCTGCAGTTTGACGATGTTGTACGAGGCCTGCGCGCCGGTGAGCGTCCGGCGAGTCACCGCAAGCTGCTCGTCCAGCGCCAGGGTCATCAGGTACTGGTCGGCGACCTGCGATACCAGCAGGATTTGCGCGGCTTGTCTTGCACCCTGGCTGGCGAAATACTGCTGCAGAGCGGCGTCGCTCAAGCTTTGCAGGCGGCCGAAGAAGTCGATCTCCCACGACGCTGATACATCGGCCGCGTAGGAATGAGCGACGACGGGCGCCTTGCCGGGAGTGCGCGAAGCCGAGGCATCCGCGCCGGCGCTGACCGAAGGAAGCGCCGCGGCGCGCTGGATGCGGTACTGCGCTTGCACCTGCCGCACGTTGAGCGCGGCAACGCGCAGGTCGCGGTTGTTCTGCAACGCGATGTCCACCAGCCGTTGCAGGCGCGGATCGACCAGGAAATCGCGCCAGCCGATTTGCGCGGCCGCTGCGGCGTTCGCATTGGCGCTGTCCTTGTACGCGGGTCCCTGTGGAAAGGCCGCCGCAACCGGTGCTGCCGGCCGCTGGTAGTTCGGCGCCATCGACGCGCAGGCCGACAGGCACGCAGCGGCGGCGAGCGCGAGAGCACGGATCCTCATGCGGGCAACTCCTTGTGAAATACTGCTCCGCGCGAAAGCTTCTGGCTGACGACGACATAGAACATGGGAATCAGGAAGATCGCCAGGAACGTGGCGCTCAGCACCCCGCCCAGCACGCCGATGCCGATGGCATGCTGGCTGGCCGAGCCCGCGCCGGTGGCCAGCGCCAGCGGCAACACGCCCAGCCCGAACGCCAGTGAGGTCATCAGGATCGGCCGCAGCCTCATGCGCGCCGCCGTGATCGCCGCCTCCAGCACGGAGCTGCCTTGCGCGTGCAGTTCCCGCGCGAACTCGACGATCAGGATCGCGTTCTTCGCCGACAGTCCAA
>JAQGMS010000147.1 GCA_028292245.1 Ramlibacter sp.
CCAGGCCGATCTGCGTGGCGCGGCGGTTCGCGATGTAGCGCAGGTAGCCCTTGAACATGGAGGCATTCATGCCGAGCACGCCGCGCGGCATGGTGTCTTCGGCATAGCGGTATTCGAGCTCGACGGCTTTCTGGAACAGCACCTTGATCTCGGCCTTGAATTCCGAAGTCCACAGGTGCGGGTTCTCGAGCTTGAGCTGGTTGATGAGGTCGATGCCGAAGTTGCAGTGCATCGACTCGTCGCGCAGGATGTACTGGTACTGCTCGGCCGCGCCGGTCATCTTGTTCTGCCGGCCCAAAGCCAGGATCTGGGTGAAGCCGACGTAGAAGAACAGCCCCTCCATCAGGCAGGCGAAGACGATCAGCGACTTCAGCAGCGTCTGGTCGGTTTCGTGCGTGCCGGTGTGGAAGTGCGGGTCGCTGATCGCCTCGATGAACGGGATCAGGAACTGGTCCTTCTCGCGGATCGATGCGACTTCGTTGTAGGCGTTGAAGATCTCGGATTCGTCCAGGCCGAGCGATTCCACGATGTACTGGTAGGCGTGCGTGTGGATCGCTTCCTCGAACGCCTGGCGCAGCAGGAACTGGCGGCATTCGGGCGCCGTGATGTGGCGGTAGGTGCCCAGCACGATGTTGTTGGCCGCGAGCGAATCGGCGGTGACGAAGAAGCCGAGGTTGCGCTTGATGATGCGGCGCTCGTCTTCGGTCAGGCCGTTCGGGTCTTTCCACAAGGCGATGTCGCGGTTCATGTTCACTTCCTGCGGCATCCAGTGGTTGGCGCAGGTGGCCAGGTATTTTTCCCAGGCCCACTTGTACTTGAACGGCACCAGCTGGTTGACGTCGGTCTGGCCGTTGATGATGCGCTTGTCGGCCGCATTGACGCGGCGCTGCACGGCCGGCTGCGCAGCCTGCACCTGGGCGGCCGCCGGCTTGCGCGCGGATGCGATGGGCGCGAGCGCCGCGTCGTCATGCATGCGCAGGGCGGGTTCGGGAATCGGGTGAGGGGCTTGCGAAAGAGGTGAAGAGTCCACCTCACGGTTCGATAAGAAAGAACCGCCGTTCGTTGCTTGCGATGTGGGCTTGACTTCGTCGTCCCAGGTCAACATAAGTTTTCCAATGCTCGGATTATGTGAGCAGTGATGCGAAATGCAAAGTGTCCGTTCACATCACTGCCCGATTGTGTTGCTCTATTGCATCGCGATGTGTCGGAGAAGACCGACAATTTTTCGCGCTGCGCGTTGTCATCGCCATCTTCACTGGCATGCCTCGCAGGTCGGATCATCGATCGCGCAGAACTTGATATCGGTCGCCGGCGCCGCAGTCATTTGCGCTGCCGCGGCAGCCGCCGCCGCATCGAGCGCGCTCATCGCGCCTTGCGTGCCGCCGGACGAAACCGCGTTCAGGCGGCCCGATTGCACCGTCGATTTTTCGGCGTGCGTCGCGCTGCTGGTGCGCAGGTAATAAGTGGTCTTCAAGCCGCGCAGCCAGGCCAGTTTGTAGGTGTCGTCGAGCTTCTTGCCGGACGCGCCCGCCATGTAGATATTGAGCGACTGGGCCTGGTCGATCCACTTCTGGCGGCGTGCCGCGGCTTCGACCAGCCAGACCGGTTCGACCTCGAACGCGGTGGCGTACAGCGCCTTGACTTCCTGCGGTACGCGGTCGATCGGGCGCAGCGAGCCGTCGAAGTGCTTGAGGTCCATCACCATCACGTCGTCCCACAGGCCCAGGCGCTTCAGGTCGCGCACCAGGTAGTGGTTGATCACGGTGAACTCACCGGACAGGTTCGACTTGACCGACAGGTTGCCGAAGCACGGCTCGATCGATGCGTCCACGCCGATGATGTTGGAGATCGTGGCCGTCGGCGCGATCGCCAGGCAGTTGGAGTTGCGCATGCCGTCCTGGGCGATCTTCTTGCGCAAGGCGTCCCAGTCCAGCGTGGCGGAGCGGTCGACTTCGACGTAGCCGCCGCGGGCCGTGGCCAGCAGGTCGAGCGTGTCCAGCGGCATGATGCCCTTGTCCCACAGCGAGCCCTTGTAGCTGGAGTACTTGCCGCGCTCCTTGGCCAGTTCGGTCGATGCCCAGTAGGCGTGGTAGCAGACGGCTTCCATCGACTTGTCGGCGAAGTCCACCGCTTCCTGCGAGGCGTAGGGGATGCGCAACTCATACAGCGCGTCCTGGAAGCCCATGATGCCCAGACCCACCGGGCGATGGCGCATGTTGGAGTCGCGGGCCTTCTTGACGGCGTAGTAGTTGATGTCGATCACGTTGTCGAGCATGCGCATCGCCGTGCGGATGGTCTTTTTCAGCTTCTCGTGGTCGACCCCGCCATCCTTCAGGTGCTGCAGCAGGTTCACCGACCCCAGGTTGCAGACGGCCGTTTCGGTGTCGCTGGTGTTGAGCGTGATCTCGGTGCACAGGTTGGACGAGTGCACCACGCCCACGTGTTGCTGGGGCGAGCGGATATTGCAGGCGTCCTTGAAGGTGATCCAGGGATGCCCGGTCTCGAACAGCATGCTGAGCATCTTGCGCCACATGTCGGTGGCCTGCAGGGTGCGGCTGGGCTTGATCTCGCCGCGCTTGGCCTTCTCTTCGTAGGCCACGTAGGCCTTCTCGAACTCGATGCCGAACTTGTCGTGCAGGTCGGGCACGTTGGAGGGCGAGAACAAGGTCCACTCGCCCTTTTCCATCACGCGGCGCATGAACAGGTCGGGAATCCAGTTGGCCGTGTTCATGTCGTGGGTGCGGCGGCGATCGTCGCCGGTGTTCTTGCGCAGCTCCAGGAACTCCTCGATGTCCAGGTGCCAGCTTTCCAGGTACGTGCAGACCGCGCCCTTGCGCTTGCCGCCCTGGTTGACGGCCACGGCCGTGTCGTTGACCACCTTCAGGAACGGCACGACGCCCTGCGACTCGCCGTTGGTGCCCTTGATATGGGAGCCGAGGGCGCGCACCCGGGTCCAGTCGTTGCCCAGGCCGCCGGCGAACTTGGACAGCAGGGCGTTTTCCTTGATCGACTCGTAGATGCCGTCCAGGTCGTCCGGCACGGTGGTCAGGTAGCACGACGACAACTGCGAGCGCAGCGTGCCGGCGTTGAACAGGGTCGGCGTGCTGGACATGAAGTCGAAGCTCGACAGCACTTCGTAGAACTCGATGGCCCGCGCTTCGCGGTCGATCTCGTTCAGGGCCAGGCCCATGGCCACGCGCATGAAGAAGGCCTGCGGCAGCTCGATGCGGGTCTTGCGCAGGTGCAGGAAATAGCGGTCGTACAGGGTCTGCAGGCCGAGGTAGTCGAACTTCAGGTCGCGCTCGGCCTGCAGCGCCGCGCCCAATTTCTTCAGGTCGTACTGCAGCAGCTTTTCGTCGAGCAGCTCGTTTTCGACGCCCTTCTTGATGAAGCCGGGGAAGTAGTCGGCATAGCTGCCCGCCATCTCGGCCGGCGGCAGGTCGCGGCCCAGCACTTCCTTGAAGATGGTGTGCAGCAGCAGCCGCGCGGTAGCGTAGGTGTAGTCGGGGTCCTTTTCGATCAGCGTGCGCGCGGCCAGGATGGAGGCCTTGTAGACCTCGTCCATCGGCACGCCGTCGTACAGGTTGCGCATGGTCTCGGCCATGATCGGGTCGGGCTTGATGTCGGCGCCCAGGTTCTGGCAGGCCGACTCGATCAGGCCCTTCAGGTTGTCCAGGTCGAGCACCACGCGCTGGCCGCCGTCGAGTGCATGCAGTACCGGCGCTTTCGGCGCTTCCTGCACCGTCTGCCGGGCGCGCTCCTGCGAGCGGCGGTCGCGGTACAGCACATAGGCGCGGGCGATGTCGTGGTGGCCGCCGCGCATCAGGCCGAGTTCGACCTGGTCCTGCACGTCTTCGATATGGAAGGTGCCGCCGCCCGGTCGCGAACGCACCAGCGCGCGGATCACAGCCTGCGTCAGGCCGTCGACCATCTCGCGAACGCTGGCCGAGGCGGCGCCCTGCGTGCCGTGCACGGCCAGGAAGGCCTTCATCATCGCGATGGCGATCTTGTTCGGCTCGAACGGGACCACCGCGCCGTTGCGGCGGATGATCTGGTAGTGGGCCAGGGGGTTGGCGGCGGCGTTGGCGGCCGATGCGCCGGTGTCACGGACGGACACGGGCGACGGGGTTTGCTGGGTGGTCAGAACAGTCTGCATGCTTCCTCTTGTTTCGGTTGTTCTTTGAATTTGGGTGCCTGCGCGCTTCAGGAGCGCGTGGCCGCTGGGGCACTATATCTAGTGCCCGATTTGATTTCAAGCACTATAGGTAGTGGTTGTCCTGGGGGCGCTGGTGCACATCCCTGTGGATACGGTGTTGAGAATTTTCCACTGTCGGGCAGCAGGCCGTGCCGTTCCATCGCGCGTTACGCACAAGCCAATATCGACGCGGCTTTCTTGCTGTTTCAGCGCTGTCGCCCGCGCCGTTCCTGACATGCGGCGAAGTGCCGAAATGCCAGGGAATCCGTTCAACGCCTGCCTGTTCAATGCCAACCCCAAGAAGCCGTCAACACACTATATATGGGGTCCGGGTGGATTTCAAGCCACTACAGGTAGTGTTTTTCGCCTTGAGATACAGACGTTTACTTCCGTACCCCGCCGGCGTGGCGAAAACGCCAATGCACAACGCCTGTCAGACCGGAAAGCACTGCCGCGGCCACGCCAGGCTGCGTTGCAGCAAGGCCCAATCGAAGCCCTCGCCCGGGTCCTTCTTGCGGCCCGGCGCGATGTGTTCGTGGCCGGCGATGTGTTCGATCGGGTAGTGCTGCGCGATCGCGGCGCACAGGTCGCACAGGGCTTCGTACTGCGGCATTTCGAAGGCGCCGCCCTCCAGCCCTTCCAGTTCGATGCCGACCGAATCGTCGTTGCAGTCGCCGCGGCCGCGATACTGCGACGCACCCGCGTGCCAGGCGCGGTCGTCGCAGCTGACGAACTGCCAGAGCTCGCCGTTGCGCCGGATGTAGAAATGCGCGGACACCGTCATGCCCTCGATGCTCTTGAAATACGGATGCGCATTCCAGTCCAGTGTGTTCGAGAACAGCCGCTGCACTTCGTCGCCGCCGAATTGGCCAGGCGGCAGGCTGATGGAGTGCACCACGATGAGGTCGATGCGCGCGGCGCTCGGCCGCGCTCCGAAATTCGGTGACGCCAGCCTGCGTGCGAAGCCGTACCAGCCGGCCTGCCACAGCGACGTCGCGGGGCTCTCAGGCCGCGCCGTCATTCGGCTCGTCGCCGTTGGGCGCCGCGATCGCCAGCCGTGCGATGCGGTAGCGGATTTGCCGCAGTGACAGCCCCAGCCGCTGCGCCGCCGCGGTACGGTTGAAGCCGCTTTCGTGCAGCGCCTTGACCAGGATTTCGCGCTCCTGCTGGTCCAGGTAGGCCTGCAGGTCCGGTGGCACCGGGGCCGCCGCGCGCGGCCGCTGCGCCGACGCCGAGTCCGCAGCCGACGCGCCATCGTGCAACGTCGGCGCCTGCGTGGGCGCGAAGTCCACCTGCAGTTCCTCGCCGTCGGACAGCGCCACCGCGCGATGCAACAGGTTTTCCAGTTCGCGCACGTTGCCGCTCAAGGGGTGCGCGCACAACTGTTCGACCACCGAGGGCGACAGTACCGGCAGCGGCATGCCCGACTCCTGCGCGATGCGCGCCAGCAAGGCTTCGCACAGCGCGGGCAGGTCCTCCCGGCGCTCGCGCAGCGGCGGCACCAGGATTTCGATGACGTTCAGGCGGTAATACAGGTCCTGGCGAAAGCGCCCGGCATGCACGTCCGCCGCCAGGTCCTTGTGGGTGGCGCTGACCACGCGCACGTCCACCGCGTCCTCCTGGGTCGAACCCAGCGAACGCACCTGCCTCTCCTGGATCGCGCGCAGCAACTTGGATTGCATGGCCAGCGGCAGGTCGCCGATCTCGTCGAGGAACAGCGTGCCGCTGCGCGCGGCCTGGAAATAGCCTTCGCGGTCCTGTGCGGCGCCGGTGTAGGAACCTTTCTTGGCGCCGAAGAACTCTGCCTCCAGCAACGATTCCGGGATGGCGCTGCAATTCACCGCCACGAAGGGCCCGTCGGCGCGATGGCTGCAGGCATGGATGGCGCGCGCCACCAGTTCCTTGCCGGTCCCGGATTCGCCGCGCACCAGCACCGGCGCCATGCTGCGCGCCACCTTGCCGATGCGTTCCTTCACGATGCGCATGGCCTGGGACTCGCCCACCAGCCGCTGCAGC
>JAQGMS010000498.1 GCA_028292245.1 Ramlibacter sp.
GTCCGACCCGCCGCGCGCCTGCCGAATTTTTTGTCGGCACGGTCTGTCACGATCCGATCATTTCCAGCGAGGCCCCGGAGCGGATTGCTTGCAACCGCGTCTCCTTCGAGCCGGGCGCTCGGACCAACTGGCACACCCATCCGCTGGGCCAGGCGCTGTATGTCATTTCAGGCGTCGGCCGGATCCAGACCAAGGGCGGTCCGATCCAGGAAATCCGGCCGGGCGATGTGGTGTGGATTCCGGCGGGCGAAAAGCATTGGCACGGCGCCTCACCGGCTAATGCCATGACCCACATCGCGATGCAGGAAGCGCTCGACGGAAGTGCGGTGACCTGGCTCGAGCCGGTCACAGATGCGGAATATACCGCCAAGGTGGGGTGATTTCGTGCCCGGACGCGGCGCAGCGCCATAAGCGCGTTCACGCGCGTTTCGACGCGCTACGGTGATTCGCTGCTGAGCCGGGGCCCATCTTGAATGCACGAACATGGGTCCCGGCTCTGCGGAGCAGCGTAAAGAAACGCTCACCGCCTCCGGGACACGAGGAACACTTACATCCGCTGCGCGGTCCAGGTGCCGGAGCACAGTCCGCCGCGCCAGGTACCCGATCCCGATGTCGCGGTGAGGCGGCCGGAGCCGACGGCGCGCTTCATGCCGCTGCTCAGCGTCACGCTGATATTGCCGGCATCGGCGACACGGCCTGACGCGGCGACCATGGCATTGTTGGATGCGACCTGGCCGTTGTTGATGCCGATGGAAACGCTGGTGCCGCTGTTGCAGGCGCCGTTGCTCGAGGCGATCTGAACGTTCCATGCGCCGTCGAACGTGGCGGTGGCCGCGGCCGGCGTGGCGGCGGAGATGGCCGCGAGCAGCAGCATGCCGGTGGCGAAAAGCGATTTGCGAGTGTGACCCATGACCTTCTCCCCTTGGTTCTGATGTCCGTAAGCTCTCACAGCGGCGCGCTGGAGGCTGTGATGGGTGTCACACAGGATTTGCCAGGTGGAATTTGGGGGGCGGCGGCCGCACCCGGACAACCTTTATTGAATCAATCAGGGAACGTCGGGCGCCTGTCGGCGCATTCGTCAGCGCCGGGCCCCCTCAGGCGGAGGTGTTTGGTCGCAGGAAACTCGCGACGGTCGCGGCGATCACGCCATCCCGTCATTTGACTAGTCGCGTCACTGCCGATTCCGATGTCAACGCCTTCGGCCTCACACCGACACTCGGCGGTCTGCTGTTGCTCGGGATCGCGACGCTGGTGGTCCTTCATGCGAACGACTTCAGAAGCGTCAAGCGGATCATAGCCCGCTTCGATCCCGGCGTGCTCACGACCTTCATCGCGCCAACGCGGGAGAACGGCGGCGTGTTCAGGATCATGTCGGAATCGCCTGCGGGACAGGCGATTTTATCGACTCCGCCGCGGTCTTATTCACAGCCAATCCTGGCTCTCAATCGTCTCTGTGACATTAGTCACAACGCTTGATGTGCCGATATGCGATCTTGATCGCGTCGGAATAGAGAGCAAGGCCATGAGACACAGCCTCAAGAAGACGATCGCCATGCGCATCCAGCAACAGCCTGATGTCGGCAACGGGGCGTGTCGCCGATTCCGGCAGCATCAATGTGACCCTGACCAGCGGGTTGGAGCGGGCGGGCGGCTCGGGCCACCTCACGGCGACATCCGGATCGGGAACGTGGCGCGGCACCATGTGCTCCGGCAACTGGAGCGCGCAGCATATCTAGCGAGTGGGAACCTGCCGAATTCTTGAACGTGCGGCGAGCGACGTGTACCATCCAGGAATATTCGACGAAATGTCCGATACAAAGCGATACCAAAATTCAGCGAGCTACCGCAGGGCGGGACATTTTTCCCGAAATCCCGGAGCATTCATGAAGCGAGTTTTTCTGGCGATCTGTTGTTTCGCTCTCATCGCGCACTCCGTTGCCTATGCCGCAGATCCCGTATCCGACAAGGAAATGGCCGATCGCTATACGCTGGCGGCGCAGTCCGGCGACAGCGACGCGCAGTTTTATCTCGGCGCGCTTTATTCGGCGGCGGTCGGCCGTCCGAGGTCGGACGAAGAGGCCCTCAAATGGTTCGCGCGCGCCGCTGACCAGGGTCATTCGCATGCGATGCTGGTGCTCAGTGGCCTCTACGCCATCGGGCGCGGCGCTCCCAGAGACAATCTCAGCGCCTACAGGTGGGCCTACATCGTTTCAGCCGGCACCAAGGTCGATGAGTATCGCAACGGAAGCCGCCAGCTGATGGGCGTTCTGGAAAGCAGGATGTCGCCGGCGGAAATCCGTCAAGCCAAGGACGAGGCCGGCCGCTGGCATGCGGTATCGAGCTCGACCAAGCCGGCGGCTTCGAACGATGTGGGCAAGCGCGACTTGCCGGTGTCACCGGCGCCATCCGCGCAAACCCCCGCCAGTTCCCCCAGCAAATCAGCTGACATAGGCAATCTTCCGGGGCCCCGCGCTACCACCGGCAAGGACGGGAAGAAGGACGATATGAACTCGATACTGGATCAGGTCCCGAGCAACTTGCGCAAACGGTTCGGCTTTTGAGCCATTGAGGAGAGACTGATGGCTTCGCGCATTCTTGTCCGCTCAGGGTTGGCCCTCGCAGCACTCGCGGTTGCGGGTCTCGGCGGCACCTATTTCATGTATCCCGATCTGTTTCAGCCGCCGACGGTGACCACGACGGTGGCGACCCTCGCACCGGTTTCCGAGGCGATCTACGGCACCGGAACGGTCGAGCCCGAGCGGTGGGCCAAGGTGGTCCCGATCCAGCGGCGGCGGGTGGTCGACCTCTGCCGCTGC
>JAQGMS010000157.1 GCA_028292245.1 Ramlibacter sp.
GGATGATCCAGGGCACCGCCGCGAAGGTTTCGGTGTTGTTGATCGTGGTTGGCTTGCCGTACAGGCCGAAGCTGGCCGGGAACGGCGGCTTGAAGCGCGGCTGGCCCTTCTTGCCTTCGAGCGATTCGAGCAGCGCGGTTTCCTCGCCGCAGATGTAGGCGCCGAAGCCGTGGCAGGCGTGCAATTGGAACGTGAAGTTCGAGCCCAGGATCTTGTCGCCGAGATAGCCCGCCGCCCTCGCCTCTTCCAGTGCTTCCTCGAAGCGGTCGTAGGTGGTGAAGATCTCGCCGTGGATGTAGTTGTAGCCCACGGTGATGCCCATCGCGTAGGCCGCGATGATCATGCCCTCGATCACCTGGTGCGGATTGAACTGCAGCAGGTCGCGGTCCTTGCAGGTGCCCGGCTCGCCCTCGTCGGAGTTGCACACCAGGTATTTCTGGCCCGGGAACTGGCGCGGCATGAAGCTCCACTTCAGGCCGGTGGGAAAGCCCGCGCCGCCGCGGCCGCGCAGCGCCGATTCCTTGACGGTGGCGATCACCTGGTCCTGCGTGAGGCCCTCGTTGATGATCTTTTTCAATGCGGCGTAGCCTTCGCGCGCTTCGTAGTCCTTCAGGCGCCAGTTGGTGCCGTCGAGGTCCTTGTATATCTGCGGATTGATGTGCCGGCCATGGAAGCAGGTCTGGACACCCGTCGCCTGGAATTGCGCGAGCACTTGGGCGGCGTTCATGCTTGCACTCCCTTCAAGCCTTCGATCAGCTGGTCGAGCTTGTCGTTGCTCATGAAGCTGCACATCGTGAGGTCGTTCACCAGCATCACCGGCGAATCGGCGCAGGCGCCCAGGCATTCGCTTTGCTGCAGCGTGAACATGCCGTCGCCGGTGGTTTCGCCCATCTTGATGCCCAGGCGCTGCTCCAGGTGATGCAGCGCCTTGGCGCCGTCGCGCAATTGGCACGGCAGGTTGGTGCAGACGTTGAGCTTGTACTTGCCCACCGGCCTCTGGTTGTACATGTTGTAGAACGTGGTGACCTCGTGCACCGCGATCGGCGGCATGCCCAGGTACTCGGCCACCAGGTTCTCGCTGTCGCGGCTGACCCAGCCGTGTTCCTTTTGCACAATGGCCAGGCAGGCCATCACGGCCGACTGCTTCTGCTCGGGCGGGTACTTCGCCACTTCCCTGTCGAACAGGGTACGGGTCGCTTCAGAAATCATCGGTCAATCTCTCCGAACACGATGTCCATGGTGCCGATCACCGCCACGGCGTCGGCGATCATGTGGCCGCGCGACATCTCGTCCATCGCGGCCAGGTGCGAAAAGCCGGGCGGGCGGATCTTCAGGCGGTAGGGCTTGTTGGCGCCGTCGCTGACGATGTAGATGCCGAACTCGCCCTTGGGATGTTCCACCGCCGCATAGGCCTCGCCCTCGGGCACGCAGAAGCCTTCGGAGAACAGCTTGAAGTGGTGGATCAGCTCCTCCATGTTGCTCTTCATGGATTCGCGGTCCGGCGGCGCCACCTTGTGGTTGTCGGTGATCACCGGGCCGGGGTTGGCGCGCAGCCAGTCGACGCACTGCTGGATGATCCGGTTGGACTGGCGCAATTCTTCGACGCGCACCAGGTAGCGGTCGTAGCAGTCGCCCGTCTTGCCCAGGGGGATGTCGAAATCCATCTGGTCGTACACGTCGTAGGGCTGCTTCTTGCGCAGGTCCCATTCGATGCCCGACCCGCGCAGCATGGGGCCGGTGAAGCCGAGGTTCAGCGCGCGCTCGGGCGTCACGACGCCGATGCCGACAGTGCGCTGCTTCCAGATCCGGTTGTCGGTCAGCAGCGTCTCGTATTCGTCCACGTAGTGCGGAAAGCGCTTGGTGAAGTCCTCGATGAAGTCCAGCAGCGAGCCTTGGCGGTTCTCGTTCATCCGGTTGATCGCGCGCTCGTTGCGAATCTTGTTGACCTTGTACTGCGGCATGCTGTCGGGCAGGTCGCGGTAGACGCCGCCGGGACGGAAGTACGCTGCATGCATGCGTGCGCCGGAAACGGCCTCGTACATGTCGAACAGGTCTTCGCGCTCGCGGAAGCAGTAAATCAGGATGTTCATCGCGCCGCAGTCCAGGCCATGGGCGCCCAGCCACAGCAGGTGATTGAGCAGCCGCGTGATCTCGGCGAACATGACGCGGATGTACTGCGCGCGAATCGGCACTTCGAGGCCCATCATCTTTTCGATGGCCAGGCAGTACGCGTGCTCGTTGCACATCATCGAGACATAGTCCAGCCGGTCCATATAGGGCAGCGACTGGATGTAGGTGCGGGTCTCGGCCAGCTTCTCGGTGGCGCGGTGCAGCAGGCCGATGTGCGGGTCGGCGCGCTGGATCACTTCGCCGTCGAGTTCGAGCACCAGGCGCAGCACGCCGTGCGCCGCCGGGTGCTGGGGCCCGAAGTTCAGGGTGTAGTTCTTGATCTCGGCCATCAGTGGATTCCGCCGTAGTTTTCTTCGCGGATGATGCGCGGCGTGATTTCGCGCGGCTCGATCGTCACGGGCTGGTAGATCACGCGCTTCTGCTCGGCGTCGTAACGCATCTCGACATGGCCCGACACCGGGAAGTCCTTGCGGAACGGATGCCCGATGAAGCCGTAGTCGGTCAGGATGCGGCGCAGGTCGTCGTGGCCTTCGAACACGATGCCGTACAGGTCGAATGCTTCGCGCTCGAACCAGTTGGCCGAACTCCAGACCGTGGTGAGCGAATCCACCACCGGCAATTCGTCGTCCGGCGCGAACACCTTCAGGCGCACGCGCTGGTTCAGGCTCACGGACAGCAAGTGCGAAGCGACGCAAAAGCGCAGCCCTTCGCGCAGGCCGTCGCCATAGCCGGAGTAGTCGAGGCCGCACAGGTCGAGCAACTGCTCGAAGCGGCAGGACGGCGCGTCGCGCAGCAGCTTGGCGGCGGCCAGGTAATCGCCAGCGGCCACCACGACGGTGACTTCGCCCAGGCGCAGGTCGACGCTCTTCGCCAGCCCGCCGAGGGCGGTGGCCAGCGTTTCCTTCAATGCTTCGGGCTTGACGGCAAATGGGATCATGGTTGCCTCAAGCCCTCGCGATTGTTTGCGTGCGGCGGATCTTCTGCTGCAATTGGATGATTCCGTACAGCAGCGCCTCGGCCGTCGGCGGGCAGCCCGGCACGTACACGTCCACCGGCACGATGCGGTCGCAGCCGCGAACCACCGAATAGCTGTAGTGGTAGTAGCCGCCGCCGTTGGCGCAGGAGCCCATGGAGATGACCCAGCGCGGTTCGGGCATCTGGTCGTAAACCTTGCGCAGGGCCGGCGCCATCTTGTTGCACAGCGTGCCGGCGACGATCATCAAGTCGGACTGGCGCGGGCTCGGCCGGAACAGCATGCCGAAGCGGTCGATGTCGTAGCGCGCCGCGCCGGCGTGCATCATCTCCACCGCGCAGCAGGCCAGGCCGAACGTCATCGGCCAGAGCGAGCCGGTCTTGGCCCAGTTGATGACCGCGTCCACGGTCGTGGTGACCATGCCCTTGTCGAGGATGCCTTCGTTAGCCATAGCTTTCTTTCTTGGGGACTCGCGCGGGGAATCACTCCCAGTCGAGCGCGCCCTTTTTCCATTCGTACACAAAGCCCACGACGAGGATGGCCAGGAAGACCATCATGGCCCAGAAGCCGCCGGGGCCGATCTCCTTCAGGGCCACGGCCCACGGAAAGAGGAACGCGATCTCCAGGTCGAACAGGATGAACAGGATCGCGACCAGGTAGTAGCGCACGTCGAACTTCATGCGCGCGTCCTCGAAGGCTTCGAAGCCGCATTCGTAAGGGGAATTCTTGGCCGTGTCGGGCTTCTGGTAGCCGAACATCGTGCTGAACATCCAGCCCATGGCCTGGGGCAGCACGCCGACCGCGACGCCGACCATGATGAACAGGAGGACAGGAAGGTACTGGTCGAGGTTCATCTTGAAAGGCTCTGATCCGCGCTTTGGCCCGCCGATTCGTGCCCGGCAGGCTTTTTTCTTGGTGCCGTCGGCGAGACTCGAACTCGCACAGCTTTCGCCACTACCCCCTCAAGATAGCGTGTCTACCAATTTCACCACGACGGCGGTTTTTTCAAGCCCGGGCGGGCATGAGGAATCTCTCGATTGTTGGCTTCCCGGGCAGCCTTGGAGTTTACCCTCAATTGGAGGTCATTCTCCAGTCAGGCGGGCCGAACTTCCGGCTCACTTGACCGGGATCTGGCCAACGCCTGATGCAGCCGGCGCCGGGGGCGCCGATGGGATGGCCGCTGGTGCGGTGCCCGGGATCTGTGCGGCAGCACCTGAAGCAGCGGGTGCCGCAGCCGGCGCGGTAACGGCTTGATCGAGCACGCTGCCCGACTCCACCGGCCGCAGGTTGCCGAAGTACGCCAGCATCAACGTGCAGGCGAAGAACACCGCCGCCAGCACAGCCGTCGTGCGCGACAGGAAATTGGCGCTGCCGCTGGCACCGAACAGGATGCCCGAGCTGCCGCTGCCGAAAGCCGCGCCCATGTCGGCGCCCTTGCCGTGCTTGATGAGGATGATGCCTATCATGCCCAGCGCCGTCAGCATCTGCACGGCCAGCACTACGGTAAGCAAAACGTTCATTTCCAATTCACTCCTGTTTTTCTTGGGGCTTGCGCCGGCGCGTCAACGCGCCGCGCCGATGATTTGCAGAAAGTCCGGGGCCTTGA
>JAQGMS010000396.1 GCA_028292245.1 Ramlibacter sp.
GTGGACTCCCGGAAGGTGCGGCCTCGACGCACCAACCCGGCCTCGATCCGCATCGCGATTTCGTGCAGCTCGGGAGAGTCGATCCGCCAGGCCACGTCAGCCAGCTCGGAGGGGTCGAGGTCCGCCAGGCCGCACCCCAGGCGGTCCAGCTCGGATTCGAGCCGGAGCATGGTCTCGAGCAGATCGGCATTGGTCTCGGCCGACCCCCCGACCATCAGGCACTCCTCGCCGGTGATGATGCGATGCGTTCCGTCGCCAAGGCCGTCCAGTCCCAGGCCGATGATCGTGGCCCGCATTCGCCGCGGGCCGCGCTGAGTGTGCGGAGTCATCTGGAGGATGGCCTTTCGAGAGGGAGAGACGGTGAGACTCAAGGACGTCGCGCGGCTCGTCGACAGGCCCATCTCGCCGGTCGCGTCCGCCACGCTACGGAAAACCTTATCGGCTTCCCGAGCGTGACCAAACAGCGCCGCATGGATGGAATGGCGACCTCGCATCGGACCTCCCGGCATCGCTCTCACGACCCGCCCAGACATTCCTTCGCGAGGTTCCGCGCAACCCGATAAGCGGCCCGCATCGTGATCGCGCGCGCCTCGACTTGTTCCTCGCTGAAAAGTCGGTGTTCACTGGGGGGGAGCCCCGCCAAGGCTATCGTCAGGGGCATCAAATCGAGGAACTGTCGATATTTTTGCTGAAGGTCGGCGGGTGAAGTCGTTTCGGACATGGATCGGTCCTCTCGGCTCAGGTTGCAGCGGCACGCGGCCGGGCCAAATGCCCCGGGACTCGCGCCGCGCGAACCCGGGGGCCGCATCCATCGTACTACCTTTGACGGAAAACTGCGAAGTTGCTATTGTAAAAACGGAACCGAGTTCGGCCAACTGGCCGACGGCTCCAAGATGGTCCGTTCCACCCTCCGGAGGTTTGTTTGATCCAACGCGCCAAAGAGGATGCCCCACCGGGGTTTTCCTCCATGGGACTGAGCCCGCCCCTGCAACGAGCCCTCCGCCGAATTGGCTACGCCACCCCCTCGCCGATTCAGGCGGCACTCATCCCCGAGGCCCTCGACGGCTTCGACGTGATCGGCCAGGCGAAGACCGGCACCGGCAAGACCGCCGCCTTCGCGATCCCGATCCTGGAGATGCTCGAAGCCCGAGGTCGTGGCCCCCAGGCCATCATCCTCGCGCCGACCCGAGAGCTCGTCCAGCAGATCGTCGCCGAGATGGAGCGTATCGCCCACGGGCAGGACGTCTCGATCTGCGGCATCTACGGCGGCGAGCCCATCCAGAAACAGCTCCGACACCTCGAGCGCGGAGTCGACGTCGTCGTCGGCACGCCTGGCCGCGTCATCGATCACATCGAGCGCGGGACCCTCTACCTCGGCGATATCTTCCACGTCATCCTCGACGAGGCCGACCGGATGCTCGATATCGGCTTCCGACCGGACATCGAGCGCATCCTGCGGCGGGTGCCCAGCCCTCACCAGACCCTGCTGCTCTCGGCTACCATCTCCGACGAAGTCCGCAAGCTGGCCCGTCGCTACATGCACGAGCCGGTTGAGCAGAACCTTTCGAAGGACGAACTCTCGGTCGAGACCATCCAGCAGTTCTACGTCACCGTCGACCACGAGCGCAAGTTCGACCTGCTGCTGCACCTCCTGGAGCGCGAGCAGCCTCGCCAGTGCATCGTCTTCACGCGCACCAAGCGCGGTGCGGACAAGCTGGCCGACAAGCTAAAAGGTCACGTCCGTGGCGTCTGCACAATCCACGGAGACCTCCCCCAAACCACGCGCAACCGCGTGATGCAGGGCTTCCGCGACGGGACGATCCCGGTCCTCATCGCCACCGACGTCGTCGGTCGCGGTATCGACGTGGACGGAATCAGCCACGTCGTCAACTACGACATCCCCGACGACCCCGAAAACTATCTCCACCGCATCGGCCGCACCGGCCGGATGGGGAAAGATGGCAAAGCCTACATGTTCGTCGGCCCCGACCAGGGAGAACCCCTGACCGCGATCGAGAACATGATCAACAAGACGATCCCCGTGCATCACCCCGAAGGATTCGTGGCTTACCGCAAGGCCGAGCGCCGTGAGAACGCTGTCCGAGTGATCTGGTCCACGCCCCCGAAGACGACCGCGACGGCTCGCTGATTCGACAGTGATGGATGAGCATCGGTATCTGTTGGTGTGATTTCGAGTTGGTCTGGAGAGGCACACGTCGCGACCGCTTACCTTACGCGGTCCCGGGTGCCTCTCTCGGTTTTCCCGCCACCGCATTCCTTCCCAGATCTCGAAGAACGGCGTACGCCAGCTCGCGGATCTCCGGCGCGCGCGCGCCTGCCGCATCGGCGTAGAGCCCTCGGTCACAAAGACGAACCAGCCGGGCCGCCGAGACCGCCAGCCTGGATGAGTCGGTGAGGCGGATGACGTCGTCCCGGGCTTCGTCCGGCGTGATTGCACCAGGCGCACGCCCTCCGACGCGATCGAGAAACGATACGAGTGCGGCCGCCGCAGCCCCCGCGAAAGCCTCCCCATCCGGCACCGAGCCAAGCTCGGCGATCAGGCGTGAGGCAATTCTCGACGGAACCACGAGGCGAGATCGCCGGAGTCGCCACCGTGCGGCCAGGATGAATCCGCCACCGA
>JAQGMS010000553.1 GCA_028292245.1 Ramlibacter sp.
CCATCTAACTCTGCCGAGAACTGGATTGTTCGCCGATCCGCCACATCTCGCGACTCGGCACCCGGACGGAGATGGGTGGCAAGCGGTCAGGCCCGCGGCCCCTGGCCTTGGCCGGACGGTCCGCCGACCGGTTGTCCGAGGCAACGATGCGTCCTTCCGCCGCGTTCGGCTGCGGTCCAGGCATCCGCTTTGCCGATGAGCGGGCACCCTGAACAGGGTCTTGGGACGTAGGCGGTTCAGGTCTGGAGCCAGATGCGGGCGACCACCCTCGGGCGTGACGGTGAGGTCATGAAGACAACCAAGAATCCCAAGCGCGAGGTGGCGACCTACATCGGTGTCACGTTCTCGCTTGCCACTGCTGTGGCGGTGGCCTTGCCGCACGCGAACATCAACCTGCTGCTCAGCGTCCTGGTGCCGACCGTGACGGTCGCGATCCTGACGTTCACCATCACCCCACGAGGCAATCGGAGAGAGCTGTGGGCACGGATCGGGCTCAGCCGAGCCGGGCTGAAGACCTGGCCGAGCGCGCTCGCCATCCCGTTCGTGCTGTGTGCCGCGGCATACGGGACCGCAGTCGCGGTCGGGGCGGCACGCCCGGACATGCACCTGGGCGAAGCGACCATCACCTGGACGACCGGCCTCGTCATCAGTGCCGTCATCGGGACGGTCGTCATCCGGGGTGAGTAGATCGGGTGGCGTGGCTACCTACTGCCACGGGTCCAACAGCTGACCGGGGACAAGAGGCGGGCGGCGCTGGCCACCGGGTTCGTGCACGGATGCTTCCACCTGCCGCTGATCCTGTTCGCGACGACCTACGACACCGAGGTCGCCCGCTGGCTGGCGGCACCTGTCGTGGTCGCGCTGATCACCGCCGGTGGGGTCTTCTACGCCTGGGTCTGGGACCGGTCGAAGTCAGTCTGGCCGGTGGCGATCGCGCACAACACGGTCAACACCGTCTTCGACCTGGGGGCCGCCGCGGTCGCGGCGACCGGAGGCGTGAACATCGCGTACATCGCTGGGGAGACCGGCTTCGCGACGCTGGGCGTGGTTGTCGTGACCGCCGTGGTGCTGTTGCGCTACGCCCGGGTGTGGCACTCCTCGGAGCCCCAGATCGGGCGGCGCCCGGTTCCGGTCGCGGCCGCGTAGTCTCCGGCCATGAGTGCGCAGACGGCGCCGCTGACGGGGCGGCGGAGTGGGTGGACGGTCGCCTCGCGGCGCCTGGCCCCCTACCTCGACCCCGCCATCGGCCTCACTGCAGCGGTGTTGTCCCTCGTCGCCTTGCTCACGGCCGACCCGATCGCGATCGACCCGCGGCTCCAGGACCCGGACGCCGTCGCTGTGATCGCTACGTTGGTGGCCGCCGGGGCGCTGGCCTGGCGCAGGAGCCGCCCGGTTCCGTCGTTCGCAGTGATGGTGGCCGGCTGCCTCGTGGTGAGCCTGTCCGACCACTACGTCGGATTGCTCTCGGTGCTGATCCTGTTCAGCCTCTACTCGCTCGCGGCCCACGGACGGCGCCGTGACGGGCTGGCCGGGTTCGCCGTCAGCGTCGCCTGCTTCGTGTTGCTGGCGCTGCTCGAGGTCCCCGACCTCGGCACCGCTGTCCTCCTCCAGTCGCTGGCCATGCTCGTGGCCGCGTGGGCGCTGGGGGACGCCATCCGTTCGCGGCGGCAGCAGCAGAGCGACCAGCAACGAGAACTGGTCGAGGCGGCGGTGGCCGAGGAACGGCTCCGCATCGCCCGCGAGCTGCACGACGTGGTCGCCCACAGCATGTCGCTGATCGCGGTACAAGCCGGCGTGGGCGCCCACGTGATCCGCTCTGACGTCGCTGCGGCCGAGCGGAGTCTGGTCGTCATCGCGGAGACCAGCCGACAGGCGCTTGAGCAGACCAGGTCGATGCTCGGGATGCTTCGCGAAGCCCCCGGAGACGCGACCCGGCCGCCCACCCAAGGTCTGGACGACGTCGCAACGCTCATCGCCGATGTCCGAGCAGCAGGGCTCGAGGTCCGACTGACCCGCCCGTCCCTGACGCCAGACCTCGACGTAGCGGCTTCGCTGGCGGCGTACCGCATCGTCCAAGAATCACTCACCAACGTCATCAAGCACTCCGAAGCGAGCACAGCAACCGTCGCGCTCACCGTCACCGCGGCCGGACTCGCCATCGAGGTGGTCGATCCCGGCCCGGTGCGACCGGCCCCTGGACCGGGTTCGGGCCACGGGCTACTCGGCCTGCGGGAGCGCGTGCGCCTTCTTGACGGAAACCTCGACGCTGGCGCGCACGGCACCGGATTCCGTGTCCAAGCAGTCCTTCCCACAGGCGCAGGACGATGATCCGCGTCGTCGTCGTGGACGACCAGGATCTGGTGCGGGCCGGGTTCGTGCTCCTGCTCCGCTCGGCGGCCAACATCGAGGTCGTCGGCGAGGCGAGCGACGGGCTCGAAGCGGTCACCTTGTGTCGACGTACGAGGCCCGACGTGGTCCTCATGGACGTCCGGATGCCCAACCTCGACGGCCTGTCCGCAAGCCGCACCATCCTGGCCGACCCGGCTTGCGCGGCCACCCGGATCGTCGTGCTCACCACGTTCGACGAGGACGAACTGGTCA
>JAQGMS010000184.1 GCA_028292245.1 Ramlibacter sp.
TGCGCCGCAGCTCCGGTGGAATCATCGGCTCGACGCCTTTCTCGAAGGCTGCCCACAACGCCGTTCGGGCTGAGCTTGTCGAAGCCCCCGCGGGCCCTTCGACAGGCTCAGGGCGAACGGAATCGAAGATGTCCAGCAGAAGATTGACATCCTCACGCGTCGTGGTTTCGTCCAGCGAGATCAGGACGTATTCCTTGTAGTAAATCCGGACATTGGCCCGCAGCGCGCGGGCCCGGCCGGCGATCGATTCGGTGATGTCGCCGGTGTGCAGGCTGAGCGTGTCGAAGGCGCCGCCGGGCCGGACGGGGTGGCCCAGCTGCTCCAGGCCCTTGGCCAGGATCGCGGTATAGGCGGCAACGCGCTCGGCGATCCGCTTCAGGCCCTGCGGCCCGTGATAGACGGCGTACATGCTGTCGATCACCGCCGGCAGCACCTGCGCCGTGCAGATGTTGGACGTCGCCTTCTCGCGCCGGATGTGCTGCTCGCGGGTTTGCAGCGCGAGGCGATAGGCCGGGTTGCCGTGCGTGTCGACGCTGACGCCGACCAGCCGGCCCGGCAGGTTGCGCTTGAGTTCGTCGCGGCAGGCCATGTAGGCGGCGTGCGGGCCGCCGGCGCCCATCGGCATGCCGAACCGCTGGGTGGTGCCGACCACGATGTCGGCGCCGAATTCGCCCGGCGGGACCAGCAGCGTCAAGGCCAGCAGGTCGGCGGCGACGATGAAGGCCGCCTGTTTCGCATGCACGGTTGCGACGTCGGCACGCAGGTCGTCGATGCGGCCGCTGGTGGCCGGATATTGGGCCAGCACTGCGAAGTACTCGCCGGCCAGCGCCGAGTGCCATTCGTCGGCGGAGTTGGCCAAGACGACCTCGATGCCCAGGGGCTTGGCGCGGGTCTGCACCACTTCGATGGTTTGCGGGTGGCAGTCACCTGCCACGACGAAGGTGTTGCTCCTGCTCTTGACGCTGCGCTTGGCCAGCGTCATCGCCTCAGCGGCCGCCGTCGCCTCGTCGAGCATGGAGGCGTTGGCAATCGGCAGGCCGGTCAGGTCGCACACCATGGTCTGGAAATTCAGCAGTGCTTCCATGCGGCCCTGGCTGATTTCGGCCTGGTAGGGCGTGTACGCGGTGTACCAGGCGGGGTTTTCCAGAACGTTGCGCAGGATGACGCCCGGCGTGTGCGTGCCGTGATAGCCCTGCCCGATGAAACTCTTGAAGACCTTGTTGCGCGACGCCATCGCCTTGAGCTCGGCCAGCGCGGCCGCCTCGGTCACCGCCGGGGGCAACTTCATCGGCCGGCCGCGCGCGATCGAGCGGGGAACGATGCTGTCGATGAGGGCGCGGCGCGACGCCTCGCCGATGACGGACAGCATGTGCTGCTCGTCGGCCAGGTGGACGCCGATATGGCGGGGGATGAACTCGGAGTCGTTCTCGAGCTCGCCGAGCGGGCGGGCGGATTGCATCAGCATAGGGAAAAGGTCAGTGGTCCTTGGAGAATTTCTGGTAGTCGGGCTCGTCCATCAACTGGTCGAACTCCGCCATGTCCTTGATCAGGATCTTGAAGAACCAGCCGTTGCCCATCGGGTCGGTGTTGGCCAGCGACGGGTTGGACCGCAATTCCTCGTTCACTTCCGTGACTTCACCGGCGATCGGCATGAACACATCGGCGGCGGCCTTGACCGACTCGACCACGCCGGAAACCTCCCCCTTCTTGTAGCTGCGGCCAACCTCGGGCAGGTCGACGAAGACCACGTCGCCCAGCGCGTCCTGCGCGTGCAGCGTGATGCCGACGACGGCGGCCTCGTGGTCTTCCAGCTGGATCCATTCATGCTCTTCGGTGTATTTCACGGTCATGCTTTTCTCCTGGGTGGGTCGGTTTTCAGTTCATCCGCGGTAATAGTGGTTCGGCACGAAGGGCATCGCGGCGACCTCCATCGCCACCGGCTTGCCGCGGACGATGGCCTTGACGCGCGTGCCGGCCGTGGCCGAGGAGGGCGGGACATAGCCCATCGCAACGGGGCGGTCGGCGCTGGGACCGAGCAAGCCGCTCGTCACCTCGCCGATGCGCTTTCCTTTCTCGTCCTGCAACTCGGTGTGCTCGCGCACCGGCACGCGCTCCAGCGCGACCAGGCCGACGCGCTTGCGCGCCAGCGGCACGGAGCCGTCCAGTTGCCCGAGCACCTTGGCGGCGCCCGGGAAGCCGCCGGCTCGCGCGCCGCCGGTGCGCCGCACTTTCTGGATCGCCCAGTTCAAGGCGGCTTCCACCGGCGTGGTGGTGGTGTCGATGTCGTTGCCGTACAGGCACAAGCCGGCTTCCAGCCGCAGCGAATTGCGCGCGCCCAGTCCGATCGGCTTGACTTCCGGCTGGGCGAGCAGGGCGCGGGCCAGAGCATCGGCTTGGTCGTCCTCGACCGAGATCTCGAAACCGTCCTCGCCCGTATAGCCGCTGCGGGTGATGAACAACTCGCTGCCCTTCCAGTCGAAGCGACTCCCCGTCATGAAGACCAGTTTCTCGACACCGGGCACCAGCCGCGCCAGGGCATCTACCGCCTTAGGACCTTGCAGCGCGAGCAGCGCCCGCTCGGGCATGGGAATGACTTCACAGCGCGCGCCGATGTGCTGCCGGATATGCGCGATATCGCCCACCTTGCAGGCGCCATTGACGATGACGAAGAGGTCGGCGCCCCGATTGACGAACATCAAGTCGTCGATGATCGTTCCGTCCTCGGTCAGCAGCAGGCCGTAGCGCTGCTTGCCGACGGCCAGGTCGATCACGTCGACCGGCATCAGCGATTCGAAGGCCTTTGCGGCATCGGGGCCCACCAGGCGCAACTGACCCATGTGGGATACATCGAAAAGGCCGGCGGCGTTGCGGGTCTGGTGATGCTCGGCCATGACGCCGGCGGGATATTGGACCGGCATCGAATAGCCGGCGAACGCCACCATGCGGGCGCCCAGTTCCAGGTGCAGCGCATGGAGCGGCGTGTGGAGGAGATGTTGTTCTTCGCTGGCGGACAAGTAGCTCTCCAGGGGCGGCTTCTCAAGGCCCGCGCGAGCAGGCCGGGAACCATGGTACACACCACGGGCGGCCCCTGCTGTCCGCTTTACCTGAGAGATTCGCCCTGGCGGGTTTGCTCCTTCGGTGGGCTCCAAAATATGGAGCCTCTCTCCAGCAAGGTGACGCCTGGCGATGCAGGCGCCTTGTCAGTCCCTTGTGCCTGAGCGTTCGGCTGTTCGCCTGCGCCTTCGGCGGTTCCGCGAGGGAACTCTCTCCTGACCCGGAAGATTGTAACGCTACATGTTGGTGTAATTCGGCCCGCCGCCGCCCTCGGGCGTGACCCAGACGATGTTCTGCGTCGGGTCCTTGATGTCGCAGGTCTTGCAATGCACGCAGTTCTGCGCGTTGATCTGCAGGCGCTCGCTGTTGTCCTCGTTCTTGACGAACTCGTAGACGCCGGCCGGGCAGTAGCGCGCCTCCGGCCCCGCGTACTTCGCGAGGTTGACCTGGACCGGAATCGACGCGTCTTTCAGGGTCAGGTGCGACGGCTGGTCTTCCGCATGGTTGGTGTTGGAGATGAAGACGGAAGACAGCCGGTCGAAGGTGAGTTTGCCGTCCGGCTTCGGGTAGACGATCGGCTTGCACTCGGCCGCGGGCTTCAGGTACACGTGATCCGGCTTGTCGCGATGGATGGTCCAGGGCATGCGCCCGCGCAGCAGGAACTGCTCGATGCCGGTCATCAGCGTTGCCACTGTGCGGCCTTTCTTGAACCATTGCTTGAAGTTGCGCGACTTGTTCAGCTCGTCATGCAGCCAGGATTTTTCGAATGCGGCGGGATAGGCCGTCAGTTCGTCGTGCTGCCGGCCGTGCGTGAGGGCGTCGTACGCGGCGTTGGCCGCCAGCATGCCGGTCTTGATGGCCGCATGGCTGCCCTTGATTCGCGACGCGTTCAAGTAGCCCGCGTCGCAGCCCACCAACGCGCCACCCGGGAACACCGTCTTGGGCAGCGAGAGCAGGCCGCCCACGGTCAGCGCGCGGGCGCCGTAGCCCAGGCGCTTGGCCGGCTTGGCGCCTTCGAAATACCAGCGGATGTTGGGATGGGTCTTGTAGCGCTGGAACTCCTCGAACGGGCTCAGCCAGGGATTGCTGTAGTCCAGCCCGACCACGAAGCCGATCGCCACCTGGTTGTCTTCCATGTGGTACATGAACGAGCCGCCATAGGTGTCGTCTTCCAGTGGCCAGCCGGCGCTGTGGAGCACCAGGCCCGGCGTATGGCGTGACGGATCGATCTCCCACACCTCTTTCAGGCCGATGCTGTAGCTCTGCGGGTCCTTCCCGTCATCGAGCTTGAATCGACTGATGAGCTGCTTGCCCAGGTGGCCGCGCGATCCCTCGGCAAAGATCGTGTACTTGGCGTGCAACTCCATGCCCAGTTGGAAGCTCTCGGTCGGCTCGCCGTCCTTGCCGATTCCCATGTTGCCGGTGGCCACGCCCTTGACCGAGCCGTCCTCGTTGTAGAGCACTTCAGCGGCCGGAAAGCCGGGAAAGATCTCCACGCCCAGGCCCTCGGCCTGCTGGGCCAGCCAGCGCGTGAAGTTGGCCAGGCTGATGATGTAGTTGCCCTCGTTGTGGAAACACTTGGGCAGCAGGACGTTGGGAGTGCGGGATGCGCCGGTGTCGCTGGTGAAAAGGAAGATGTCCTCGGTCACCGGCTGGTTCAACGGCGCGCCCAGCTCCTTCCAGTTGGGGAACAGCTCATACAGCGCGCGCGGGTCCATGATGGCGCCCGACAGGATATGCGCGCCGGGCTCCGAGCCCTTTTCCAGCACCACCACCGACACGTCCTTGCCGTGCTCCGCGGCCAGTTGCTTCAGCCGGATCGCGGCCGAGAGGCCGGCCGGGCCGCCCCCCACGACGACGACGTCGTATTCCATCGCTTCACGCGGTCCGTACTGCGCCAGTATTTCTTCTTGGGTCATAGGGGCTTCCGTTGATAATGGTTTTGCCGTCCATTTTAGGCAGGAGAGTCACGTGAGCTACAGCATCGACCTATCGGGCCGCGTCGCCTTCATCACCGGCGCATCGAGCGGCCTGGGCGCGCAGTTCGCGCGCACGCTCTCGCGAGCCGGGGCCGCCGTGGTGCTGGCCAGCCGCCGGGTGGAGAAATTGAAGGACCTGCGCGCCCAGATCGAGGCCGAAGGGGGTGACGCCCACGTGACGCAATTGGACGTGACGGACATGGACAGCATCAAGTCCGCCGTCGCCCATGCCGAAACCGAAGTGGGCTCGATCGACATCCTCGTCAATAACTCGGGCGTGAGCACGACGCAGCGGATCCAGGACGTCACCGAGGAAGACTACGACTTCATCTTCGACACCAACGTGAAGGGCGCGTTCTTCGTGGCGCAGGAGGTCGGCAAGCGGATGCTGGCGCGCGCCCGCGGCGCGGCGCCGGGCACCTACACGGGCGGGCGCATCATCAACATCGCCTCGATGGCCGGCCTGAAAGTGCTGCCGCAGATCGGCGCGTACTGTATGAGCAAGGCCGCCGTGGTGCAGATGACCAAGGCGATGGCGCTGGAATGGGGCCGCTTCGAGATCAACGTCAACGCCATCTGCCCGGGCTACATCGACACCGAGATCAACCACCACCACTGGTCGACCGAGCAGGGCCAGAAATTGATGCAGATGCTGCCGCGCAAGCGCGTGGGCCAGCCCGAGGACCTGGACGCGCTGGTCGTGCTGCTGGCCAGCAGCCAGAGCCACTTCATCAACGGCGCGATCATCGCCGCCGACGACGGCTTCGGGGTCTGACCCGCGATGAGGATCGAGCTGCCGCAACACAAGAAGCTGGTCTACTCAATGAGCATCCCGATCCGCTGGGGCGACATGGACGCGATGGGGCACGTCAACAACGCCTCCTATTTCCGCTACCTGGAGACCGCGCGCATCGACTGGATGCATTCGCTGGGCGGCCAGCCGGACCCCGGCAGCGAAGGCGTGGTCGTCGTCAACGCTTTCTGCAACTTCTACAAGCAGCTCGAGTATCCCGGTGAGGTGCTCATGAAGATGTACACCAGCGACCCGGGCAGCAGCAGCTTCGAAAGCTGGGCCACGATGGAGCGGGCCGACGATCCCGGGGTGATCTACGCCGCCGGCGGCGCGACCACGGTCTGGGTCGACTACCGCGCGCAGAAATCGCGGCCCTTGCCCGATTGGTTGCGCGCCGTCGTTTCCTGACTATTTCTGCTTGGGCACCCGGCCCATCAGGTAGAACTCCGGGTTGGGCTGCATGTTGGAAAAACTCGCCAGCCGGTTCGACAGGCCGAAGAACGCGGTGATCGCGGCGATGTCACAGATGTCTTCATCGGTGAACCCGAACGGGTACAGCGCCTCGAAATCCGCGTCCTCGACTACGTGCGAGCGCAGGC
>JAQGMS010000191.1 GCA_028292245.1 Ramlibacter sp.
TGGCGATGCCGACCAGCTGTTCCAGCTGCTGGTGAACCTGCTGGACAACGCGGTGAAATTCGCTCCGACGGAAAGTCGCGTCGAAGTCCGTGTGCGCACGGCTGCACTCACTGTCGAGCTGGATGTCGCCGATCATGGCAGCGGCATCCCCGAGGCCGAACGCGAACGCGTGTTCGATCGTTTCGAAAGACTGGAGGCGCATCGCGCATCGCCGGGCACTGGCTTGGGGCTGAGCCTGGCACGCGCCATCGTGCTGCGTCACGAAGGCCGCATCACGTTGCTGGACAACGCGCCGGGCTTGCGTGTGCGGGTGACATTGCAGCTGGCCCACGAGCATGCGGCCTGAGTCTGGTCAGGGCGTGCGGGCCTCGATCACGTTGGATTGTCCGCATACACCTGATACCGCAACGGTGTGACCGCGACCGTGGCCCCGACCGGTGGCACCTGGACGCCGGGTGTGGCGGCCAGGTCCAGTTCGACGGCTTGCGCCTGGCCGTCGAGCGCCAGTTCCAGGGTGATGCGATCGGCCAGTCTGTGGGCGGCGATGACGCGGGCCGCCAGGCCGTCGCCGGGCGCGGCCAGGGCCAGGTCGTGCGGACGCACGTACAGCCGCGCCGGACCGGCGCCGTCGCCGGCCACCGGCCAGCGCACGGCCGAGCCGTCGGCGACGAAGTGCCCATCGCCCTGCTGTCCGGCCAGGCTGTTGGCGCGGCCGATGAACGCGAACACGAACGCCGAGGCCGGCTGGCGGTAGATCGCGTCAGGCGTGCCGACCTGCTCGATGCGGCCCTCGCGCATGACCACCACGCGGTCGGCCAGCTCGAGCGCTTCTTCCTGGTCGTGGGTGACGAACAGCGTGGTCTGCCCGGTCTGCTCGTGCAGCCGGCGCAACCAGCGGCGCAGCTCGACCCGCACCTTGGCATCCAGCGCCCCGAACGGTTCGTCCAGCAGCAGCACGGTCGGATCGATCGCCAGCGCACGCGCCAGCGCCACGCGCTGCTTCTGTCCGCCCGAAAGCTGCTCGGGATAGCGCGGGCCGTAGTCGGGCAGCTGGATCAGGGTCAGCAGCTCGGCGACCCGGCGCGCGATGGTCGCCTTGTCGGGACGATCGCGGCGGCGGCGGCTGCGCAGGCCAAAGGCGATGTTCTCGGCCACCGTCATGTGCCGGAACAGGGCGTAGTGCTGGAACACGAAGCCGACGTTGCGTTCGCGCAGGCTCAGCGCGGTGGCGTCGGTGTCGCCGAACAGCACCGAGCCCACGTCCGGATGCAGCAGCCCGGCGATCACCCGCAACAACGTGGTCTTGCCCGAGCCCGACGGGCCGAGCAGGGCGACCAGTTCGCCGGACTGGATGTCCAGGCTGATCGCATCCAGCGCCGCGACGCCCGGATAGCGCTTGCCCAGTTGGTGCAGTCGTAAGTCCATCAGTACCGCCGCGCGCGCGTTGCCTGTTTCATGTCAGGTGAGCCTTGTTCAAGTCAATGCCTTCTATGGGATTGCGCGAGCGCATCGCTATGGCGCGCTTCCAACCAGAACTTGAGCACCAGCGTCACCAGCGCCAGGCCGGCCAGCAGCGAGGCGGCGGCAAAGGCGGCGGTGGCGTTGAACTCGTTGTAGAGGATCTCGATGTGCAGCGGCAGCGTGTTGGTCAGCCCGCGAATGTGGCCGGACACCACCGAGACCGCGCCGAACTCGCCCATCGCGCGCGCACTGCACAACAGCACGCCATACAGCAGCCCCCACTTGATGTTGGGCAGGGTCACGCGGCGGAACATGGTCCAGGCGCCGGCGCCCAGCGAACGCGCGGCCAGCTCCTCGTCGCTGCCCTGCTGCTGCATCAGCGGGATCAGCTCGCGCGCCACGAACGGGAAGGTGATGAACAACGTCGCCAGCACGATCGCGGGGCGGGCAAAGATGATCTTCCAGTCGTGCGCGGCCAGCCAAGGCGCAAACCAGCCGTGGGACCCGAACAGCAGCACCAGGCACAAACCCGCGACCACCGGGGACACCGCGAACGGCACGTCGATCAGCGCCAGCAGCACGCGCTTGCCCGGGAACATGAAGCGCGTCAGCGCCCAGGCGGTGAGGATCCCGAAGAACGCATTGAGCGGAATGACAATGGCGGCGGTGACCAGGGTCAGCTTGAGGGCGGCGACCGCGTCGGGCTCGACCAGCGCCGCCCACCACACGCCGAGCCCCTTGGCGAACGCGGACACCAGCACCATCGCCAGCGGCAGCACCACCAGCAACGCCATGATCGCGATCGCCAGCCCGATCAGCAACACGCGCAGCCAGCGCGGGCCGGCCAGCGGATCGGCGCGGTGCTCAGCCACGGGCGCGGCCATGGGCGAACAGGCCCGGCAGCGTGCTGATCGCCAGCAGGCAGACGAACGAGGCCACCAGCAGCAGCGCGGCGATCGCGATCGCGCCGGTGTAGTCGTACTCCTCCAGGCGGATGGTGATCAGCAACGGCGCGATCTCGGTCTTGTACGGCAGGTTGCCGGCGATGAAGATCACCGAGCCGTACTCACCCAGGCCGCGGGCGAAGGCCAGCGAAAACCCGGTCAGCAACGCCGGCAGCAGCTCGGGCAGGATCACCCGGCGCAGGGTCGTCAGTCGGCCGGCGCCGAGCGAGGCGGCGGCCTCTTCCTGCTCCCGGCCCAGGGTCTCGAGCACCGGCTGCACCGTGCGCACGGCAAACGGCAGGCCGATGAACACCAGCGCGATCACGATGCCGGTGGTGGTATAGGCGATCTTGATCCCGTGCGGCTCCAGCCAGCGCCCGACCCAGCCGTTGGCCGAGTAGATCGCGGTCAGGGCGATGCCGGCCACCGCCGTGGGCAGGGCGAACGGCAGGTCGACCAGCGCATCGAGCAGGCGCCGGCCGGGAAAGCGGTAGCGCACCACCACCCAGGCCACCAGCGCGCCGGCCACCGAGGCCAGCAACGCCGCCAGCAATGCCGCCTCGAAGCTCAGCTTGAGGCTGGCCTGCACCCGCGGGTCGCCGATCACGTGCCGCCAGCCGTCCAGCCCCAACCCGGCCGCCTGCCAGGC
Organism: Ramlibacter sp.; assembly: GCA_028292245.1. Taxonomy (GTDB): domain Bacteria; phylum Pseudomonadota; class Gammaproteobacteria; order Burkholderiales; family Burkholderiaceae_C; genus Ramlibacter. The sequence goes on from JAQGMS010000191.1 coordinate 3,055, forward strand.
CAAGGCCGCCAGCGGCAACAGCACGATCAGGCCCAGCCACAGCAATCCCAGCCCCAGGCTCAGGCTGAAACCGGGTAAGGGCTGGCGCGCGCGGCGCGCGGAAGCAACGATCAATGGGGCCAGTGTGCTCATCCATCTGTCCTTAGGTGCACACGTGGAGGGCTGCAGCGGCAGGTCGACGGAGCGTGGAGCAACTAACGACCGGCCTGATGGATCCGGTCGAACAGGCCACCATCGGCAGAGTGCTGCGACTGCGCCCGCTTCCAGCCACCGAAGGCGGTCGCGATTGTCACCTGTTTGATCATCGGAAAGCGCGCGAGCTCGGCAATCGCATGGATATCCCCGGCCAGCGCAAGCGTCACCACCGTTTCCAGGTCGCCGATTACCGCGCGCGCCTGCTTGCGCGAACCGCCGTGCGAATCGAGGACGCGCATGTCCCCACCAGTCCGCAGTGTCCACTGCGCCACAAAGGCGCGATTGACGAGCTCGTGGAACTCGCGCGTCGAGTCACGGGAAACAGTGGGCAGATCCACCTCCCGCGCGCGTGCGCGGCCGGTGAACGGCAGGGCTGCGAGCAGGACACCCGGCAGGGAGAATTTCATTGGCTCCTTGATGCGAAACGACGAGGTGGAGTTGCCGGTGTACTACGCCGTCGCTGGCGCCGATAACCAGATCCACCGGCTCGCGCGGTCTGTTGGTGGCCGGCAGCTTTACCAGCAGCGTGTTAGTTCATTGCGAACGCTGCCTGGGCGCAAGTCGCAAATCAGTACGAACGAGCGTGGCCGTAAGGGTTACATTGTCGCCTCGAAATGGCACCTCCAGTCGCGATGGCGCCCTACAAGCGGTCAGTGAACCATGCTCCTGATGATCGACAACTACGACAGTTTCACCTGGAACCTCGTGCAGTACCTGCAGACGCTGGGTGCCGAGGTCGAGGTCGTGCGCAACGATGCAATGACGGTCGACCAGATCCAGGCGCTTTCCCCTGAGCGCATCGTGATTTCGCCCGGACCGTGCACGCCGAACGAAGCAGGTGTGTCGGTCGATGTCATCCGGCAGCTGGGCGCGCACGTGCCGATCCTTGGTGTGTGCCTGGGCCACCAGAGCCTGGGTCAGGCCTACGGCGGCGATGTCGTGCGGGCCAAGACCATCATGCATGGCAAGACTTCGCGCATCCATCACGCCGGGAAGGGCGTTTTTGCGGGACTGCCCGATGGTTATGAAGCCACCCGCTACCATTCGCTGGTGGTGTCGCAGGATTCGCTGCCCGCCTGCCTTGAAATTACGGCGTGGACCGACGATGGCGGTGGTGGAACGGATGAGATCATGGGCCTGCGCCATCGCGAGCATCCGGTCGAAGGCGTGCAGTTCCATCCCGAGTCGATCCTGACCGAGCATGGACATGCGCTGCTGAAGAATTTTTTGGTAGGAACCCCATAGCCCCTGTAGGAGCGCAACCGCATTTTCTGCGCAGTTGCCTGGTCGCGGCTTACGCCGCTCTTACGAAATGCCAGAGCCTAGAAATGCCCATCACGCCGCAACAAGCGTTGCAACGCACGATCGAACATCGCGAGATCTTCCACGACGAAATGGTCGAGCTCATGCGGATGATCATGCGCGGCGAAGTCTCGCCGGTGATGACGGCGGCGATCCTGACCGGGCTGCGGGTAAAAAAAGAAACCGTCGGGGAAATCGCGGGCGCGGCGACGGTGCTGCGCGAATTCGCACGGAGGGTCGAGGTCGCCGACAGGACGCATCTCGTCGATATCGTCGGCACCGGCGGTGATGGCGCCAATACGTTCAATGTATCCACGGCTGCGGCATTCGTGGCGGCCGCGGCGGGCGCGCAGGTCGCCAAGCATGGCAATCGAAGCGTGTCGTCCAATTGCGGCAGCGCCGACGTGCTCGAAGCACTGGGTGCCGCGATCGCGCTGGAGCCCGAGCAGGTGTCCGAATGCATTGCGACCACCGGCATCGGTTTCATGTTTGCGCCGCTGCATCATCCGGCGATGAAGACGGTGGCGCCGATCCGCAGCGAAATGGGCGTGCGCACGCTGTTCAACATCCTTGGCCCGCTGACCAATCCCGCGCAGGC
>JAQGMS010000473.1 GCA_028292245.1 Ramlibacter sp.
AGCTCGATCGCTGCGCGGGCCGTTCTCAGCGCGGGATCGTCGAGCGAGCGCTGCGGAAATGCCGGGGCGAAACCTGCAGCGACCAAAAGCATGTTGCGTTCACGCAAGGGCCTCCAACCGCTCCGCCAGCTTCAAGACCATCTCGCGCGACGGCGCCGCGCGATTCGCCGGAAGCGCTGCTGCGCGAGACCGGACTGTTTTTGGTTGCCTACACCGCGCTGGTAGGCTGGCTTGCCACGCGGCCATCGGTGCCGAAGGCGTTGGTGCTGCTCGTGATCGTCGGCAATACGGCGTGGCATCGCGCTGCTGTTCTCGGGCGCTGTCAACCCGAACCTGCTCGGCCAGGTCCTCGTCGTGGCCCAGGCGATTGCGACCGGCGTTTTCGCCGAGCTCCAATATGTCGGATTGCGCAGGAGCGGCGGCGCGGTGACGGCCTAGCATCCTCCTTGCCGACGCAAGCGCAGCAATCCAGATCGTGTATACTGCTGTCGGGTTGCTTCGTCGCGCGCTGCTCCTCGCAATGCCGGCAAGCAGCGAAGGCGGAGATGCCATGTCAACGCCGGTGAGCGGCACCGAAGGCTATGCCGAAGCGGCCGATGAGCTGTTCAGGCGTTATGAAGGCATCGCCGCCGCCGACGCGCACCGCGCGATCCTGCACTTGATCCCGAGGTCGCCGTGCCGCGTTCTCGATATCGGCTCGGGAACCGGACGCGATGCGGCGTGGTTCGCATCATTGGGCCATCGCGTGGTCGCCATCGAGCCGACCGATGCGCTGCGCCTGCCCGCCATGGCGCTGCATCCGTCGCCCGCAATCGAATGGCTCAACGACAGCCTGCCGGATCTGGCCTTGCTGCGCTCGCGTGGCGAGCGGTTCGATCTGGTGATGCTGACCGCGGTCTGGATGCATCTCGACCAGGTGCTGCGGCAGCGGGCGATGCCGAACCTTGCCGATCTCATGCGCGACGGCGGCACCATCATCATGAAGATCCGCCATGGGCCGGTGCCGCCGGGACGGCGCATGTTCGAGATTTCGACCGAGGAGACCATCGAACACGCTGGCCTGTACGGCCTGCATCAGGTCTTTAATCTGCGCACCGAATCCAGTCAGGAAGCCAATCGCCTCGCCGGCGTCACCTGGACCAGCCTGGCCTTGGTGAAGGCAAGCAAATGATATCTTCGTCATGGCCGGGCTAAAGCGCGAAGCGCGTCTTCGCGCAGATGTCCCGGCCATCCTCGTCTTTCTGCTGATACGCTATTAAGACGTGGATGCCCGGCATGAGGCCGGGCATGTCGAACACAAAGGGGGTTCGCTGCCTAGGCCAAAGCGCCGCTTTGCCGGCCTTGCGCGCGCCTGGGTTTTGCGACAATCCCTGATTTGGCCGATATCCTCTTGCCGGCGGCGGATTTTCCGCCATGCCCGTTCAAATGCTTGCCGTTCAGCTTGATGCCGTCGGCCTTGCCGTTGAGCTTTTGCTTTTGCTTCAGCTTCATGGCCTTTGCCGCCAGCTTCTCGGCTTTCCTCAAAGCCTTGCGTTCGGCCTTGGCCTTCAGGCGCGCCCTTTCGGCCCTCGCTTCGGCGCGCTGTTTCTTGCGCTTCTTTTCGCACGCCGCGCATTTGCAGCCGATCGGCTTCAGGTAGGCCTTGAAGTAATCGGTGCCGTAATCGTAGTTGATCTCTTCGCCGGGCTCGATGTTCTTGATGGCGCGGATCACCACCTTGCGCTTGCGCGGCATGACGTCGGATTCGGCGTTCGGCTTGCAGGCATGGTTGATGTAGCGTGCGATATTCTCGCGCACCGAGCCGTCGATGGTCCAGCGGCCGTTGAGCTCGAACAAATACTTGTTCTCGATCGCGTCGTCTTTTTTCTTCTTTGAATCCAAGAGCGGACCAAAATAGCGGACGATCTTGGCGCCCTTCCTGATCGGCTTGGTGGCGAACAGGCCAAGCCCGGTGCGGGAACGGCCAACGCGATAGGGTTTCTTCGGCGAAATGGCAGGCATGATGGATACGGAACTGACACGCTAGTGAAGGCGACGGATCGCGAAGGCGTTGTTCTAAAACGATTCCGCCCCAATGTCAGGTGTTTCGCGCATCCAGCCTGAACCTTCCCCAGATTGCGTGCGTCGAACAGGTCAGCGGTTCCACAACCCCAGAGGCGGCTGATGAAACGTGTCCCCTACTTTCGCGTCGTTCCTGACTGGCGTGCCGCGCCGGGATTGGCCGTATCGGCACTGTTCGGCGCCTGCTTCGGGCTGATTTCGCAGGCCAACGCCCAGACATTCAGCAGCAGCTACACCTCGTCGGCGCCCAGGGATTGCCGCGTGACCAGCGCCGGCAATGGCGTCGACGATTCCACGATCCGGCTCTGTCCGGGCAAGGCCGGTCTTAAGGTGCTGATCAGCGAGGATGATTTGCGTGAAACCGTCTCGGTCGGCCGTAACCGCGCCACCGCCCGCGAGCAGCCTGCCGCGCAGACCTGGTTCGGTCCATTCAATTCCACCACCCATACCGTCGAATGGCGGGCGCTGGACGGCAAACCCTTTGCCATCATCCAGCGCTGGCACATTGCCGACAACAACGACCAGGACAAGGACAGCCGTCCCATCGCAAAACCGATGCTGGCGGTGACGCGGCTGCCGCCCGGCCCGGTCTGCCATGTCGCCTATGTCGACGTGAAGGCCAATCCCAATGCCAACGAACTCGCCCGCAAGGCCGCCGATGAATTCGCGCGCGGCTTCAAATGCGACACCGACGAGGTGAAGGTGATCGGCGAAAGCGGCCGCGCCGTGACAATGGCATTGCGGCGCTAAGCCGTTTTCGGGCGAACCCGCTCCAAACATGATAGACTCGGCGGCAACCCTGCAACTTCGATTGCGATACGGAGGTGCCGATGGAGGCTGTGCTTCCCTACCGGGCCATGGCCTACAACAACGGCTGGGCCAACCATCGTCTGCTCGCGGCCTGTCTGCTTCTGTCGCAGGCTGATTTCGTGGCGCCGCGGACCGGCTTCTTTCCGAGCCTGCGCGCGACCCTCACTCACATCCTGATTATCGATCGCTTTTACGTCGACGCGATGGAGGGCGGCTCGCTTGGACCGGCGGCCTGGGCGAACCCAGAGCCTTGCGACACCGCGTTCCTGCTGCGAATGGCGCAGGGCGAGATCGACCGGCGATTGATCGCTGTCGTGGAACATCTCGGCACTACCGGCCTCGATCGCGTGGTCGAGATCCACCGCGGCGACCGCATCCAGCGCGAGCGAATGGACCGGCTGCTGCTTCATCTGTTCCAGCATCAGATTCATCATCGCGGCCAGGCCCACGCGATGTTGAGCGCGACCGGCGTGGCTCCGCCGCAGCTCGACGAATTTTTCTCCGCCGGCGAGGCGCCGCTAGCGCCGCGGAGTTTGCAGAACTGGGGTGGACCGAGGAGAGGGTCTGGGCCGGCTAAATCAGGTACTCAGCCGCGCTGCACGGTCGATCGCAGCATCGCGTCCAGCAACATATCGGCGCTGGTGCCCTGCGGCAGCCGCCGCAGAATGTCGGCGAGCCGGCCGTCGAGCAGCAGCGTTGTAAAACCGTGCACCAGCGACCAGGCCCGCGCGATGGCGGCGGCCTGATCCAGCGACAGCGCCTGTTCGGAGATTTGCTCCTGCCGGCTGGCGCCGATCGCGCCGGCCAGTCCTGCGAACGCGGCCTCGGCCGCCTCATGCAGCGACGGCCGCGACATATCGAGCCGCTCGATGCGGAACATCAGCCCATACATGCCGGGATGCGCCTGCGCATAGGCGACATAGGCCTTGGCCCGGGCCATCGCCTTCTCGAGCCCGGTGCCGCCGCCGGAGCCGGCCGCGGCCATCGCGGCGTTGAATTGCCGAAAACCGATCGCCGCGAGTTCGCTGACGAGACCGGTGAGATCGCCGAAATGATGGGTGGGTGCCGCGTGCGACACCCCGGCCTCGCGCGCCACCGCGCGCAGCGTCAACGCGGGCAGCCCGCCGCGCTCCAGCACCCGCTCGGCCGCCTTGAGAAGTGCGTCATGCAGCGCGCCATGATGGTATGGCGCATCAACCACCGGCCGGCCCCTGCGGGCGCCCGCGGGCTTGGCAGCCGGTGCTTTCGCTGCCGCTGCTTTCACTGCCTTCCGCGTCGCCGAACGGATCGCGCTTCTGTCGCTTGATGCTTTTGTCATCGAGACCTTATAGACAGCTATTTTTACACTGTAAAGATTTCGCTTGACGGCGGCGAGATTGGGCGATACCCGTATCTTTACGATGTAAAGATAAAATCGAGGGAGCCACCAATGCTGACGCAAGCAGCGACCGAGAAGGCCAGGAGCAATCTGGCGCCGATTCCGATGGAATGCGACGCGCCGTTTTTGAAGGTCGTGGGCGAATTGCCGCGCGAGCTCAACGGCACGCTCTATCGCAACGGTCCCAACCCGCAATTCGAGGCGCCCGGCGCGCACTGGTTCGTCGGCGACGGCATGCTGCACGCCTTCCATCTCGACAACGGCCGCGCCAGCTACCGCAACCGCTGGGTCCGCACCCCGAAATGGCAGGCCGAGCATGACGCCGGCCGCGCGCTGTTCGGCGGCTTTGGGCGCAAGCTGCCGGATACGCCGGCCTCTGTGACCCAGGACGGCGGTGTCGCCAATACCAACATCATCTTTCACGCCGGCCGCCTGCTGGCGCTGGAGGAAGGCCATCTGCCGACCGAGATCGAGCCAGGTACGCTCGACCGTCTCGGCTATTGCGACTACGGCCGGGGCATCGCGGGGCCGTTCACCGCGCATCCAAAAATCGATCCCGTCACCGGCGAGATGGTGTTCTTCGGCTACAACGCCGCCGGCCCCCTCACCCCCGCGCTTTCCTTCGGATCGGTCAACGCCTCCGGTGTGGTGACGCGCTTCGACCGCTTCGAGGCGCCCTATGCCAGCATGGTGCACGACTTCATCGTCACCGAAAATCACCTGCTGGTTCCGATCCTGCCCATCACCGGCAGCATGGAGCGAGCGATGCGCGGCAAGCCGCCTTACGCCTGGGAGCCGGAGAAAGGCGCCTATGTCGGCGTGATGAAACGCAACGGCTC
>JAQGMS010000229.1 GCA_028292245.1 Ramlibacter sp.
TCAAGGAAGCCAGCTACAAGGAAATCTGCGCCGAGTTCAAGGCGCAAAGCGAAGGCGCGCTCAAGGGCGTGCTGGGCTACACCGAGGACAAGGTGGTCGCCACCGATTTCCGCGGCGACGCGCGCACCTCGATCTTCGACGCCGACGCCGGCATCGCGCTGGACGGCACCTTCGTCAAGCTGGTGTCCTGGTACGACAACGAGTGGGGCTACTCGAACAAGTGCCTGGAGATGGTGCGGGTCGTGTCGAAGTAGGAGGCTGCGGCGCTCGAAACGAAGAACGCGCCCGCCGGCGCGTTTTTTCATGGCGGCGCATCACACGATGGATACTTTTTCCGACCCGAGCTTTCGCGACCTGATGGCGCAGCGGCCATTCCTGCGACTGTGGGCCGCGCGCCTGGCCGGCACCTCGGCCAACCAGATGCTGATGGTGGCGCTGGGCTGGCAGATGTACGACCTCACGGGCAGTGCCTGGGACCTGGGCCTGATCGGGCTGTACCAGTTCATCCCGGCGCTGGCCTTGACGCTGTGGGCCGGGCACGTGGTGGACCGCCACCATCGCGGGCGCATCGTCGCCTTCTGCCTGGCCACGCAGTGTGTCGCGGCGCTGGTGTTGATGGCCGCGAGCCGGGGCCAATGGACGTCGCGCGAACTGCTGCTGGGCATGTCGCTGGTGTTCGGCTCGGTGCGCGTCTTCCAGATGGCGGCGCAGCAGGCGCTCACCCCGTCGCTGGTGCCCCTGAATTTGCTCCAGCGCGCGCTGGCGTTCAGCTCGGCCGGTGCGCAGGTCGCGATCATCGGCGGCCCTGCCGTGGGCGGCTTGGTGTTCGTCTTCGGCGCGGACAAGGTGTACGGCCTGGGCGCGGCGTTGCTGGCGATCAGCAGCGCGCTGATCGTGCGGCTGCGCTACACCCATGTGCCCCCGCCGCGGGAGCCGGCGAGCCTGCGCACGCTGCTGGCCGGGGTTGCCTTCATCTGGCGCCACAAGGTCATCCTGGGCGCGATCTCGCTCGACCTGTTCGCGGTGCTGCTCGGCGGGGCCGTCGCGTTGCTGCCGATGTTCGCGCGCGACATCCTGCACGTCGGTCCGCAAGGTCTCGGCCTGCTGCGCTCGGCGCCGGCCGTGGGCGCGGTGCTGGTGTCGGTGACGCTCAGCCGCTGGCCGCTGCGCCATCACGTCGGCCGGACACTGCTCATCGCCGTCGCGGCGTTCGGCATCTGCATGGTGGTCTTCGGGCTGTCCACCAGCTTCGCGCTCTCGCTGCTTGTGCTGGCGATCTCCGGCGGCGCCGACATGATCAGCGTCGTCGTCCGGCAGACGCTGGCCCAGTTGGAAACGCCGAACCACATGCGCGGACGCGTCGGCGCCGTGAATGGTGTCTTCATCGGTGCCAGCAACCAGCTCGGCGAATTCGAATCCGGCGCGACCGCCGCGTTGCTCGGTCCGGTGGGATCGGTGGTGGCCGGCGGCATCGGCACCATCGTGGTTGCGCTCAGCTGGCGCTACCTGTTCCCGGCGCTGGCCACGCGCGACCGGCTGGAAGTGCCGGCGCGCGAGCCCTGATTGCCGGGCGGCTTCAGGCGGCCTGTGCGGCCTCGGCGGGCTGCTCTTCCCGCCCGTCCGGATGCCGCGCGAAGCGCTGCACCTCGCGGCCATGCACCGGCGCGCTGTCCGGCCACGGCCAGCCGCCGAATTGCGTGCGGCGATAGTCCTGCATCGCCTGCATGATCTCGGCCTGCGTGTTCATCACGAACGGGCCGTACTGCGCCACCGGCTCGCCGATCGGCCGGCCTTGCAGCAGAAGGAACTCGGCCTCCACCTCGCCATTGACCAGCTCGACCGGCACATCGGCCTTCAGCTCGATCGCGGCCGGCCCCGTTACCGTCTCGCCCCCGACGGTCACGCTCGCGCCCTTGAAGAAATACAGGTTGCGCCGGGTGCCCTCGCCCTGGGCGGCGGGCAGCGTCCAGCGCGCGCCCGGCTCCATGCGAAGGGTCCAGATCGCGACGTCGGCCTGCGGCTGCGCGGCCCAGGAGTCGGGCGGTGGCGGCAACGGCGCGCCGGCGCCGTCGAGGTGACCGGCGACGACAGCCACCTCGGTCGTGCGGCCTGCTTCGTCCTTCGCCGACAGGCGCGGAATGTCCCCCGACCAGAACATCGTGAAGTGCGCCGGCACCATCTTGTTCTTCGCCGGCAGGTTCAGCCAGATCTGGAACAGCTCCAGCGGGTTGGGCTTGTCCTGGTTGAGCAGCGGGAACATCTCCGAATGCACCACGCCGCCGCCGGCGGTCAGCCATTGCGCATCGCCCTGGCCGAAGCGCGCCGTCGCGCCCAGCGAATCCGAATGGTCGATCAAGCCCTTGCGCACCACCGTCACGGTCTCGAAGCCGCGATGCGGGTGGCCCGGGAAGCCCGGGACCTTGTCGCCGTGGTACATGCTCCAGCCGTCCTTGCGGCTGAAGTCCTGGCCGATGTCGCGCCCGGCGAGCGAATCGACCGGCGCCATCCCGGCCGTCCCTTGCGGGTAGGCGTCGTCGTGGTAGGCGCAAAAGAGGAACGGGTCCGCTGTTTCCCAGGGAAAACCGAGCGGCTTGACGTTGAGGACGGGGCTGCGGGTCATGGGCTGCTCTCCGGTGGATTGAGGAAAAGTCATCCGCTGAACATGGGGGCGCGCGCCGCCGTCAAAAGGCCCACTGCCGCAACGCTACGGCCTATGGGCAGGACAATCGCGGGCCGCCGCTTCGGGCGCCTTCAATGATGGGGGCCGTGTTCGCCGTGCACGTGCTGGTGCGCGATTTCTTCCGCGGTGGCCGCCCGCACGCCGATGACCTTGAGCGCAAAGCGCAGTTCCTTGCCCGACAACGGATGGTTGCCGTCCAGGTGCACCGTGTCGCCCTTGATCTTCATGACGTGGAACACGTGCGCCGTGCCGTCGTCGGTACGGCCCTCGAGCTGGCCGCCGACCTTCACGCCGGGCGGGAATTCCTTCTTCGGGATGGTGCGCACCAGCGCCTCGTCGCGCTCGCCGAACGCATCCTGCGGCTTGAGCTGCAGCGTCACCTGGAAGCCCGGCTCCTGGCCGTCGAGCGCGGCTTCGATCTTGGGCAGCGTGTTCTCGTAGCCGCCGTGCAGGTAGACCATCGGCTCGCGGCTTTCCTCGATCAGCTTGCCGCTGGCCTCGGCGACCTTGAATTGCAGGGTGACGACGGTGTCTTTTTCGATTTTCATGGCTTGCGATTCTGCCCGCGAAAGTGCGTACAGTCTGGGCTCCAAGCAATTGCCCACATCCGATGCCCGACACCCCGATTTCCGAGACCCCCACCACTGACGCGGCAGCCCCGGACGCCCCGTCCAAGGCGCCAAGGACACCGAAAGCGCCGCGGCCGGCCTTCCAGGTGCTCGA
>JAQGMS010000393.1 GCA_028292245.1 Ramlibacter sp.
GACTCGTTTGCGAGGATTATTTCGGCAATTGAAAGATGGGTTCGGTCGCCGATACTCAGGAGATCGGCTGCGGATGAAAACGGGTATAGTTCACGGCTTCCGGGACATTCCATGTCCCCGTTCGATTCCGTCTCTGCGACTATGAAGCCGCCACCTACGGAGAAATATGTCCGGCTGAAGAGCGCCTGATCGCCGCCAAACGCTGTTAAGGTGAGCGCGTTCGGATGGGTGGGGTGGAACTCTTTCGAAAAGATCAGATCGCTTACCATATCGAACGCGATCGGATGAGCTGAAAGTGTCGGCAACGTACCGCTACGACGTACGTCTTCAATGATGTCATCGACACGATCTGGATCGACACATTCCGGCGTCCACCCGAGCAGACCCAAAACAATCGCCACGTCGGTGCGATGACCTTTTCCAGTCAGCGAAAGCGATCCGAAAAGTTCGACTTTAACACGGGTGACACCCTGCCCTGCTCCGTCGAGCAATACCTCTGCAAAGCGTTTTGCCGCGCGCATCGGCCCAACGGTATGAGAACTCGACGGGCCGATGCCGCTCGTAAATATATCGGTGACGCTGATTCGACTAAAGGCCGCCGGGACGTGTCCCTGCACTATGCATTCAGGCTCGGGGATCATCGGGCATATCTCCGCACGCAGCGAATGCTGCGAGTTCAGCCCCTTCTGTCCGTTTGCCTGAGAGCGTGATCCCGTCGGCAGGCCGCGACGCTTTTTTGCGGCCTTCTCCAGAAGTTATGATCGAGCGCGGTCCTTTTGCCTGAGAGTTTCCGGGGCGGTTGCTCCTTCGGCGCCGGCAGCGAAGCCGGTCTCTCCCGCGTCTGATTAGAGCCGAAGGTTCATCCTCCTTGCCTCAAATAATCAAAAGCGGCCAGAGTGATGATAACGCCGAGCGACGAAAGCTCTTCAATGTCAACGTATTCATCAGCAGCGCCCATGTTGTTGGGCGTTAGGCCGCAGACAACGGTGGGAACACCCGCACGTCGGTAGAGTCGGGAATCAGATGCCCCTACTCGCATGTTGAGGACGGGCTCGGCACCCAGGATTTCTTGGCAGCTGGCCTTCAATGACATAACAAGTGGATGATCCGGACTCGTCCAGGATGGATCGTACGCACGGGAAAAATCGACCGATACGCCCTCAAGATCGCGAACCCTGCTCATCACGGCTTTCTTGGCGTCTTCGGCACTAAAGCCGAGCGGAAGCCTGATGTCAGCGGTCGCTTCGGCCTTGTCGGATATGAGGTTTGGCAGTTGGCCGCCCCGAAAGGTACCGAACGTCACTGTTATTTTCTGAAGGACGTCGCTTTCGCCGTCGCCAGACATCGGCTCGGAAACTGCTTTCGCCGACTCGATGACCGAGCGGACGTCGTCACGTCCGGGAATCGGCAGGTCGCGAAGTTCGGCAATGCGAGACAGAGCCGTCATCAACTTGTCGATCGCGCTGTCACCCCGATGGACATGAGCTGCGTGAGCGGCCCTACCCGAAGCAGAAATCCGCAACCAAACAAGCCCCTTCTCGCCGATGCGCAGAACCCTAGGAGACCCAGCGTCTGCGCATATAACCGCGTCGCCTCGCGCATCAGGAACAGTGTCGAGAAGAAATTGTGTGCCGAGCACGCCCATGGTTTCTTCATCGCCAGCAAAGGTAGCGACTACCTCGCCACACCAACTTTCGCGGGCGGCCGCAAGATTGAGCAAGGCAAATATGCTCGCAGCCACGCCGCCCTTCATATCGGAGACGCCAAGCCCGTACAGCTTCCCGTCCCGTTCGAGGCCTGTCGGCGGAACCGTCCAGTTACTACCCTGGCCGAGAGGAAATGTATCGAGATGACCATTCAAAATGAGCCGCGGACCGCTGCCCGTTCCGCGCACGCGAGCAACTACGTTGTGAATATGCTCTGCTGACGGATATATTTTCACATCGATCTCTGCCGCCGTCAGGATGCTGACGATCTCTTCGGCAATCGAACGCGTATCGCCCGGCGGATTCTCGCTAGGCTTGCCGAGAAGCCTGCGTGTAAGATCGACCACATCGCGCTTGTTGGCCTGTGCATATGTTACCAAGGCGGGACGTGTCCACGCCGTCTTCGATCGAGTGTTTATAGAGTGCACTTGCCACGTCCTGTTGGATGATGCGGCGACGACAGCACGATTGAGTCAGGAATGCAAATAATCTAACCTGAGCCTCTCATAACCTAAACGAATGACTTCATGCAAATCCGCCAACTTGAATGTTTCCGCGCCTTGATGCTGTCCGGAACCATGACGCGTGCCGCAGAGGAGCTCGGGATAACTCAACCAGCGGTGAGCGGCACAATCGCAGGCCTCGAAAAGGAAATTGGATTCACGTTGTTTAGTCGCCAAGGCGGCCGACTAATCCCTACCGAAGAGGCGCATTTGTTTTTTAACGAAGTCAGCCGCTCGTTATCTGCAATGGAAAGTATGGAGCGAGCCGTAGCGGAAATCAGAGAGGGCAAACGCGGCAGCCTATCCATAGCTGCCTATCCGAGTATTTCGATCGCGCTTCTTCCGAGAATACTGTCACTCTTTATGGCCTGTCGGCCCGATATTCGCATCAACCTAGTTTCGAGAAGTTCGTATGTCGTCAAAGAACTGGTATCAACCCAACAATTCGATCTTGCGATCGCAGAGCTTCCGACCGACCATCCCTTAGACAGGATGGAAAAATTCTCCTATCGGTGTGACTGTATTTTGCCGACAGACCATCCTCTCGCTTCACGCGAGGTCATCACAACTCAGGATCTCGATGGCCTACCCTTCATCTCGCTGTTTCGGGATCACACCACGCATCATCAATTAGCGAGAGCGTTCTCGGCTTCTGGGTCAAAGTGGAATGTGGTCGCGGAGGTTCAATATTTTGCGTCGGTCTGCGAGCTCGTTGCTGCTGGCTGTGGTGTTGGATTGGCCGACCCCGTCGTTAGCTCACCCTTTACCGGCGAAGTTGTGAGGCGTCGCTTCGAGCCGGCAGTAAGTTACGAGATTGGGCTGTTGCACCCCGATCGGCCTTCAAGATCCGTGATTGCTGACGAGTTTATTGCTCTGGTTAGGCAACATCTTGCTCAATTGCTTTCGCATTAGGTGCGCGGCAGAGAAGCAACTTTTCCGTGACTCGACCCTTACATAAATTCCAGACGTTAACGAAGCGGTTTCGGGTGTTATTATCAAACTGCAGCGACCGGAACTCACCTCCGCTTAAAAAGCCGCGGAAAGAGATACTGTCGGCCTAACCGCGTTATCTCAGATTCCTAGATCATAATGGATCGCCCAGGTGCGGAGGGTCGTCAAAGAGTATCGGCCGCTGTGAGTGACCCCACGACCTGGTTTCAGCCGCGCATGGTCGGCATAAAGGCGAGCGCAACTGCTCTTTTGCCGACTGACGCGCTCGACTTCGAATTGGTGTCATGTCTGGAGCCACGCATCGGATTGCTCGGCGTCGATGCGCAACGTGATCGGCGGTGGCTGAGTTCGGGTTTTGCTGCAAGTTACGCCGCCACCACTGCACTGGCGGCGATCAACCCGTGGTCCTGGGGACTGCCAATTTTGCTGGTGTCCGCCGGCCTCTCGATGAGTATAAGCAACACCGCGGCAAATTCCCTGTTGCAAGCAACCGTGGCGGGGTCGCGGCGCGGCAGAACCATCAGCCTGTTCATGCTCGCCTGGCGCGATGGGATGTCGATTGGAGGCCTGTTAACGGGGATATCCGTGGGTTTGGTCGGGGTTCACTACGCGCTGTTGATCAATGGCCTCATGGCTCTGACGACCCAGATCATAATCGGACGACGCTGGACGCGTAGGGCTCTCCCAGTCTTCGACCGTACGTTTTGACACGCTGGCCGGACGGTTGCTTCGTTTGCGGCGGGAGCACCACTTCGCCATCGACCCCGCCGCCTGCGGCCTCCTACATTTTCCCCAACGCGAGAGGCGCACTCGGTCGCCGATCTGGGACGGGTGCATTCTCTACTTCCACATTTGCGTTAGTTCTATTCGATGAGCTTGTTAGCTGACCGATTGGTGGTCAGCGATCGATGGACGCGTCTAATTCTTCGCCTTCAGCGCCAAGATATAAGCGACGATCTCATCGACCTGATAGTCCGTAAGCCGAGGGTTTGGCATCGCTTCGGCAGGGCCCACGTTGCGATGGTTCGAGCCAAGGAATTCCCGTAACCATTGTTCCGTCAATTGACTGCGGCATTAATCCCGAACTGTGCAACGGCGGGGGGTGTCAATGAGCCAACCACAAGAAGGTCTATCATAACTCCACGCAGATTCATTCGATACTCCGATCGCTGCTATTTTGTATTCCGGACGTTACCTACCTTAGCGGCATTCGGGTACGCTGCCGTCCGTCTAAAGTGATATTCTTAACGACTGCGACCATTAGCTGCCTTGCGCTCGATCAAGAAACCGTAGGCGCACAGGGGCTTTGGGGCGCCGCCCCATTTGATTCTGATCAATATGACACACCAAATTTGTGCGAAAAATTGTGAGGCGCGATGCTAAGATTTTCTTGGCGAGCTTCTCAGGCACGGGCATGTCGAGGGTAAGTATCGGCCAGCAGTGCAGAACCAACGACCACCCTGCTCGGAGAGCAAAAATGCTGATGCACCTTCCGATTTTCATTCTCGCCTCCTTCCCTCTCACGCCCGTCGCGGACAATGTGCCGAAGTTCGATATCGCGCGGGAGTGCCGTTCCGAAGGCGGTTCACAGGCAGTCTTGGTTAAATGCGCCGCTGACGAAGAACAAGCGCGAGCAGACCTTCAACCCCAATGGAGTCAATTTAGCGCCGTAGACAAAACGGTTTGCATTGGGGAAACGACGATGGATGGCACCCCTAGCTATGTTGAATTACTCACGTGTCTGGAAATGGCAAGGGACGCCAAGAAGTTACGGAAATGAACCGGAATGTGCGTTGCGCTCGAACCCGCTGGCTCGCAAGGTCACGGCGTACAAGTCAGGCAGCCATCACACCTGGACCGATGCAGACCTTGCGCAGTTCGAGGCCACAGCCGCTCTCGTT
>JAQGMS010000478.1 GCA_028292245.1 Ramlibacter sp.
GATCCAGGAACTGCTGAGCGAATCGTGGCGACCTCAACTGGCTTGCGCTCAAATTGATCGCAATATTACCGAACTTGACACCGGCGCGAGTCCACGCTCGCGCTTGCTGAACTGCGGCCTCCATGACAAAGTCGCCCAACGCCGTGGAGAGCGACGCATCTTCCAGCGCCGCCGCAAACGAGCCGGGGGTAACAACCGAGCCGTCTTCGGCGATGAAGCGCAATAACGCCTCGAAGCCGGAATGGGCGCCATTGGCCAGCAACACCTTGGGCTGGAAGAACAACCGAAACCGATCCCGGCTCAAGCCTTCTATGGCAGCTTTGAGTACGGCGTTACGCTCGATAGTTGCCGTCTTAAGCTCGGTCCGGAAGAGACGCCAGCAATTCTTTCCTTCGCGCTTGGCCTCATAGAGCGCCAAGTCGGCCTCGCGCAACAAATCGTCCGCGATGAAACGGCAGCCATCCTGACGAGTCGCAGCACCGATGGAGCATGACAGTTGGAAGCCGTGACCATGCCATAAGATCGGGGCATGTACAGCCTCGAATATCTTTTCGATCAAGTGGTCAGGCACAGGTCCTTCTGTTCCAGTCCAGATCAAAGCAAACTCGTCGCCTCCCGTTCGTGCGACCAGCACGCCAGGTCCCAACGCGGTCCTTAACCGGCGAGCAATGCGACGCAAGCACGCATCGCCCGCAGCGTGTCCATGCGTATCATTGATCTCCTTAAATCCGTCGAGATCGAGCGCCAGCAACGTAATCGCAACCGGCATCTCGATCGATTTACTCAGCTCGGCGAGCCTTCGCCTCAAAGCCCGACGATTAGCCAGCCCGGTGAGCTCGTCGGAATTGGCCATATGCTTCACACGCTCAAGGAGACCTTTTTCCTCCGTGACATCCTGCATCAGTCCGTACCGCCGCACGAAACGATCGCCGTCGAGCTCAACCTCTGAGACCAGTCTGACCCACCTCAATTTTCCTTTGGTCGTATACATGCGCCCTTCGAAGCGGAATGGCCGCTTGGCGCGATCTGCGTCCGCCATCAGAGCGGTTAGCCGCGTCCGTTCCGGCTCGGGATAGAGATTGAGATGCTCTGCGACGTTGCGCTCCGTTCCCTCCGACATCTCGTGCAGGCTGAACATGCCCTCGGTCCACCTGAGTTGCCCAGTCGCCATGTCGCGCTCCCAGGCTCCCAGCTTTCCAAGTTCGCAAGCGGACTCCAGTAATTTGTTGTTCTTCAAAAGACGCTGTTCTTGCTCTTCTATGATTTTGGCCTGCTGACTGGTCTGGATCGATCGAGCGTGATTGCTGAGAAGAGCGATCGCCATTTCGCTCAAGTGCTGGAGCCGCGCCAGCTCCATCTCGGTCATCGTTCGCGGCTTCGTGTCCATAACGCAGAGACTGCCCAATCTGAGTCCGTCGGCAAGTTGCAGCGGAATGCCCGCATAAAATCGAATTTTTGGGCCGTTCCTGACGAGTACATTCCCACGGAACCGGTCGTCCTTTGTAGCGTTGTGCACAATCAATGGCTCCGCTGCACAGATCGTGTGCGCGCAAAAGGCAATCTCTCGCGGTGTCTCCTTACAGTCGAGCCCCTCAATGGCTTTGAACCACTGCCTGTGCTGATCGACTAACGAGATTGCACTGATAGGCACTTTGAGCAAATCGCGCGCCAGTCGCACGAGACTATTGAAGTCGCGGGTGGGGCTCGTGTCCAGGAGCTGCAGTGCTTGAAGGGCGGCCAATCGCGTGGCTTCGTTCGGCGGAATCGGAAAGGTCATGGGTACGCAACCTTTTGCTGTATTGAGCGGTTGTTGGTGTTGATGAGCGCCGGATCGAGTTCTTGGGGTTCGCCGCTCGCTGGAGCGACCTCTTCTTGATCGTAGCTGATCAACGAGGGCTTTGATGGGAGGTTCGAATGTTCATGCGTCCTGCCCACTTTCCATCACGTAGCGTGGCCTGGTTTGCTTAAATTCGACATCGATCACGTTGCCGCGTACCGACAAGCGCTTGCATCGCCTCCTTACCGGTCTGAGGCCCGACGCGAAGAGCAAATCAAATTCGGTGAGAATGCTCGCATCTCGAACGCGAAGTCTCGCCCCGCTGTCCCAGATACCGAGAACAACACAATCTGTGCATACTGCCCCTCCGTTAAGGGTGCAGATAACGGCCAGTGGAGGGTCGAACCAAACCTTCTTCGGCCTATCGTTTGGAAGAGCAGGAAAGCCTATCGTTCGAGGTCCCGCGTCATTGTCAGAACGCAGGACTACTGAACGGGAGAAAGGGCTCTTTCTCCCTGATGAGGGACGAGTTCCGTTGTGAATTACCGAGCGGTCATCCATGGCAAGTTCCCTTCGGCCCAAGCCGTGTTCATACGGACCTTGAGCGATTACTTCATTAAGTGCCTCTCCTGGTGATCGGTGCTAAGACGCCGGCGCAGGCCACACCGAACGGTTGCAATTGACAATACTCGATCCTGTAGCCTTCCGATCTGCCGACACGGAGCAATCTGTCGGCGTAATTACGGTTAAGGAACGACCGCCTCGGTTCACCCCCGCGACGATTTGATTATTTCCACAGCCGCGCCTGCCAGAAGATAGTCGGGCAAATGCGGGTGGCGATTCCATATATTGCATTTGCCGTCCTGATCGGTCTGGCGATCTGGTTTGCCGTGGGCAATCCGCTGCACGCCAACTGAGGCGGCCTTACTCGCTTACGGTGCGCTCTCCGCACTCGCACCGGAAGGCGCGGGCTTGCTTGCCGGACCGCGGGTCCAGGATCGAGTAAAGCGCGGTCATGGCCATGCCGCAGCGGTTGCACTTAGGCGGTGTGGGTTTGTTCGATTCGGGCTTCGCTACCATGACGGTGCTATGTATCAAACAGCACACAACGAATCGAGACGGCTTCCGACACAGGAACCGCCAAAATCAAATTAGGCCACTGCGTTTTTCAAATTAGGCCACCACAACCGGAAACAGGCCAGTACCAGAAGCACGGCTTCGCCATCGACCACGAACGAATTGATCCGGTTCCTTAAGGGGGCTTTGACGGTCAAGGGATACCGGTCGGTCCAGTCGTGGCCGTTGCGGGTGAATAGCCGGACGCGCTTGCCGTACGCGCTTGCCGTCCCTCTGAACGATGAGGCGGTAACCGTCGTGTTTGACCTCGTTGATCCAGTCCGGGCCCGTGGGAACCTTGGTCCCGCGGCTCGGCAGGCAGGGCTGGAACGCATTGTTACGCATGGCGTGACATAGGCACGGAACTGGCAAAGCGGAAGCTGGGCCTAGTAACAGCGAAAATGAAAGAGATTTAGACTCGCATCTCATTTGGTACGACGCCGGCCGACGGTAGCTCTAGATTGGAAGGAGGCTCGCCGATCCGCCGCTTGGCGCTGCTTTCCCGGGGGCGGCTCCAGTTGGCCCCCAACTGGGGCCGTTACCCTCACTGAGTGCTTACGGACCAAAGACCGCCAGCACTGGGATGCCGATATGGATCGCTATTTTTTTGACCTACGTGACAACGGGCTGCTCGTTGTCGATGAATGCGGCTTTGAGATATCGGACATGAGAGCAGTTGAAAAGCAGGCGGCGCTTTTACTGATCGAACTCAACCACGACCGCATCTCGAACAATAAGGCGGGCCTAATCGACGTAGAAGTACGGGATGGTGATGGCTCCGTAATGGAAGCGCGACTTACCTTTCATTTTGTGAATGGTGCGGGCTAAACCAGCCTCAGGGTCAGTTGTCGGGTGGGGCCCTCGTGGCGCTCTATGAATTCCTGGATGGGCGATGGCACGTCCCGCATTTGCAGATCGCAGCGCCGACGCAGTTCCTGTGCCACGTCTTCCGAGACATCGCGCGCCCAGCCTTCGGGTTGAAACAGAAAATGCCAATCGGGTTTTTATACTGGCCTTCCAGAAGATCCTGAACGACAGTCTCGTA
>JAQGMS010000241.1 GCA_028292245.1 Ramlibacter sp.
GTCACGGTGAAGCTGACCGACCGGCGCGAGTTCCGCGCCAAGGTGCTGGGCAGCGACCCGAAGACCGACATCGCGGTGCTCAAGATCGAGGCCAGCAACCTGCCGGTAGTGACCTTGGGCAACACCAAGGACCTGCGCGTCGGCGAATGGGTGCTGGCGATCGGTTCGCCCTTCGGTTTCGAGAACACCGTGACCGCCGGCGTGGTGAGCGCCAAGGGCCGTTCGCTGCCCGACGACAGCGGCGTGCCGTTCATCCAGACCGACGTGGCCGTGAACCCGGGCAACTCCGGCGGCCCGCTGTTCAACGGGCGCGGCGAAGTGATCGGCATCAACTCGCAGATCTACAGCCAGTCGGGCGGCTACCAGGGCGTGTCGTTCGCGATCCCGATCGACGTCGCCTCGCGCGTGAAGGACCAGATCGTCGCCACCGGCAAGGTGCAGCATGCGCGCCTGGGCGTCACGGTGCAGGAAGTGAACCAGACCCTGGCCGATTCCTTCAAGTTGGACCGCCCGGAAGGCGCGCTGGTTTCCAGCGTCGAGAAGGGCAGCCCCGCCGACAAGGCCGGCCTGCAGCCGGGCGACGTGATTCGCAGCGTCAACGGCCAGCCGGTCGTGGCCTCGGGTGACCTGCCGGCCATCGTCGGCCTGTCGACGCCCGGCACCCGCGTCCAGCTGGAAGTCTGGCGCCAGGGCCGCAAGGTCGAACTGGCCGCGCAACTGGCCAGCGCGTCGGAGAAGGTGGCCAAGGACGACAGCGGTCCCCAGGCCGCGGCCGGCGGCAAGCTGGGCCTGGCGCTGCGGCCGCTGCAGCCGGAAGAAAAGCGCCAGTCCGGCATCAGCGATGGCCTGGTGGTGCAGGAGGTGAGCGGTGCCGCGGCGCGCGCCGGCCTGGAAGCCGGTGACGTGATCCTCGCCGTCAACGGCGCGCCGGTAAAGAGCATCGAGCAAGTGCGCGCCGCTGTCGCGAAATCGGACAAATCGGTGGCGCTGTTGATCCAGCGCGGCGAAGACAAGATCTTCGTGCCGGTGCGCATCGGATAGTCTTTTCGCGGCGTGTCAAGAGAAAAAAGCCGGCGCAATCGCGCCGGCTTTTTCTTTGCCCGTTTGGCGGGCACCGGGAGCGCAGCCCGCGTCAGTCCTGCGTCCCGCACACCGGCGCCGAACTAACCAACAGGGTTATCCACAGCGGCGGTGGATATCCCGCTACCGACCGGCTGCGCCAAGGCGGTCAACCAAGTTACCCATGTATCGCACGTTGTACAAAAGCCGCTTGACATACCGGGTCGCGTTGTCGTTAGCAATGCCTTGCGTTTCGCGGGCCAGTGCCTGCGCGAAACCGTCGATCGCCAGGAGGGGCGAGCGCAGTTCGCGCGATATTTCGCTGGGCGTCAGCTTGACCTCGGGCGCGTACGCTCGCCACGGCGACGATGCAACGGCGCCGGCCAGCGAGCGTGCGAGCAGGATCTGCTGGTGCGGCTTGAGCAGGTAGTCGGCGGCTCCCCGCCTCATCGCCTCCACGGCGGTGGCCACACGCTCGTCCGCGCTGAACAACACGACGGGGACGGGGCGCCGGGCTGCCCGGACGTGCTCCAGGAGGGACAGGTGCGCAAAGCCCAGGGCTTCGGTGTCGCTCAGCACGACATCGGCCGTCCCGTCTTCCAGCGCACGGCCGAACGCGCTGCGGCAGCTCACCTGCGAGATGAGGAAGCCATCGCCCAGCCCCTGCTGCAGCAACTGCATGCAATAGCCTGACTGGCCTGTGAAAAGGACGCGGATCGGGGGTGTCGGTTGTGCCATGGCGCAAAGGTCCCGCGGCAATGCACCGGCGTCTGTCGGGGGCTATGGCCGAACCTTGTGGGGAAACCTCAATCCAGGGTGATGAGGCCTTGCTGGATCGCGAACTTGACCAGCCCGGTGACGTCGCCGATGCCCAGTTTCTGCATCAGGCGGCTGCGGTAGGTGTCCACGGTCTTGGGCGACAGGCTGAGCCGTTCGCCGATGCGCGCGCTGGTGTGCCCTTCTGCCACCAGCTGCAGTATTTCCCGCTCGCGCCGGCTCAGCAGCTCCAGTGGCGCTCCGCGCGGCCGGCGGCCGATATGTTCGGCCACCAGCGCCGCGATCTTCGGGCTGAGATAGCGCCGGCCCGCAATCACGGCGCGCACCGCTTCCACGATTTCCAGGGCAGCGGATTCCTTTTGCAGGTAGGCGCCCGCGCCGGCCTCCAGTGCGTGGAACACATACTCCGGCGAGGCATGCATGGACAGGATCACGATGGCCGCGGACGGCAGCCGCTCGTGCAGCTGGCGCGTCGCTTCGATGCCGTTCATGTCAGGCATGTGGATGTCCAGGATCACGGCGTCGGGCCGTAACCTCAGGACCTCGGCCACGGCTTCGCGGCCGTCGCCGGCGGTGCCGACGATCTCGAAATCCCGTTGCAGGGCCAGCAGGTGCGCGAGGCCTTCACGGACCACGGCGTGGTCGTCGGCGATGAAAATCTTGATGGACATATGAATCTAGTGGACGGGCCCCTGGCGGCCCAGTTCGAGTTCGACGGTGACGCGGGTACCGGCTCCCGGTGCCGAGACGACCGATAGCCTGGCGCGAATGGCCTCGGCGCGTTCGCGCATGGTGGTCATGCCCAGGCTGGCCGACCCCGCGCACCCTGCCGCGGGGTCGAACCCCCGGCCGTCATCGGAAACCGAAAGCCGGAGCACGCCGTCGTGGGTGGAAAGCAGGACTTCCACGGCGGACCCGCGGGCGTGCTTGGCTGCGTTGTTGATCGCTTCCTGTGCGATGCGGAACAGCGAGATCTCCGCGTCCGGTGCCGGCCTCGGCATGGGCTCCGAGCCCTTCAACTCGATGACCAGCCCCGTGCGTACGCGCAGGCGCGCGGCGTGGTCGCGCAACGCGGCCAGCAGCCCCAGGTCGAGCGCCGTGGGACGCAGGTCGGCCAGTACGTGGCGCACATGGTCCATGGTCTCGCGCAGCATCAGGTCGCATTCCGAAAAACGCACCGCCTGTTCACGCGCCACTTGCGGCGGCATGGTGGAGCGCATCACGGCCAGCGTGGTCCCCAGGGCGGTGAGGTTGGAGCCGGTGCGGTCATGCAGTTCGTTGGCCAGGCGCCGGCGCTCCTGCTCCTCGGTCTCCATCAGGCGGCGCGAGAGCTCCTGCAGGCGCGCGACATATTCGGCCTGTACCCGCTCGGCATTCTTCTGCTCGGAAATGTCCCGCGCGATCCGGGAAGCGCCGACGACCCGGCCGGCCTCGTCGCGAAGCGGTGCGACCGAGACCGAGACATCAAAGGTCGTCCCGTCCTTGCGGCGCCTGACCGAATTGAAGTGACGCACCGGCTTGCCGGACCGGATGCGCTCGAAGATATCGCGCTCCTCGTCGAGCCGCTCGGCAGGCAGCAGAAGCAGGGTGGATTGCCCGATCATCTCCGCGGCCGTGTAGCCGCCCATCCGCTCCGCCCCGGCGTTCCAGGTCAGGACGGTGCCGTCCAGGTCGGTGCTGGTGATCGCGTCATCGGACGATTCCACGATGGCGGCGAGCTGTTCCACCTGGACCTGAGTTTCGCGCCGCACCGACACGTCCCGCAGGATCAGCGTGCAGAGGCGGTCAGCTCCCTTGCCCACACGGGTGATCAAACCCTCGACCGGGAACTCGGTGCCGTCGGCGCGCAGTCCCACCACGCCGGCCCGGCGGCCGAAAACGTGGTTGGGCGAGGGCCCGGCCGCGAACTCCGCGATCGCGCGCCGGTGGGCCGCGCGATGGCGTTCGGGCACCAGCAATTCCAGCGGCCGGCCCAGGATCTGGTCGGCCGGGTAGCCGAACATGGCCTGCGCGGTGGGGTTGAACAGGACCACCTGCCCATCGGGCCCGCTGCAGATGACGGCGTCCATCGCCGCGCCGACGCCGGCGTCGAGCCGCTGCAGATAGCGGCGCGTCAGCTTGAAGTAGAGCCACACGAACACTGCGATGTCCGCGACGGTAGTCAAGCCGACGCTCAGCGCGGCGGCGGCTCGCACGTCATGCCCGGGCGCCGTGCTTGCGAATCGCCACATGAGCAAGGGGATGGCGGAATCGATGGCGAGCACCAGCGCGGCCGCCAGGAAAACGGGGCCGGGAATTCGAAGGACTTTCCATCCGAATTTCATGGCGTGGGTGCGATAGGGGGGAGCGGCAGCGCGCGCAGTCTGAATGGCCGCCGCCATGTCGCCGCTTTCGGGGCGGCGCCAGCAATACATGGGGCCTGATGCCCCGAATTAAAGAGCGCGGCCGGCATCTACGGCGTGTACTCCAGCGTGACCTGGAGCTGGTCGGAAAAACCGCCCGGCCGCAGTGTCCTCTGGCCCGCGGGCACGCGGCCATAGAAGGTATGGCTCGCCGAGCCGCCCGCCGCGGCAATCGTGCCCTGGAACGTGCCGCCGGCAATGCCATCGCCCCAGGGATTGGAGCGATTGGCATCGACAAAGAGGTTGTAGTTCATCAGGGCGCCGCCGCCGGTGCCCGCCATCGCGCGAGCCAGGACTTCGTTGCTGTGGCCGCCGCTGAGCTTGAGCGAATAATTCACGGCCTGCGCCAGGGCGGTGCAAGTCACGGTGACGCTGCCGGTGCTGTCGGCATCGAGCGAGTCCAGCTTCCCGCTGAAGCTCAGGGGCGCATAGGGCCCGAACCCGAGGCTGGCGCCGGTGGAAATCGAACAGCCGGCGAGTGCGGCGGCGGCCCGCATGGCGAAGGCCAGCGGCACGAGACATCTTGCGACGACATTCATTGCGATTTCTCCCGCGCGCAGCGCAGTCGACCGATCCGCGGCAGGGCTTCGCCCGCATCCGGGAACCTGAAGCTCGCGGCGCATCGGCCCGCCGGCCAATCCACCACCAGCGCGTTGTCCTTTTCCAGTCCTGTCATGTAGACCTCGCCGCGTTGCGCGACCGTGAACGCAGTCCCGCCGCCGGAAGGGCGGACCCGGGCACCGGGGGGGACCACGCTTCCGTCGTCCTGCAGCAGTTCCACCAGCGCGCTGCGGCTGCGCCGCACTGCGAAGTCCACCGTCGCGCCGCTTCGCGCGTAGGGCACCACGTCCATGCGCGTGGCGCCCAGTTCGGTGTCCAGTGACATTTCCGCCGGGTCGATCTCCAGCGTGTTGGTCTGGTAGGGCAGCAGGCCGGACACGAACGCCAGCCCCTGTGCGTTGGTGCGGGTCACGACCTGGTGGCTGCGCAGCACGGGCACACCTTCCGCCTCGCCCACGCGCACCACGGCAAACGCACCGTGGCCCACCGGCCTGGAGGCAAATCCCAGGCCCGCCACCAGCCCCAGCGAGCCGCGGGCGCCGGCGCGCACGGCGCCGCCGCCGTTGCGGCCCATCTCGAATTCGGCGCTGGCCTCCAGCGACGGCATGTTCCAGTTCACGCCGCCGGCGAGAGAGCGCGCTTCGTTGCTGCCGGTGGCAATGCGCCAGCCGGCGCCCAGCCCGGCCGGTGTTGTGCCCGCGACCTGCGCTTCGAGCGACGTCCTGCCATCGGGGTTGCGAGTGAGGGATGACGTCGCGAGAACCTGGTCGCCGATCGGCCGGCTGAGCGTCACGCCCGCACGCCAGCCGCCTTGCCCCGTCAGTTCACGGCTGTAGGCCACCGACAGGCTGAAGCGATCGGGCAGGGGCATTCCGAGCGACGCACCGAGCAGCGCCACGGTCGGCGCGTTCCAATTGCTTTGCCGCGTAAAGCTCAAGCCTGCCGTGGCCTGATGCCATATGCGGCCGCCCAGATTCGCCAAGACGCGCTCGCGCGGCCGGACTTCGCCGGCGACCTGCGCCAGCTGCCTGAAGCCCGCATCGAAGCGCTCCCACTGCAGCGAGCTGTGACTGGAGTCGCCGCTGCGCTCCACGCCCAGCAGCAGGCGCGCACCGCTGTCCTCGCCGTTGGTGGAGCGGGCGTAAGAGGCGCGCGCGACCGCCCAGGTGCCCAGCAGGGCGGCCACTTCCACACCAGCCGCGCGGCGTTCGCGTTGAAGCTCCACGCGCGCTTCGCCAGTCAGGCCGGCTGTGAGCCCGCGCCGCCAGGTGGCCGTGGCGAACGGGTCCGTATAAGTGTCCGTGTCGCTGCCATAGCCGGTGCGCAGCCAGCCGGCGTCGATGGAATAGTCGTCCAGCCCGCGCGCCAGCAGTCGCGGCGACAGGTAGTAGCTTTGCGCCACGACAGTCTCGCGGCCGAGCAGGTCGCGCACCACCAGGTTGAGCTCACCCGCGCCGGTCATCGCGGGGATGCCGGTCAGCTCGAAGGGGCCCGGCGGTACACGACGAGTCAGCAACTGCTGATTGCCGATCAGCACGTCGACGGTCGAAGGCACGGCGGCCGACCCCGACAGGCTGGGCTGCGGGAGGGCGACGAAGCCGGGCCGCAGGCCGAAGTCCCGGCCCCAGTGCGCGCCCGCGAAGCGCACTGGCCGGCTCCATGCGCCGGGCGAGCCGACCGTGTCGCCCAGCACCAGCGTTTCCATCCGATGCGGCAAGTCGAGTTGCCAGAAGGTATCGAGGCGGCGGGCACGATAGCTTCCATCCGACGAGGCGAGCAGCGCGCTACCGGTCCAGCTGCCCCACTCGTTGAAGAAGATGCCTTCCACTGTGGCGCCACCGCTCGCCGCCGCGCCGGTTTGCAGGGTGGCCGCGACGTCGTAGTTCAAGAGAATGCCCGGTCGCGGCCGCTCAGGGGGCGCGGCCGGATCCGGGCGCGCGTCGATGGCTTCGGTCAGGAAGGCCTGCGCCGGCGCCGTCACGTTGAGCGTCTGGCGCCGGCGATCGACGGTGTAGGCCAGGCCCGCGACCGCATCCAGCGTGAAGCCCTGCGCACCCCGCGGCACGGCCGTGTCCTGCGCTGGAGGCTTCAGGCGGGCCTCGTCCCAGGCCTCGCGCGAGAGTGCGAGCCGCCCATCCGCCAGTCGATCGGCCTGCACCACCTCGCGCAGGCGCCGGCCGTTGACCACCGCTTCCAGCAACAGTGTTTCGGCGCGCGCCGGTTCGAGCGCCGCGGACAACGGGGCCGGGGCAGCCGGCGGCGCGCCGGCGATTACGTCGCCCGCGCGCAGCTCCAGCACCCATGCGTTGCCGGCACGCGTCATCTCGTAGCGTGTCGGCCGGCGCAGGGCCATCACGATCAATCCGTCGTCCCCGGAAATCTGTACGGTGAGTGAGCGGATCGGAGACTCTCCGGCTTGCAGGTCGGGCACGAGGGTTTCGGGCCCCAGCGCTTTCGCCGGCACGCGCAGCACCAGTCGCTTGCCGCCGGGAAGCACCTGCACGATGGGCATGTCTTCCGAGGAACGCGGCCAGGCCAGCCGCAGGCTGAACACACCGCCCTCGGCGGCCACGGTAAAGGGCTCGGGCTGCGCCGTCACGGGCGTGATCGCCCCGGCCGCCGTGCTCGTGACGGCGAGCGCGAGCGCGCTGGACCACGGCTTCACCGGGACGACAGGTCAGCCCGGAACGCCTCGCCGCTTCGCAGGGATCCGCTGACACGCAAGGGCGCCGGGCTCGCGCCGCCCGGCACCGGAATGCGCCATTCGCGCCGTGCACCGGCCAGAACCACGCCGGGCGCGGCGACCGGCACCGTCCATGCCGCGCCTTCGATGGTGAGGGCGTGCAAGCTGACACGCTTGTTGCCGCGGTTGTCGATGCGCACGCAGGCCTGCGCGGCATCTGCGGCGCATGCTTCCCAGCGTGCGTCGTTGCGCACCGGCTCGGCGGGCGCGACCAGCACCGGCAGGTCGTAGCGCATGCGAAAGCTCACGCCCTGGCCGGCCGTGGCGGCGGGTTGCCGGTAGGTGTCCTCGAGGACGAGGCGATAAGCCAGTTCGCCCGGCTCCCGCCTCGGCCCGCGCAAGGCAACGCGGAACACCTGGCTTTCGCCCGGCTTGAGTTCCGCGATCGGCGGGGCGATCACCAGGTCCTGCGTGGGCTGCAGGCGCGGCGATCCGTCGGCAGCCTGTTCCCACGAGAGCGCCTGGCTTTGCAGCAGGACGGGCGCTGCCGCCTTGGCGCTCAAGGTGACCGTGATGGCGACCGTGCGCTGGCGCGGCCCGACCTCCACGACCACCGGGTCGATGAGAACCTGGGCCCGCGCCGGCGCTGCCGGAGTGAGCATCCCTCCGAGTACCCCCAGTGCCACGGCGACCCATCGGTTGAGGTGCCGGAACGCGTCCATGTTCAGGGCGTGAAAGTGACGGTGAGCAGCACCGTGTCGGTGTAGTCGGCCGCCGGCTTGGCGGCCCTGTTCGCGGCCGAGTCCACGGGGCCGCCCCAGACCGTGAAGGACTTGTTGGTGCCGTCGGCGCCGCTCAGCGCCACCGCCGTCTCGGTGATCGCCGCGCCGCTGGAGGTGCCGGCCTTCAGCTGGTACTCGAAGAACTGGTTCGAGCTGCCGGCGGTCGTGGACAGCATGCGGCGATCGGTGCCGGAAGTGTTGGCGCCGAGGTTGAAGCCCAGGGTCGCCGACGTGCCGTTGGTACAAGCCCAGGGAATGTCCGCCGTCGTGCCGCCCGACAGCGCGGCCATCGTGCCGTCCGTGCCCACCATCGTGATCGCGCCGAGCGCCAGCGCCGCGGCGCCGACCGAGCACTGGTTCGCGATCGTCGCGGTGACTGCCAGGTTGGCCGTGTCGGTGGCCGCCCAGGAGGACACCGACACCAGGCCGGCACTGCCGGCGAGCAGGAGGGAGGCGGCGCGTCGGACCACGCTGCGTGAAAAGTTCGTCATGAAAAAATCCGTTCAGGTTGAGGTTGATGGGGTGACGTCGGCATAGCGTCGACGCGAACGAATTGAAACTGTTCCACGCGGGACCGCCACTAGGAAAATGCCTAAGGAGCCCGCGGAATGCGCTGTCAGTGGCATGGCGTAAGGAGAATCTCGATGGGTGCGGACCCAGTGCACGAGATTAGTCGAGCGCACCCGCGCCGTCTGTCGGGAGCTCTATGTATCGTGTAGGGAATTCTCGACGGCGCGGACCGGCCGTCGAGCTATGCGGGCTTGCGCAAGTCCAGCGTGAACGGGAATTCCTTGCTGCCGGCCACATTGATGGTGGCGGGCGGCACCTGCAACGAGCCGGGTGTGTGCCCCATGCGGAAGAAGCGCGACAGGCGCCGGCTTTCCGCTTCGTACGAGTTGACCGGGAAGGTGTCGTAGTTGCGCCCGCCCGGATGCGCGACGTGGTACTGGCAGCCGCCCAGCGAACGCTTCATCCAGGTATCGACGATGTCGAACACCAGCGGCGCATGCACGCCGATCGAAGGATGCAGCGCCGACGGCGGGTTCCAGGCCTTGTAGCGCACGCCGGCGACGAATTCGCCGCTGGTTCCGGTCGACTGCATCGGCATCGCCTTGCCGTTCACGGTGATGGTGTAGCGGCTTTCGTTCAGGCCGGTGACGCGCACTTCGATGCGCTCCAGCGACGAATCGACATAGCGCACGGTGCCGCCGGCCGAACCTTCCTCGCCCATGACGTGCCAGGGCTCCAGCGCATTGCGCAGCGTGAGCTCGATGCCGGTCGACTGCACCTGGCCCACCAGCGGAAAGCGGAATTCGAAATGCGGCGCGAACCAGTCGGCCTCGAACGCGTAGCCCAGTGCGCGCATCTCGGCCAGCACGTCGTGCAGGTCCATCTGCACGAAGGTGGGCAACAGGAAGCGGTCGTGCAGCTCGGTGCCCCAGCGCGTCACCGGCGCGCGGTAAGGCTCCTTCCAGAAGCGCGCCACCAGGGCACGGATCAACAATTGCTGCGCGATGCTCATGCGCGCGTGCGGCGGCATCTCGAAGGCGCGCAATTCGAGCAGGCCCAGCCGGCCGGTCGCGGAATCGGGCGAGTACATCTTGTCGATGCAGAACTCGCTGCGGTGCGTGTTGCCGGTGACATCGACCAGGATGTTGCGCAGCGTGCGGTCCACGATCCAGGGCGGCATCTCCTCGCCGTGGATCCTTCGGTTGCGGTCGATCTCGCGCAGCGCGATCTCCAGCTCGTACAGCTGGTCGTTGCGCGCTTCATCGACCCGCGGCGCCTGGCTGGTCGGGCCGATGAACATGCCGCTGAACAAGTAGCTCAGGCTCGGGTGGTTGTGCCAGTACAGCAGCAGGCTGGCCAGCACCTCGGGCTTGCGCCGGAAGGGCGAATCGGCAGGCGTGGCGCCGCCCATCACGAAGTGGTTGCCGCCGCCGGTGCCGGTGTGGCGCCCGTCGGTCATGAACTTCTCCGCAGACAGGCGCGTCTCGAATGCCGCCTGGTACAGGAACTCGGTGTGCGCGACCAGTTCGCCCCAGTTGGCGGCGGGATGGATGTTGACCTCGATCACGCCGGGGTCGGGTGTGACCTGCAGGAGCTTCAACCGCTGGTCGCGCGGCGGCGGATAGCCTTCCAGCACGATCTTCACGCCCAGCTCCTGCGCGGTCGCTTCCACCGCCGCGAGCAGGTCCAGATAGTCTTCCAGCAGCGCCAGGGGCGGCATGAAGACGTAGAGCAGCCCGCTGGCCTTGCCGGTTTGCTCGGCCTTGGGACCGCTGGCGCGGCGCGGGTCGCGCGCTTCGACGCACAACGCCGTGCGGGAAAGTTTCTTGGCGGATTCGAAGCGTGCCGGCGCGGCTGCGAATTCGATGCCTTCGGTGCCCGCATGGCTGTCGGCGTCGCCGGCTGCGGTCGCGGGTTGCATGCGGCGCGGCGCTTCGGGCTGCGGGCCGGTGCCCGAGAGATACGGAACGGCGCTGCGCTGCACGTCGGGGGGTGCATGTGCGGTGTAGCGCTCGTGCAGCGGCCCGGCGTCGGGCAGCGTTCCGCGCGGGGCCATCGGGTCCCGCTCGACCATGTAGGGGGAGTCCGTCTTGCTGGCCCAGGGCAGGGCGTCCAGCGGCAGCCGCAAACCCATCGGCGAATCGCCGGGAATCAGGTACATGCGCTCGTCGCGCAGGAACCAGGGGCCGGTGGTCCACAGCGATCCACGCAGGTGCGGGTTCTCGTGCTCGCTGGCGTTCAGCGGCAGCACGTAGCCGATGACCGAGTCGAGCTTCTGCTCGAACACGCGGCGCAGCCGCACGCGCTCCATCTCGTCGTCCAGGCGCGAATCGAAGGGGTCGACGTTGAGCGGCAGCCGGCGCTCGCGCCAGAGGTAGTAGTAGACGTCCTCGTAGCCGGGCTTGATGAAATGGTCGGTGATGCGCAGTTGCCGCGCCAGCGCATGGGTGAAGCGCTTCGCGTCCTCACTGGTGTATTGCGAGGGCTGGCGTTCGTCGGCGAACAGGGCCGGGTTCTTCCAGGCCGGCTGCCCGTCGGCGCGCCAGTAGATCGACAGCGCCCAGCGCGGCAATTGCTCGCCGGGATACCACTTGCCCTGGCCGAAATGCAGGAAGCCGCCGCGGCCGTATTCATCGCGCAACTTGTGGACCAGCTCGGTCGCGTAAGCCCGCTTGGTCGGGCCCATGGCATCGGTGTTCCATTCGGCCGCGTCCCGATCGCTCACCGCCACGAAGGTCGGCTCGCCGCCCATGGTCAGGCGCACATCGCCGGCTTGCAACTGCTGGTCCACGGCTTCGCCCAGCGCCAGCACCTTGGCCCATTGGTCTTCGGTGTAGGGCTTGGTCACGCGCGGCGATTCGTAGATGCGCGTGACTTGCATGTGGTGAGCGAATTCCACTTCGGCGTCGTCGACCAGGCCTTCGATCGGCGCAGCGCCCGAGGGCTGCGGCGTGCACGCTAGCGGGATGTGGCCTTCGCCGGCCAGCAGGCCCGAGGTCGGGTCCAGCCCGACCCAGCCGGCGCCGGGCAGGTACACCTCGCACCAGGCGTGCAGGTCGGTGAAATCGACTGTGGTGCCGCTAGGGCCGTCCAGCGCCTTCACGTCGGGCGTCAGCTGGATCAGGTAGCCGGAGACGAAACGCGCGGCCAGCCCGCAGCGGCGCATCAACTGCACCAGCAGCCAGCCGGAGTCGCGGCAGGAGCCGCTGGCGTTCTTCAGGGTCTGCTCGGGCGTCTGCACGCCCGGCTCCATGCGGATCAGGTACTTGATGTCGTGCTGCAGCTTCTGGTTGATGCCGACCAGGAAGTCGATGGTGCGCTGCGGCTTGCGGTCCACTTTCTCGAGGTACGACTGCAGCAGCGGCGTGAGCGGCTCGGTGGCGAGATAGGGGGCGAGTTCCTGCGCGACCAGCGGCTCGTACTTGAACGGGAAATTCTCGGCGCTCGGCTCGAGGAAGAAATCGAACGGGTTGTAGACCGCCATTTCCACCACCAGGTCCACGGTGACCTTGAATTCGGTGGCTTTCTCCGGAAACACGAGGCGGGCCTGGTAATTCGCGTACGGGTCCTGTTGCCAGTTGATGAAATGCTTGGCCGGCTCGACCTTCAGCGAATACGAGACGATGCTGCTGCGCGAATGAGGGGCGGGACGCAGCCGCACCACCTGGGGCCCCAACTGCACCGGGCGGTCGTACTTGTAGTGGGTGACGTGGTTCAGTGCGGCATGGATCGACATGCGGACAATACTAGCAAGTCCGGGGCCTGATTTGAGGGTTTTCCGGCGGGCCGGCTGTCGGCAGGAGCGCGATGTGGGCCGTTGAGAGTGGCGAGATGCAGAACAACAACCAAGGAGGAGGGCGGCTGACGTCCGCGTTGCTGGGCGCCGTGCTCGGCCCGGCGTTGCAGCTGCAGCAGCCGGCGCTATGGGATTGGCAGGTCTACGCCCTGGCCGTCGCCTTTGGATTGGCTTTGTTTTTCTCCCTCTCCCTCTGGGAGAGGGCCGGG
The DNA here is from genome assembly GCA_028292245.1 of Ramlibacter sp. Lineage (GTDB taxonomy): Bacteria > Pseudomonadota > Gammaproteobacteria > Burkholderiales > Burkholderiaceae_C > Ramlibacter. Next base: position 12,780 of record JAQGMS010000241.1, read on the forward strand.
GTGAGGGCACTGGTGGCCCTGCTCGCCGCCGCTTCGCTCGCCTTCGCCTTCTGCGGCCTGCGCGCCCTCCAGTTCTCATCGCAGGCCCTCGATCCCCAGCTCGAAGGCCGCGACGTCGCCGTCACCGGCGTCATCGCCGCCATGCCCCAGCGCAACGAAACCGGAGTTCGTTTCCGGCTGGAGGTGGAATCGGCCAGCTCGGGCGCTGCGGTGGAGCGCCTGCCGCCCCAGCTTTATCTGGGCTGGTACGGCGGGGCGATCCCCGACGCGAACGGCTTGCTGGAATTGCAGCGGCAGGCCGGCGAGCTGCACGCCGGCGAGCGCTGGCAAATGACGGTGCGGCTGAAAGCCCCGCACGGCAACACCAATCCGCACGGCTTCGACTACGAACTGTGGCTGTGGGAGCAGGGCCTGCAGGCCACCGGCTATGTGCGCGCCGGCCCGCGCGACCGGCCGCCCCAGCGCATCGGTGAAACCTGGCGGCACCCGGTGGAGCGGGCGCGGCAATCGGCGCGCGACGCCGTGTTCGAGCATGTCTCTGATCGCAAGACGGCGGGCTTGCTCGCCGCGCTGATCGTCGGCGACCAGAACGCCATCGACCGCGCCGATTGGGACATCTTCCGCGCCACCGGGGTGGCGCACCTGATGAGCATCTCGGGCCTGCACATCACCATGTTCGCCTGGGCGGCTGCATTGCTGGTCGGCGCGCTCTGGCGCCGCAGCGCCCGCCTGTGCCTGGCCTGGCCGGCGCAGCACGCGGCGCTGGTGGGCGGCATCCTGCTCGCCACCGGCTATTCGCTGTTCAGCGGCTGGGGCGTGCCGGCCCAGCGCACGGTGTGGATGCTGGCCACGGTGGGATTGCTGCGCCTGTCGGGGCGGCGCTGGCCCTGGCCGCAGGTGTGGCTCCTGGCCTGCGCGGTGGTGGTGACGATCGATCCCTGGGCGCTGTTGCAGGCCGGCTTCTGGCTGAGTTTCGTCGCGGTGGGCGTGCTGTTCGCCACCGATGTGGGGGCGGCACCGCCCGGCACACCCAGCGGGCGAATGGCAAGGGCCGCATCCACGGTGCTCTCAGGCCTTCGCGAGCAATGGGTGATCACGCTGGCCTTGACGCCGCTGACGCTCCTGCTGTTCGGCCAGGTCTCCGTGGTGGGCCTGCTCGCCAATGCCCTGGCCATTCCCTGGGTGACGCTGGTGATCACACCGCTGGCCATGGGCGGCGCCATCGTGGCGCCGCTCTGGGACATCGCCGCCTGGGCCGTGCAGGCCCTGAGCGTCTACCTGGGCTGGCTGGCCGCGCTGCCGTTCGCCTCGATTTCCGCCCCGGCGCCGCCGGTGTGGGCCGGCGCGGCCGGCGTGCTGGGCGGCGTGCTGCTGGCGATGCGCCTGCCCTGGCACACGCGCCTGCTCGGTGTGCCGCTGCTGCTGCCGGTGCTGTTATGGCAGGTGGCGCGCCCCGCACCCGGCCAGTTCGAACTGCTCGCGGCCGACATCGGCCAGGGCAATGCCGTGATCGTGCGCACGGCGGCACACACCCTGGTGTACGACGCCGGCCCGCGCTACAGCCCGGAAAGCGATGCGGGCCATCGCGTGCTGGTGCCGCTGCTGCGCGCGCTGGACGAGCAAGTGGACACGCTGATGCTCAGCCACCGCGACATCGACCACACCGGCGGCGCTGCCGCCGTGCTGGCCATGCAGCCGCAGGCGGCGCTGGTCAGCTCGATCGAGGACGGCCATGAATTGCAGGCCCTGCGGCCCTCGCAGCGTTGCGCGGCCGGCCAGCAGTGGCGCTGGGACGGCGTCGATTTCGAGGTGCTGCATCCGCAGGCAGAGGACTACGAAGCCACCAGCAAGCCGAACGCCATGAGTTGTGTGCTGCGAGTTTCGAACGGCGCCCAGACGGCGCTGCTGGTCGGCGACATCGAGCAGCCGCAGGAGGCGCGGCTGGTGGCGCAGGGGGTCCTCGCGAAGGTCGACCTGCTGCTGGTGCCGCATCACGGCAGCAAGACCTCGTCCAGCCGGCCGTTCCTTGAAGCGGTCGAGCCGTCGCTGGCGCTGGTGCAGGCGGGCTACCGCAATCGCTTCGGCCATCCAGCCGCCCCGGTGCTGGAACGCTACCGCCAGCTCGGCGTTCCGGTGATCGACTCGCCGCACTGCGGCGCCGCCCTCTGGCGCTCGATCGATGCCGCGCGAGTGGCCTGCCAGCGCGAGATGGCGCCGCGCTATTGGCACCATCGCTTTCCCTAGCGCGATTGCCTCGCCAAAGGGCGTACCGGGGCCCGGAAATTGCTATCCTGTGGCCTGGAGATTGACTCATGCATAAATTCGACGAGATGTATGCCCAGCTACCGGGCGACGGTCAGTTCCAGTTCCAAGGCCAGTCCCAGGGCGGCCAAAGCCAGGTGCAGGTCCAGGGCATCCGCGACCACTATCGCAACTACGCGCTGTGGCTGGCGCGCCAGCCGCAGGACGTGATGCGGGCGCGCCGCGAAGAAGCCGAAATGATCTTCCGGCGGGTCGGCATCACCTTTGCCGTCTACGGCGCCAAGGACGAGGAGGGCGCCGGCACCGAGCGGCTGATCCCGTTCGACCTGATCCCGCGCATCATTCCCGCCCACGAGTGGGCCACCATGGAAAAGGGCCTGGTCCAGCGCGTCACCGCGCTCAACCGGTTCCTGCACGACGTCTATCACGAGCAGGACATCCTCAAGGCCGGCATCATCCCGGCCGAGCAGATCCTGAACAACGCCCAGTTCCGCAAGGAGATGATGGGCGTGTACGCGCCGCATCACGTGTATTCGCACATCGCAGGCGTCGACATCGTGCGCGCGCCCAACGCGCAGGGCGAGGGCGAGTACTACGTGCTGGAAGACAACCTGCGGGTTCCCAGCGGCGTCAGCTACATGCTGGAAGACCGCAAGATGATGATGCGGCTGTTCCCCGACCTGTTCAGCGCGCATCGCGTCGCGCCGGTCATGCATTACCCCGACTTGTTGCTCGAGACGCTGCGCGCCTCGGCCCAGCCCGGCGCTCCTGATCCGACGGTGGTTGTGCTGACCCCGGGCATGTACAACAGCGCCTACTTCGAGCACGCGTTCCTGGCGCAGCAGATGGGCATCGAGCTGGTCGAAGGGCAGGACCTGTTCGTCAAGGACAAGTACGTCTACATGCGCACCACACGCGGCCCGAAGCGGGTCGACGTCATCTATCGGCGGGTGGACGACGACTTCCTCGACCCTTCCGTGTTCCGGCCGACCTCGACGCTGGGTTGCGAGGGGCTGGTGGCCGCC
>JAQGMS010000260.1 GCA_028292245.1 Ramlibacter sp.
GACGAGAACGCGCTGCTGCACGCGCTGACGGCGGGCGCGCTGCGTGGCGCCGGCCTCGACGTGACCGCGGTCGAACCGCTGCCGGCCGAGTCGCCGCTGTGGGGCCTGCCCAGCGTCGTCATCACCGCCCACAACGCCGGCGACAGTCCGGGCTATGGGCCGCGCTGGGGTGCGATCTTCCAGCGCAACCTGGCGGCATTCGCCGGCTCGGGGGACTGGGTCAATCGCGTCGCGGCCGGGCCGGGAGGCGCGCTGTGAGCCGCAACTTCGTCATGCTCGCCGCCGACGACGCGCCGACCGAAGATTGGGCGCGGGCCGTGGCAGCGGCCGCACCCGGCCTGCGCGTGCAGATCGCGCACGACCGCGCGATGGCGCTGCGGCTCCTGCCCCAGGCCGACGCTGCTTTCGGCACTCTGGATGCGCAATTGCTCGCGCAAGCGGGAAAGCTGGCCTGGCTGCAAGCGCCACAGGCTGCCCCGCCGGCTGGCTACTTCTTTCCCGAACTGGTCGAACATCCCGTCCAGGTCACCAATTTCCGCGGCATCTACAACGACCATGTCGCCGTCCACGCGGTGGCGATGCTGTTGGCACTGGCGCGGGGTTTGCCGCGCTACATGCGCCAGCAGGCGCGCGCCGAGTGGATCCGGCACCTGGCCGACGAGGACGTGCTGAACCTGCCCGAGAGCACCGTGCTGGTCGTCGGCGTCGGCGGCATCGGCGCCGAGATCGGGCGGATGGTGGCCGCGTTCGGCGCAAAAGTGTTGGGCGTCGATCCGCGGCGCGACGATGCGCCCGAAGGCGTGCGGGCGATGTTCAAGCCCGAAGCCCTCGACGAGCTGCTGCCGTTGGCCGATGCGGTCGTCCTCACTTTGCCGCACACGCCGCAGAGCGAAGGGCTCATCGATGCGCGGCGGCTGGCGCTGGTGCGCCCGCACGCCCTGCTGGTCAACATCGGGCGAGGCGCCACGGTCCGGCTCGATGCGCTGGCCGATGCACTGCACACCCAGCGCCTGGGCGGCGCGGCGCTCGATGTGTTCGAGCAGGAACCCCTGCCGGCGGACCACCCGCTGTGGACCGAGCCGCGCGCCCTGCTGACTCCCCATGTCGCCGTGGTGGGCCCGCACATCGTGCAACGCCGCCTCGCCGTCCTGTGCGACAACGCGCAGCGCTTCGCGGCCGGCCAGCCGCTGGCCAACCTCGTCGACAAGGCCTCCTGGTACTGACCCATGCGCAGCGTGAAAGCTTCGGTCTTGATTTTCGGGACGGACCTGCTGGGCGAGGGCTATCACGCCGTGCTGGACAACCTGCGTGAGCGCGGCGCCGTGGACGGCGTTTCGCTCGCGGCCACCTATCACGACGCGCGGGATGTGTTTCCCCACAACCCGCGCTACCACGTCCACCGGCACGAGGGTGACGTGGCCTGGTTCGCGCCGCAGTTGCGCCGCTATGAAAGCGGGCTGGTGCCGCGCATGGCCGGCGCGATGGAAGGTGCCGACGTCCTGGCGGAGTTGTGCACGCGTGCCGGCCGGCGCGGGATGGCCGTCGATGCCTGGACCATCTTCCTGCACAACTCGCTGCTGGCGACCGAGCATCCCGATTGCGCGACCCGCAATGTGTACGGCGATCCCTACCTCACGGATCTGTGCCCGGCCAATCCGCGGGTCCGTGCCTATTGCCGCGAGCTGGCCGGGGACATTGCGCGCTACCCGGTGCGCAGCCTGATGGCCGAGAGCCTGCACTACCGGCCGCTGGAGCACGGCGAACATCATGAGCGCTACCTGATCCACCTGCCGGCCGAAGCGCGGACGCTGCTCTCCTTGTGCTTTTGCGAACATTGCCGTGGCGCAGCGCAACGCGCCGGGGTGGCGGTGGAGCGCCTGGCCGCGGCCGTGCGCGCGGCGCTGGAGCCGATCTGGTCGGGCCAGTTGCCCGCGGCACACGCCGGCCCCTTGCTCGGCGAGAGCGACCGGGGTGAGCTGGCCGCGTTCGTCGATGTCCGCCTGCGTGTGGTGGCCACTCTGGTGGCGGAAGTGCATGAGGCGATGGCCGGTTCGGGTGTCGCGCTCAATTTCATGGACCATGGAGGCGCGATGTCGCATGTGATGGCCGGCACCAGCGCGGACGACGAAGTGACGGAGTCGTCCCGCAAGCTCGGCGTCGACCTGGCCGCCGTCGCGGCGGTGTGCGATGAGATCGGGGTGCTTGGCTACGTGGACACGCCCGAGCGCCTGCGGGCGCTGCTTGCGAGCTACACCGCGGCGCTGGGACCGAATCGCGGCTTTTCGGTGGCGCTGCGACCGCTGGTGCCCGATTGCCGCAGCCAGGAGAACCTGGCCGCGAAAGTGGCAGCCGTGCTCGACTCGCCGGCAACCGCGATCGGCTTCTATCACTACGCGATGATGCCGCTGAACCGCCTCGACTGGATTCGGCAAACGCTCGGGAGGCAATCATGAAAGTATTGGTGACAGGCGCGGCGGGCCATGTGGCCACGCTGGCCATGCCGGGGCTGGAGGGCGGGCACACGCTGCGCTTGGCCGACATGCGCAAACCCGCGCGCATGCCCGAGGGCGCGACTTTCCAGCCGATGAACCTGCTGTCCGCGAGCGATGCGGCGATGGCGGACCTGTTCGCGGGCGTCGAGACCGTGGTCCACAGCGCCTACGTTCCGTCGGCCGAGCGCGACGTGTACAGCCTGCGCCCGCCGCAGCTGGACCGGTTCGAGGCCGAGCTCGACAACATCCGGATGGCACAGCGCGTCTATCGCTGCGCGCTCGCCGCGGGCGTGAAGCGGGTCGTCGTCGTTTCCTCCAACCACGCGGCCGACTGGTACGAGCACACGCAGGTGCACTCGCTGGCGCGCGACATGGTGTACCCGGCCGACTTGCCCCTGTCCGACAACTTCTACGGCTGGGCCAAGGCTTCGTACGAACTGCTGGCCTATCCCTATGCCTGCGGTACTTTCGGCCGGCGCGTCGAGATCGTGATGCTGCGGATCGGCTCGCCCTATCCGATCGACGTCTCCCGGTTCGAGCCCGGAGCACCGCAGCCGCAATCCGGCCTGCCCCGCCCCGCCCGCCCGGCGGCATTCAAGCGCTCGCTGGGTGCCTGGTTGAGCGATCGGGATTGCGCCCAGCTGTTTCGCTGCGCGCTCGAAGCACGGCTCGCACTGCCCGAGGACGCGGTCCCCTGGACCATCGCTTATGGCATCTCCGGCAACACCCGCGCATTCTGGTCCCTCGAATCGGCGCGCCGCGTCCTGGGCTACCGGCCGCAGGATGACTCCGAAGTCGTCTATGCCGATTCGGTTCGCCGACTGCTCACCCAAAATGAAAGCGCATCGGCCGGCCGCCTGGGATAAGATTCATTCCATCTGGGAATGACTGGAGGCAGGCGTGGACCGATTGCAGGCGATGGAGATGTTTGTCCGGGTAGTCGAGACCGGCAGTTTCTCCAAGGCGGCCAAGGAGTTCGCCACCACCCAGCCCACCGTGACCAAGCAGGTCGCGGCGACCGAGGCGCGGCTGAAGGTGCGCCTGCTCAACCGCAACACCCGCGGCGTGAGCCT
>JAQGMS010000388.1 GCA_028292245.1 Ramlibacter sp.
TTCCCTGAGCCATGATATTGTCCCTTCTTCGTACCGAGGGCAGTGTGCCCTCAGGTAGCTGAAGACACCCATCTGAGCTGATGACCAGCGAACCGAAGACCAGAATAACGAGATACAAGCCGCAGCATCTTTGCGCGGCCAGGACGGCTGGCAGAGCCATCCCTTCAACACCACCAACGATAGGGCATGGAGGGCATATCGATGGTGTCGGCCAAACGCGCGAGGGTCCGCCCCGTCGCCGGCGCGGTGCCAGATGCGTCCTGGGGCCGCGGATGCGTGTGCGGTGTCGATGGTGGCGGAGGCGTCGCGATACTGGTCGTCGAGGTCGCAGCGGGCGACCGACAGGGGGAGCACGTGACGACCGATGCGGCAGACGGTTTCGTGCGGGTCCGCGGCGCCAACGAGCACAACCTCCGCAACGTCGACGTCGACATCCCACGCAACGCCATGGTGGCGTTCACCGGGATCTCCGGCTCGGGGAAGTCGTCGCTGGCTTTCGGCACGCTGTACGCCGAGGCGCAGCGTCGCTACTTCGAGTCGGTGGCGCCCTACGCGCGCCGGCTGCTGCAGCAGGTCGGTGCTCCGCATGTCCAGGAGGTCACCGGGCTGCCGCCGGCCGTGGCACTGCAGCAGCGTCGCGGCGCGGCCACGTCCCGCTCGTCGGTCGGCACCCTCACCACGCTGTCCAACCTGCTGCGGATCCTCTACTCGCGAGCGGGCGACTACCCCGCCGGGGCCGACCACCTCCCGGCCGAGGCGTTCTCGCCCAACACCGCGGCGGGCGCGTGTCCGCGCTGCCACGGTCTGGGTGTCGTGCACGACGTCACCGAGGATCTGCTCGTCCCCGACCCGGCCCTGAGCATCCGCGAGGGCGCGATCGCCGCCTGGCCCGGTGCCTGGCAGGGTGCCAACCTGCGCAGCATCGTCTCCGGTCTCGGCATCGACATCGACAAGCCGTGGCGCAGGCTCCGGAAGAAGGACCGCAACTGGCTGCTCTTCACCGACGAGCAACCGTCGGTGCTCATCGAGCCCGAACCCGATCGCGTCGACTACGGCTACTACGGAAAGTTCTGGAGCGCGCGCAAGCACGTCATGCACGTCCTGGCCGACTCCAAGAGCGAGCGGATGCGTGAGCGGGCCCTGCGGTTCGTGGAGGACGCGCCCTGCCCGGACTGCCAGGGCAGTGGACTGCGGCCGGAGGCCCTCGCGGTGACCTTCCTCGGGCGTTCGATCGCCGAGGTCAACGACCTGCCGTTCACCCAGCTGGTCGCGCTGCTGCGACCGGTCGCCGAGCTGCCCGAGGAGGCCAACGAGGTCGCGGTGCGGATCTGCGCTGATCTGGTCGCCCGCATCGAGGTGCTCCTCGATCTGGGCCTGGGCTACCTGAGTCTGGGACGGAGCTCGACGACCCTGTCGCCCGGAGAGGCGCAGCGCCTGCGGATCGCCACCCAGCTGCGTTCCGGGCTGTTCGGGGTCGTCTACGTCCTGGACGAGCCCTCCGCCGGCCTGCACCCGGCCGACGCGGAGCCGCTGCTGGATGTCTTGGACCGCCTGAAGGCGTCCGGCAACTCGCTCTTCGTCGTGGAGCACGACCTCGACGTCGTACGGCGTGCGGACTGGGTCGTCGACATCGGCCCCGGTGCGGGCGAGGCCGGGGGCCGAGTGCTCTACAGCGGCCCGGTAGCGGATCTCGAGGACGTCACCGAGTCGGCCACCAGCGCCTACTTGTTCGGTCGCGCCGAGCGGCTCGTGCACGACGTGCGTGCCCCGCAGGGCTGGTTGCGGTTGGCCGGTGTGCGCCGCCACAACCTGCGCGACCTGTCCGTCGACATCCCGCTCTGCGTGCTGACCGCCGTCACCGGGGTGTCCGGTTCCGGTAAGTCGACGCTCGTCAGCAACGTGCTCGCCGAGGACCCGACTGCCCTCGAGTCGTTCGACCGACTGGTGCTCGTCGACCAGCGGCCGATCGGCCGGACGCCGCGGTCTAACCTCGCGACGTACACGGGGATGTTCGACGCCGTGCGGAAGCTGTACGCCGCCACGGACGCGGCGCGGGCCCGCGGCTACGGCGCGGGCCGCTTCTCCTTCAACGTCCCCGATGGCCGCTGCGAGACCTGTCAGGGCGAGGGATTCGTCTCCGTCGAGCTGCTCTTCCTGCCCGGCACCTACGCACCCTGCCCGGCGTGCCACGGCGATCGCTACAACGCCGAGACGCTCGAGATCACCTACCGCCACAAGAACATCGCGGAGGTCCTCGCCCTGCCCGTCGACGACGCCGCGACGTTCCTCGCCGACGTGCCGGCCGCCGCACGCAGCCTTCAGACGCTGCGCGAGGTGGGCCTGGGCTACCTGCGACTGGGACAGCCGGCGACCGAGCTCAGCGGCGGTGAGGCACAACGCATCAAGCTCGCCACCGAGCTCCAGCGGGCGCACCGCGGCCACGCGCTCTACCTGCTCGACGAGCCGACCTCGGGGCTGCACCCCGCGGACACCGCGCTCCTGCTGCGCCAGCTGCACCGGCTCGTCGACGCGGGCAACACGGTGGTTCTCGTCGAGCACGACCTCGACGCGATCGCCACCGCCGACTGGGTCATCGACCTCGGCCCGGGCGGAGGAGACGCCGGCGGTCGGGTCGTCGCGACCGGCACGCCGGCCGACATCGCGAAAACCGACGGCAGCGCGACCGCGCCGTACCTCGCGCGGCTGCTCGAGCACACAATGAACTGACTCCGGAGGGCCGATGACAGGCCGCCCGCACAGGGGCTACGGCTCCACGACTCCTCGTGATCACATAGGACACCT
>JAQGMS010000268.1 GCA_028292245.1 Ramlibacter sp.
GTCCATCGAGATCAACGCGCAAGGCGGCCGCATCGAAGTGCTGAAGCTGCGGCCAGAAGGCGGCAGGAAGTTGGCCGCCGGTGAATTTGCGCGCGAGCGCGGCCTTACCGCTTCGGCCGCTTGACACGCGCGCCCAGCGCCTGCTCGATCAGCGCCGCGCCGTCGGTCAGCAGGTAGCTGCGAAAGGCCTGCGCGACCGGTGGCAGGCGCTTGTTCTTGCGATGCACGACGTACCAGTTGAGCATCAGCGGAAAACCCTGCACATCGAGCACGACCAGGCTGCCGGCCTGCAGTTCGCGGCTGACGGTGTGGGCAGACAGGAAACTCACGCCCATGCCGGCGATCACCGCCTGCTTGATGGTTTCGGTGCTCTTGATCTTCATGGCGATGTTCAGCTCCGCCAGGTGCGTGCCGAAACCCTCTTCCATCGAGTTCCAGGTGTCGGAGCCTTTTTCGCGGACCACGAACGGCTCGCGCGCCAGGCGCGAGACCGGGATGCGCTTCCTCGAAGCGAGCGGATGATCGTGCGCCGCCACGATCACATAGGGGTGCGGCGCGAAAGGCTCGTTCTCGGTATCCATGTCCAGCGGCGGCCGCACCATGATCGCCAGGTCGGTGAGGTTGTCGGTCAGCTGCTCGAGCAGCTCTTCGCGGTTGCAGACGCCGAAGTTCAGCGTGACGCCGGCGTGGCGCCGCGCGAATTCCACCAGCAGGCTCGGGAAAAAATAGTCGCCGGCGCTGATCACCGCCACGTTCAGCTTGCCGCCCGAGACGCCCTTGAACTGCGTCATGGCTTCCTCGACGTCCTGGAACTGCCGAATGATGACGCGGCTGGAATGCAGCATCTCCGCCCCGGCGGGCGTGAGGTGGATCTTCTTTCCCAACTGCTCGAACAGGGGCAGGCCGGCGTGCTCCTCCAGTTTCTTGACCTGGGTGGACACCGCCGGCTGCGTCAGGTGCAGCTCTTCCGCGGCGCGCGAGAAGCTCAGGTGGCGGGCCACCGCTTCGAACACCTTGAGCTGGCGCAGCGTCGCGTTTTTCATGTGTCTTAACTATAACCTATGAGTAATCATCATCATCAAATACTTTAACTGTTATTAATCGTTCAACCCTCCTACATTTGCGTCAAGGCAGGCGACCCGTACCGCCTTCCCACCCGATCAAGGAGACCTTTCATGCAAGCAAGCCGCAACCAAAACGCCAACGACCCAACCAGCGAGTCCCATCGCCAGGCCTACAACGCGGCCTTCGAGGAACTGGGCCTGAACTGGCATTGGGACCCGGTCACCTACTCCTGCCTGGTCGCCCCCGGCCCCGAAGGCGTGCGCGCCTACCTGGAAACCGAGCACCCGCACCTGCTGCGCGCCTATGAGGCCGACTTCCTCGTCAACGCGATCCAGACCGCCAAGGACCGCTGCTACCAGGTGATGGTCAGCAACCGCGCCGGCTCCTACGGCCGCCGCGCTCCCTCCTACGCCATCGGCGCTCCGGCCTGAACCCGATGACGACGCACTGGGCCCGGTTCAACGACGGCGGTACGGTCCGCTTCGGCACGCTCGAAGGCGACCGCATCCGGGTCTGCGAAGGCGACATGTTCGCTGGCGCTACGCCCACCGACCGCCTGTTGGCGCTGGACAGCGTCGAGTTGTTGACGCCGGTGCAGCCGACCAAGGTCATCGCGTTGTGGAACAACTTCCACGCGCTCGCGGAAAAGCTCAAGCTGCAGGACCCGGCCGAGCCGCTGTACCTGATCAAGTCACCCAATTCATTCCTGGCTCCGGGAGGCGTCATCCGCAAGCCGGCGTGCGACGGCAAGGTGGTCTTCGAAGGCGAACTGGGCATCGTCATCGGCCGCACCTGCAAAGAGGTGTCCGAACGGCAAGCGCTCGAATACGTGTTCGGCTACACCTGCGCCAACGACGTGACGGTGGCCGACATCCTGAACCGCGACGCTTCGTTTGCCCAATGGGTGCGCGCCAAGGGTTTCGATACCTTCTGTCCCTTCGGCCCGGTGGTGGCCACCGGGCTGGACCCGGCGAAGCTGGTGGTGCGCACGATCCTCAACGGTGACGTGCGCCAGGACTACCCGATCAGCGACATGCGCTTTCCGGTGCAGCAGCTCGTCAGCCTCATCTCGCAGGACATGACCCTCCACCCCGGCGACATCATCCTGTGCGGCACGTCGGTCGGCGTGGGCTCCATGAAGCCGGGAAGTACCGTCGAGGTCGAGATTGCCGGGATCGGCAAACTGGCCAACCGGTTCGAATAGATTAATTTTCTGGAGCATCGACGTGAAGATTGCAATCATCGGGGCGGGGGCCATCGGCGGCTATGTGGGAGCGAAGCTGGCGCTGGCCGGCGAAGACGTCACGTTCATCGTGCGGGGCGCGAATCTGGATGCGATCCGCGACAAGGGCATCAAGCTCATCATGCATGACGGCGTCGAGCACGTCGCCTCCAACGTCAAGGCCACCGACGACTATGCGCAGGCCGGCCCGCAAGACGTCGTCATTCTGGCCATGAAGGCCCACCAGGTCGAAGCCGTGGCCAAGGAACTGCCCAAACTGTTCGGCCCGGACACCACCGTGGTGACCATGCAGAACGGCATCCCCTACTGGTATTTCCACAAGCACGGCGGCCCGCACGAGGGCAGCCAGGTGCGCAGCGTCGACCCGACCGGCATGCTCTGCGAGATGATCCCGCCGCGCCGCGTCCTTGGCTGCGTCGTGTATCCGGCCTCGGAGCTGATCGCGCCCGGAGTCGTGAAACACATCGAGGGCGACCGCTTCCCGATCGGCGAGCTGGACGGCTGTTCCAGCGACCGGGTCAAGGCGATTTCAGAATGCTTCACCAAGGCCGGCTTCAAGGCGCCGGTGCTGGACAACATCCGCTCCGAGATCTGGCTCAAGCTCTGGGGCAACCTCACCTTCAACCCGATCAGCAGCCTGAGCCACTCCACCCTGGTGGACATCTGCCAATACCCGCTGTCGCGCGAACTGGCCGCCAACATGATGGGCGAAGCCCAGCAAGTGGCGCACAAGCTGGGCATCGAATTCCGCGTCACGCTGGACAAGCGCATCGCCGGCGCGGAAAAAGTCGGCAAGCACAAGACGTCCATGCTGCAGGACATCGAGGCCGGCCGCGCGCCGGAAATCGACGCGCTGGTGGGATCGGTGGTGGAGCTCGGACGCCTGACGAAGACGCCGACACCGCACATCG
>JAQGMS010000278.1 GCA_028292245.1 Ramlibacter sp.
CCAGTTCAGGGCACGCATCGCCGCGCCAGTAGTTTTCGTACACGAAAACGAGCACTTCAAACATGCCTCAATATAGCCCAGAACTTCGCCGGCAATGGCAACGACGCGCAGCCAGGTGTTGCGTGCCGGCCTCATGCAGTGCACGCCGCTAGCCCGCGCCGACGCGCTGGAACAGGCCGCCGGGAAGGCGCGCTACTTCACCATCCAGCTCGAACTCCAGCAGCCGGGCCTGCAACTCGGCCGGCGCCGTGCCGGTCCGCGCGACCAGCGCATCGATGCTGACCGGATCGAAACCCAGCGCCGCCAACAACGCGCTGTCGCGGGCGTTTCGCCCGGGATCGTCTTGCGGGCCGTCGTCCGGGGGCGCCAATTTGCGCCCGGCCAGCGGGAGCTCTTCGAGCACGTCCTGCGCGGACTCGACCAGCTTGGCGCCTTGCTTGATCAGCGCGTGGCAGCCGCGCGATTGCGGCGAATGGATCGAGCCGGGAATCGCGAACACTTCGCGGCCCTGTTCGACCGCCTGCCGGGCCGTGATCAGCGACCCCGACTTCAGCGCCGCCTCGACCACAACCGTTCCCTGGCTCAGCGCCGAGATGATCCGGTTTCGCTTGGGGAAGTTGGGCGCCAGGGGCGGCGTGCCCAGCGGGTACTCGCTGACCAGCAGGCCATCCTGCGCGATGCGTTGCGCCAACTGCAGGTGCCGTTGCGGATAGACGCTGTCCAGGCCGGTTCCGACCACGGCGATGGTCGCGATCTGGCCCGCCGCCGCGCCTTCCAGTGCGCCTTCATGCGCGGCCCCATCCACGCCGAGCGCGAGCCCGGACACCACACACAGACCGGCTTGCGCGAAGCTGCGCGAGAACTGCCGCGCGTTCAACAAGCCTTGCGGTGTGGGGTTGCGGCTTCCCACCACGGCGATTGCAATCGGCCAGGCCGGCGGGATGTCGCCGATGACGTAAAGCATCAGCGGCGGGTCTTCGGTGTTCAGCAGGCCCGGCGGGTAGTTGGTGTCGCCCAGCGTGAGGACCTGCCGCCGCTCCTGTGCCTCCGGTGCGTGCAGCCATTGCCAGGTGGCGTCCAGCCGGCGAGCCAAGTCTGCCGGCTCGCTGCCCAAGGCGCGCGCCTGGGCGGCGGTGACCACTTGCCGCAACGCGTCTGGAGATTGCCGGAACACGGCGTCGGGCAGGCCGAATGCCGCCAGCAGGCTGCGGGCCGCCGTATTCCCGACTTCGGGTGTCAGGACCAGGCGCAGCCACGCCGCGAGCTCGCCACGCTCCATCTCGGAAGATTCCTAGCGGGGATTGACGACGGTGTCGCCGATCTTGACGGTGTCGTTGATCTCGAGGATCAGCGCGTACGAGAGCTTTTCGAACGGGCGGAACACCATCAACAGCCCGTTGCGCTCGTTGGGCAGCTTGATGTTGGTGTGCTCCCCCGGCTGCGACCGGTCGGTCCGTCGCTCGCCTTCCTTGAGGATTGCCAGCACATGGCCCATTTCCATGCCGTCGGCCGTGCCCTTGTTGATCACCACCACTTGGCTCTGGCCCGCGATGGCGACGGCGTTGCCATAGACCGAGACGATGCTTCCGGTCACCGCCATGCCGGGCGCATGCGGCACGTAGCTGAGGAATTCGCGCGGCGGCTCGGGCAGCAGCCGGTCCCCGACCTGCATCTCCTCCTTGGCCGAGACGATGTCGATCGTGGCGGGCACGATCATGCTTTCCTCTTTGCCGCTGGTGGTCTTGACCATTTCGGTGGCTTCGCCGCGGATCAGCGCCGCCTTGCCCAGGTACAGGGCCTCGTAGCCCAGCACGGCGTTGGTGATGGGGTCCTTCAGCGGCCGGGCATTGCGGAACACCCGGTAATCGTCCTCACGGCCCGCTACGCGCTGCTGCAGCGGCGAAGTCGCCAGCCCGCGGGCATAGGCACGGTCGCCGCGGGTGATCAGCACCCGGTTCTCCGAAGCGGCCACGATGCGGGGGGCCCGCAGCAACGCCCCTTCGTCGACGATCACCGGCTCGGCCAGGAAGGGCTCGATCAGGTGGGTCTGCAAAGCGGGCACCGCCGAGTCGGCCGCCAGCGGCTGGATGCGGGTGCGGGGTGAAACCCGGATGGTATCGGTGGGAACTTCGCCGGCCTGGCCGGGTCCCGTCCCTGCGCGCAAGCGCAACAAGGCGCGTCCGTCCAGGCGCTCGAGCACCAGCTGCTGGCCGGGATAGATGCGGTGCGGATTGCGCACTTCCTGCATGTTCATGCCCCACAGCTCGGGCCAGCGCCACGGGCTCTTGAGGAACAGGCCGGAGATCGCCCACAGGGTGTCGCCGCGCTTGACCGTATATTCTTCCGGCGCGTCGGCGGCCAGCTCGGACAGCGGCACGCCGGCTTGCGCGACCTGCTCGGCCGTGGACTTCTGGGCCGGGGTGATCGGAAAATTCTGCGCCAGTGCCGGCGCTGCAGCCAGGGCGCAAGCCACCGCCGTCAGCGCCGTCCAGGAGTTCAAGGCGCCCAGGGTCCTGGGGGAGGCCATCATCGGAATTTTGCTGTGTTGGTGCATTGCGGGCCGCGACCGTGGCTCCTCGCCGAAGCAGTCGAAAGTCTTGACAAAGTACTGGCGATTCTGCGCTCAAGCCCTTGATTGGGCAACGTTTATGGCACCGGCACCCTGCCGGAAAAGCCAAAAGTAGCGAAAATAGCGACACCTTTGGTCGTTTACCCATGGCACTCCTTCCTATTCTTTACTACCCCGATCCCAAGCTGCACACCGTGGCCAAGCCCGTGCAAGTGGTTGACGCACGCATCAAGCAGCTGATCGCCGACATGTTGGAAACCATGTACGACGCCAGCGGCATCGGGCTGGCGGCGACCCAGGTGGACGCGCACGAACGCCTGATCGTCATCGACGTGTCGGAGCAGCGCAACGAGCCGCTGGTGCTGATCAACCCCGAGATCACCTGGGCCAGCCCGGAAAAGCAGGTCACCGATGAAGGCTGCCTGTCGGTGCCGGGCATCTACGACGGCGTCGAGCGCGCGGCCGCGATCAAGGTGACGGCGCTGGACGGCGAGGGAA
>JAQGMS010000264.1 GCA_028292245.1 Ramlibacter sp.
CTGGGCATCGAAGTGTTCGACAGCAATGCGGTCGACGAGTTGGCTGTCTACATCGACGGCGCCGACGAGATCGACGGTCACGGATTCATGGTGAAGGGTGGCGGCGCTGCGCTGACGCGCGAGAAGATCGTGGCGGCGCAGTCGCGGCGCTTCGTTTGCATCGCCGATGAATCGAAACTGGTGCAGGTGCTCGGCAAGTTCCCGGTGCCTGTGGAGGTGATCCCGATGGCCACGCAACGGGTGATCCGCCAGTTCGCGGCCATGGGCGGCACCGCCCGGGTCCGCCTGAAGGAAGGCCGGCCGCTGGCCACCGACAACGGCCAGCACATTCTCGATGTAAGCGGACTGGCCATCGCGCAGCCGCTCCAGTTCGAAACCGAGGTCAACCAATGGCCGGGGGTGGTGACGGTGGGCGTGTTCGCGCAGCAGAGGGCCGCCGTGTGCCTGCTGGGCACCGCCGGCGGCGTCAAGACGCTGGACTACTAGAACTTCAGGCCGGTCGGGTTCTCCGGGGTGCGCCCGGGCGCGACCTCGGAGGGAGCGGCGGCGCGCTCAGGCTCGGCAGCAGCCGGCGGCGGCGAGCGCAGGGGGTCCTGGGCCGCGACCAGGGGGCTGGGCGGCGCCGGGCTGTAGTTGGCCGGCAGTTGGGAGGTCTTGGGGTAGCCGGCGGCGTCGAGGAACTGGGTCCATTCGATTTCGGAATAGCCGCGGATCTGCTGGCCACCGACCGTCAAGAAGGGCAGCGACGAAGCGCCGCCGGACAGCCTTTGCAAGGCCAGGATGTCCTCGTTCGTGCTCACGGTCTTTTCAGTGAAAGGAACGCCGCGGCTGGAAAGCAGCGCTCGGCCGCCGCCGCAGGGCATGCAGCCGGACGCCGTGTACAGGGTGACCGGATAGCGGGTGGCCGCCTGGCGCAGTTCCAGCGGCAAGGCATTGATGTCCGTTCCACCGGCTGCCGGCATGCGCAGCGCTGTACCGGCCGTCGCGCGGACGCCGGGATCGGTCGGGGCCTTGTCCGAGAACGTGACACGCCCATCGGGCCCGACGATGCGGAAAATCTGTTGCGCATTCGCGTCGGTGCTGCCGAATCCGGTCAGGGCCAAGAGCCCCATCAAGCTTGCGGTGGCGAAAGAACGGGCAAAAAACATCTGCATCAACTCCAACGGTTCGGTGTGGGTCAGGCCATGCCCTGGTGGCGCAGCAACGCGTCGAGAGAGGGCTCGCGGCCCCGGAAGGCCTTGAACGACTCTATCGCCGGACGGCTGCCCCCCGCCTCCAGGATGGCCTGGCGATATTTTCGCCCGGTTTCAATACTGGGCAAGCCGTCTTTACCCGCAGTCTCCTCGAACGCGGCGTAAGCGTCGGCGCTCAGCACCTCGGCCCACTTGTAGCTGTAGTAGCCGGCCGCATAGCCGCCCGCGAAAATGTGGCTGAAAGTGTGCGCGGTGCGGCTGAAGGGCGGCGGCTGGATCACGGCCACCTCTTCACGGACCTTCGCGAGCAGCGGCATGAAGTCCTGGGCCGGGTCGTGCTCGGTGTGCAGCAGCATGTCGAACAGCGCGAACTCGATCTGGCGCAGTGTCTGCAGGCCGCTCTGGAAATTCTTGGCCGCCAGCATCTTGTCGAACAGTTCGCTGGGCAACGGCGCGCCGGTTTCGACATGGGCCGTCATGTGGCGCAGCACGCTCCATTCCCAGCAGAAGTTCTCCATGAACTGGCTGGGCAACTCCACGGCGTCCCACTCCACGCCGCTGATGCCGGACACGTCGCGCTCGTTCACCTGGGTCAGCATGTGGTGCAGGCCGTGGCCCGACTCGTGGAAGAGGGTGGTGACGTCGTCGTGTGTCAGCAGCGGCGGCTTGCCGTCAACGCCGTCGGCGAAGTTGCACACGAGGTGGGCGATCGGCGTCTGCAGCCGCCCGGTGTCGGGGCGCAGCCAGCGCGCGCGCACGTCGTCCATCCAGGCGCCGCCCCGCTTGCCGGTGCGCGCGGACGGGTCCAGGTAGAACTGGCCGACCAGCTCGGTCGACATGCGCTCGCCATCGCGCCGTTCACGCTCGATCCGGTAGAACTCGACCCCCGCGTTCCATACGGGCGCCACATCGCGGCGGATGGTGACTTCGAACAGCGTCTCCACGATCTTGAACAGGCCCGCCAGGACCTTGGGCGCGGTGAAGTACTGCTTGACCTCCTGCTCGCTGAAGGCGTAGCGCTCCTCCTTCAGCTTCTCGCCGATGTACGACCAGTCCCAGGCCTGCGGGTCCTTCAGGCCGAGCTTTTCGGCTGCGAACGCGCGCATGTCGGCCACGTCCTTTTCGGCGTAGGGCCGGGCGCGCTTGCCCAGGTCGCGCAGGAAAGCAACGACTTCCTGCGGTGAACTGGCCATCTTGGGCACCACCGACACCTCGCCGAAGTTGGCGAACCCCAGCAGGTGCGCTTCTTCCTGCCGCAGGGCCAGGATTTCGCGGATCAGGCCGCTGTTGTCGAACTTCGGGTCGCCCTGGTCGCTGGCGCGCGTGACGTAGGCGCGGTACATGCGCTCGCGCAGCGCGCTGCTGTGCGCGAACTGCATGGCGGGCAGGTAGCTGGGCATCTTCAGCGTCAGCTTGTACCCTTCCTTGCCATCCGCTTCGGCGGCCGTGCGCGCGGCTTGGACCACGTCCTCGGGCATGCCGGCCAGTTCGGCCCCGGTCGCGTAGTAGGCGAAGGAGTCGGTGGCATCCAGCGCGTTTTCGCTGAACTTCTGGCTCAGCTCGGCCTGGCGCTCCTGGATCGCAGCAAAGCGCTCCTTGGCAGCGCCGGTGAGTTCGGCGCCGCCGAGCACGAAATTGCGGACCGCGTTCTTGTGGGCCTGGCGCTGTTCGGGATTGAGCGTGGCCGGATCGATCGCCTTGTACTTGGCGTACAGCCGCTCGTCCGAGCCCAGCCGGGTCCAGAAGTCGGTGACTTTGGGCAGGGCCTCGTTATAGGCCGCGCGCAGTTCCGGCGTGTCGGCCACGCTATTGAGGTGGCTCACCACGCCCCAGGCGCGCCCCAGTTCCTCGGTCGCGGTGTCCAGGACGGTGGCGATGTCGTTCCAGCGGCTCGGGAAATCGGGCTGGGTGACTTTTTCCAGCGCCTGGTCGGCTGCGGCCAGCAGCGTCTCCATCGCAGGCGCCACATGGTGCGGCTGGACCTGGTCGAAGAGGGGAAGATCAGTGAAGTCGAGTAGGGGATTGCTCATCTCCCCTATTTTGCGTCAGCCGGCCAACTTACAAGCGCCTAGGGTCGGCCGTTCGTTCCGCCGCTTCCAACGTATTGACGAGCAACATCGCACGTGTCATCGGGCCGACGCCGCCGGGCACGGGGGTGATCCAGCCGGCGACTTCCTTCACGCCCGCGAAGTCCACGTCACCGCAGAGCTTGCCCGCCTCATTGGTGTTCATGCCGACGTCGATGACCACCGCGCCGGGCTTGACCATGTCGGCCGTCAATACGTTGCGCTTGCCCACGGCAGCCACGACCACGTCGGCTTGCAGGGTGAGAGCCTTCAGGTTCTGCGTCGCGCTGTGGCAGATGGTCACGGTGGCGTTCTTTGCCAGCAGCATCATGGCCATCGGCTTGCCCACGATATTGCTGCGGCCGATCACCACGGCGTGCTTGCCGCGCAGGTCATAGCCGATGGATTCCAGCATCTTCATGCAGCCGTGCGGCGTGCAGGGCCAGAAACCCGGTTGACCCACCATGAGCGCGCCCGCGTTGGCCACGTGAAAGCCATCGACGTCCTTGGCGGGAGATATCGTTTCGATGACCTTGTGCGAGTCCATGTGCTTGGGCAAGGGCAATTGCACCAGGATGCCGTGCACCGAGTTGTCTGCATTGAGCGCGTGGATGCGCAAGAGCAGTTCCGCCTCGGTCATCGAGGCGGGGTAGCGCTCCAGCGTGGCGGCAAGGCCCGTCTCGGCGCTGTCGTTGACCTTGTGCTTCGTGTAGACCTGGCTGGCCGGATCGTCTCCCACCATGATGATGGCCAGGGCGGGCTGGACGCCGCGGGCCTTGAGGGCCTGGGTACGTCCCAAAACCTCGGCGCGGATCCGCTGGGCAAGCGCCTTGCCGTCAATCAGCTGCGCCGCCATCTCAAGCCTTCGGGGCGTTCTGGCCGAGGGCGATCTTCAGCAGGTCGGCCACCGTGTTGGCGTTGAGCTTTTCCATGATGTTGGCGCGATGCGCTTCCACCGTCTTGATGCTGATGCCCAGGTCGTCGGCGATCTGCTTGTTCAGGCGCCCGGCGACGATGCGCTCGAGCACCTGGGCTTCGCGCGAAGTCAATTTGGACAGCAGTGCGTCGCGGCTGGCGGCGCTCTGGTACTCGGCGAACGCGCCCTTGGCGTGTTCGAGCATGCGCTCGACCAGGCTCACCAGCTCGTCCTCCTTGAAGGGCTTCTGGATGAAGTCCATCGCGCCCTTTTTCATCGTGTTCACCGCCATCGGGACGTCGCCGTGGCCGGTGATGAAGACGATCGGCAGCGGCGACTTGCGCTCCAACAGGCGGTCCTGCAGTTCCAGGCCGGTCATGCCGCCCATGCGGATGTCGACGATCAGGCAGGCGACTTCGCGCGGGTCGTAGCGGGAGAGGAAGGATTCGGCGGAATCGAAACAGCGGACGCGGTAGTCCTTGCCCTCGAGCAGCCACTGCAGCGAGTCGCGGACGGCCTCGTCGTCGTCCACCACGTAGACAGTGCCCTTCTTCGGAATCAAACTCATGCTGTGGTCACCCCGGCGTCCTTGTTCACTATGGAATTTGTAGCGCCGGAGACAGGAATCCAGAAGGA
Source organism: Ramlibacter sp. (assembly GCA_028292245.1). Classification (GTDB taxonomy): domain Bacteria; phylum Pseudomonadota; class Gammaproteobacteria; order Burkholderiales; family Burkholderiaceae_C; genus Ramlibacter. Next base: position 4,812 of record JAQGMS010000264.1, read on the forward strand.
AAAACGGCAGCCGGCGACTTCGGTGCCATTGTAGATGTTCTCGGCCTGCATCCGGCCCTGGTGCGATTCCACGATCGTGCGGCACAGGTTCAGGCCGATGCCCATGCCTTCTACCTTGGTGGAGAAGAAGGCTTCGTACAGGCGGTCCATCACTTCGGGCGCCAGGCCGGCGCCGGAATCGAGCACCGAGAATTCGACCACTGGCTGCTCGTCCACCTGCTTGGGAATCACGCGCAGTTCCACGCTGCGGCGCGACGCCGGGCGCTTCGCATGCTCGATCGACTCGGCCGCGTTTTTCAACAGGTTCACCAGGACCTGTTCGATCAGGATCGGGTCGACCATCAGTTTGGGCAGCCGCGCCGCGACATAGTGCGAAAGCCGCACGTTGCGCCGGCGCAGCTCGATTTCGGCCAGCTCCACGGCCTCGTTCACCATCATCGTCACGTCGGAGAGCTGGCGGTTCGGTTCGCTGCGTTTCACGAAGGACCGGATTCGCTGGATGATCTGGCCGGCCCGCTGCGCCTGGCGCGCTGTCTTGTCCAGGGCGGCCAGCAGGTCCTCTTCGTTGATCTGCTTGCCCTTGATCCGCGACACCAGGCCGTTGCAGTAGTTGTTGATGGCCGTGAGCGGTTGGTTCAGCTCGTGCGCCACGCTGGACGCCATCTCGCCCATGGTGATGAGGCGGCTGGCCGACTGCGCGCGCTCGGCCTGGGCCGAGGATTGCTCCTCGGCGTTGCGGCGCGGCGTGATGTCGGTGGCGATCACCATCTGGGCCAGGCGGCCGTCCACCCAGTTCAGGTAGCGCGATCGCACTTCCAGCCACTTGCCCAGTTCCGGCACGAAGATTTCGGCATTCTCGGATTGGGCCGTGGTGAGGCCCCCGGTGGGCAGGCCCACGAGCGAGTCCACTTCATCGAGCGATTCGTCGTTGCGCGGGTGCTCAGGCACCCCGGCTTGCGCCACCATCTGCAGGTGGCCGGCCGTCTGGACGCCGAACCACAGGCGGTACAACTTATTGGCAAACAGCAGTTCCTCGCTGCCCAACGGGGCTACCGATACGGATGCGTCGAGCGCCTCCAACACTGTTGTGAATCGCTCATAGGAAGCCGAGAGCTGCTCGCGGATCCGGTTCGGCTCCGTGATGTCGGTCATCGACGTCATCCAGCCGGTCTGGTGGCCCTTGGCATCGACCAGCGGCGAAACGTACAGCCGCGCGTCGAACAGGCTGCCGTCCTTGCGCTTGACGCGGACCTGGAAGCCGCCGGGTGTGGTGCGCCCATGCAGCTCGTCGTCCAGCCGCGCCGCGAGCTGTTCACGGTCGGCATCCGGCCAATAAGGGAAGGGCGGCGTGCGGCCCACAAGTTCGGCTTCACTCCAGCTGGTCATCTGGCAGAACGCGGCGTTGACGTAAGTGATGCGCCCCTGCAGGTCGAGGGCGCGCATGCCGGTCAGCATGGAGTTCTCCATCGCGCGGCGAAAGCTCGTTTCGGCCACCAGCGCTTGCTGGGCCTGCATGCGGCGGCGGGTGTGCCGCCAGTTGCCGATCAGCATCCAGGCGGTCATGACGGACAGCGCGCTCACCAGCCAGAACAGGCCGCTGCCGATCACGCCGAGCGAGGTGCGATACGCCTGGGCCCGGATGATCAGACCGTTGCCCACCGGCGAAACCGGCACTTCATATTCGTTGGCTTGCGCGGCCCACGGCAGCAATTGGGTCGCGGGGTTGCGAGACGGCACCGAATTGCCCGCCAGGATCCGGCCCTTGCCATCCAGCAGAGCGACGGCGTACTTGGCCGAGACTTCGGCCGGCACGCCATAGCGCAGCAGGCCGTCGATCGAATACTCGCCCAGGATCACGCCGGCGAAGCGGCCCTGTTCGGTCAGCGGGATGTGCAGTTGCAAAAGGCGCGTTTCACCACCGCCTGCGGGCTGCGAATAGACAGGCTGCTGCAGGTCGCGCGCCAGGCTGTAGATGTTCTCGGTTTCGCCTGAGCGCAGCACTTCACCCTGCGTGCGCAGTTGCTGGTTGGCCACGCTGGGCGCGGCATAGCTGGCCTTGATGCGGCGGCGTTCATCGATCCAGGTGACGGCCTGCAGTTCCGGATACTGGATCACCATGGACTCGCCCCGGCCGACGAACTCCTCGGGGTCCACCTCCTTGTTCGAGATGTCCCGGGCGATGCGCATCAACTGCTCCTGGCGCTCCAGCAGGCGCAGCCGCACGCGCTGCTGGGCGTACTCCACATCGCGCTTGACGGCCTCCTGTTCGCGGTCCATTTCCTCCAGCCGCAAGTAGCCGAAAGCGGAAACGATGGCGGCCAGGAAAAGCAGCACCGCGGCCAGCGGCGCCAGCATGGCGAAGCGGTCCTGGTGGACCGGGGTCTGGCGGCGCCACCAGCGGCGCCACCAGGCCGAAGGCGCCGTTGCGTCATGTATGAGCTCGGGGGCGGTGGCGGGGTCTTGCATGAAGCTTCGAGTGTAGGTCACGCGAGACTCGTCGCCTACGCACAAACCACAATATGAAATCGATACGCACCATTTGAAACGAGGCAAAATCTATGCGACACTCGCGGCACGGTACGGAGGCGCCGTACTAAATTACGTCAGACAACAGGAGACGAGAAACATGTCAGCACAACCCGAAAACCTGTTCGGATCAGCCGCAAACGACGCGGACGCGCAGGAAACCCGCGAATGGATCGACGCGCTTTCCGCCGTCATCGAATCCGAAGGCCGTGAGCGCGGCCACTTTCTGCTGGAACAATTGCTGGAGCAGGCGCGGCAAGAAGGCATCGACATGCCGTTCTCCGCCACCACCGGCTACGTCAACACCATCGAGCCGGCCGACGAGGAGCATTGCCCGGGCAACCTGGAGATCGAGGAGCGGTTGCGCGCGTACATGCGCTGGAATGCCATGGCGATGGTGGTCAAGGCGAATCGCCTGCATCCGGCGGACGGCGGCGACCTAGGCGGACATATCAGCTCGTTCGCATCGCTGGCCACGATGTTCGGCGCCGGCTTCAACCACTTCTGGCACGCCGAGAACGAAAACCACGGCGGCGACTGCCTCTACATCCAGGGCCACAGCTCGCCCGGCATCTATGCGCGTGCCTACCTGGAAGGGCGATTGACCGAAGAACAGTTGCTCAACTTCCGCCAGGAAGTGGACGGCAAGGGCCTGTCGAGCTACCCGCACCCAAAATTGATGCCCGAGTTCTGGCAGTTCCCCACAGTGTCTATGGGGCTGGGCCCGTTGATGGCGATCTACCAGGCGCGCTTCCTGAAGTACCTGCATGCCCGCGGCATCGCCAACACCGAGAACCGCAAGGTCTGGGTGTTCTGCGGCGACGGCGAAATGGACGAAGTGGAAAGCCTGGGCGCGATCGGCGTGGCCGCGCGCGAAAAGCTCGACAACCTGATCTTCATCGTCAACTGCAACTTGCAGCGCCTGGACGGCCCGGTGCGCGGCAACGGCAAGATCATCCAGGAGCTCGAAGGCGAATTCCGCGGCGCGGGCTGGAACGTCATCAAGCTGATCTGGGGCAGCTACTGGGACCCGCTGCTCGCGCGCGACAAGGAAGGCATCCTGCGCAAGATCATGATGGACACGCTGGATGGCGACTACCAGGCGATGAAGGCCAACGATGGCGCGTTCGTGCGCAAGAACTTCTTCGGCCGCCATCCCAAGGCGCTGGAGATGGTGGCCAAGATGAGCGACGAGGACATCTGGCGCCTGCAGCGCGGCGGCCACGACCCGCAAAAGGTCTATGCGGCGTACCACAAGGCCGTGAACACCAAGGGCCAGCCGACGGTCATGCTGATCAAGACCGTCAAGGGCTTCGGCATGGGCAAGGCCGGCGAGGCCAAGAACATTGCGCACCAGGCCAAGAAGCTGACCGACGAGGACGTGAAGGCCTTCCGCGATCGCTTCAACATCCCGATCCCCGACGAAAAGCTGGCCGACCTTCCTTTCTACAAGCCGGAAGACCACACGCCCGAGATGCAGTACCTGCACGAGCGCCGCAAGGCGCTGGGCGGCTACCTGCCCAAGCGCCGCGCCAAGTCCGACGAAAAGCTGGCGGTGCCGCCGCTGGACACCTTCAAGGCCGTGCTCGAAGCGACCGCCGAGGGCCGCGAGATCAGTACCACCCAGGCGTACGTGCGCTTCCTCACGACGCTGCTGCGCGACAAGGAGCTGGGCCCGCGCGCGGTGCCGATCCTGGTCGACGAAGCGCGCACCTTCGGCATGGAGGGCCTGTTTCGCCAGATCGGCATCTACAACCCCGAGGGCCAGCTGTACACGCCGCAGGACAAGGACCAGGTCTCGTACTACAAGGAAGACAAGGCCGGCCAGATCCTGCAGGAGGGCATCAACGAGGCCGGCGGGATGGCCAGCTGGATCGCCGCGGCCACGTCGTACAGCACCAGCAATCGCATCATGGTGCCGTTCTACATCTACTACTCGATGTTCGGGCTGCAGCGCGTGGGCGACCTGTGCTGGGCCGCGGGCGACATGCAGGCGCGCGGCTTCCTTCTGGGCGGCACGTCGGGGCGCACGACGCTGAACGGCGAAGGCCTGCA
>JAQGMS010000312.1 GCA_028292245.1 Ramlibacter sp.
GACCGGCGGCTTGCGCATGAGCAGCGAGAACACCAGCACCAGGTTGGCGATCAGCAGCGCGATGATGATCCAGATTTCCAACGGGTCGCCTCAGTTGAGTGCTTCGGGGTTCAGGGGCGTGAGGGCCTTGCCATGCACCAGGAAGCCGATCAGGTTGTCCGCCGCCAGGTTCGCCATGGCTTTGCGGGTGGGCACCGTGGCGCTCGCGATGTGGGGCGTGAGGACGACGTTGGGCACGGTGAGCAAGTCCGGATGAACCTTGGGTTCGCCTTCGAAGACGTCCAGCCCCGCCGCCGCGATGCGCTTGTCACGCAGGGCCAGCGCGAGCGCGGCGTCGTCGACGATGCCGCCACGCGCGATGTTCACCAGGTTCGCCGTCGGCTTCATCAGCGCGAGCTCGGCCGCGCCAATGACATGGTGCGACGCCGGCGAATAAGGCAACACCAGGACCAGGTGATCGGCCGTCTTGAGCAGTTCCTCCTTGCTCACATAGCGGGCCTTGACTTGCGCTTCGATCTCGGGGGTCAGCCGGGACCGGTTGTGGTAGATCACGTTCATCCCGAAGCCGTGGGCGCCGCGCCTGGCAATGCCCTGGCCGATGCGCCCCATGCCCAGGATGCCGAGCGTGCTGCCGTGGATGTCCGACCCGGCGAGCATGTCGTAGGCCCAGCGCTTCCACTTGCCGGCGCGCAGGTAATGCTCGCCCTCGGCCACGCGGCGCGCTGTGGCCATGAGCAGGGCGAAGCCGAAGTCCGCCGTTGTTTCCGTGAGCACGTCCGGCGTGTTGGTCGCGAGGACTTGGCGCGCCGTCATCGCGGGCACATCGAAATTGTTGTAGCCCACCGCCATGTTGGCGCATATCTTCAATTGCGGGGCTGCAGCGAGCGCGTCGGCATCGATGCGCTCCGCGCCGGTGGTGAACGCACCCACCTTGTCGCGCAATTTGTCGGCCAGCTGCTGCTTGGACCACGGTTCGTCCGCCTGGTTGTGCTCGACGTCGAAATACTGTTCGAGCCGGCCGATGATCTCCGGAAAGATGGCGCGGGCAACGAGGATCTTGGTTTTTTTCATGAAGTTGGACTCAGAGTTTGGCGTCCGGGTGCCAGCCGAGCACCAGCAACAGGACGAAGAAGCCTATGACATATGCGACGGCCACGTGCCAGCCGCCCTTCAGCCAGGCGCCCACCGACCGCGCCTCCGGGTAGATGTTGGACAGTGCCACCCCGGCCGACGAGCCGAACCAGATCATCGATCCGCCGAAGCCCACCGCGTAGGCCAGGAAGCCCCAGTCGTAGCCGCCCTGCCGCAAGGCAAGCGCTGTCAGCGGGATGTTGTCGAAGATCGCGCTCACGAAGCCCAGGCCCAGCGCGCTTTGCCACGATGCGGGGGGCAAATGCTGCACCGGCATCATCGCGGCGCACAGCACGAGCGAAAGCAGGAACACGCTTCCCTTGAACGCTTCGGGCAGCAGGCTCCAGTTGGGGCGCCGCCACGGGGCGGTCGCGAAAATCGCCACCCAGACGGCGAGCCCGATCACCGGCCAGTGCTCGAGCACGCTGGGATCGCTCAAGTTGAAGTAGACGTTGGCCGCGATCGCCGACATCAGGATGATGGCCACGATCGCAAGGCGCGAGCCGTGCAGCTTCGCGTCCTGCGGATTCTCTTTCATGATCGGCTGGTACGCGTGCTGCTGGCGCGCCGCGACGACACCGAATATCAGCATCGCGGTGCCAGCCGCAACATAGGCTTCGAACACCTGCCCCGGCTTGACGCCGGCGATCCACATCATCGTGGTGGTGGTGTCGCCGACCACACTGCCCGAGCCTCCGGCGTTGCTGGCCGCCACGATGCCCGCCAGGAAACCGATGTGCACGCGCTTCTGGTACAGCACGGCCGCCATGGTCCCGCCGATCATCGCCGCGGCGATGTTGTCGAGAAAGCTCGACATCACGAAAACCAGCAGCAGCAGGCACAAGCCGCCCTTCCAGTCGTCCGGAAGGTAGTGCGGCAGCAGCGCGGGCACGCCGCTGCGCTCGAAATGATCGGACAGCAGGGCAAACCCCAGCAGCAGGCCCAGCAGGTTCGCCAGCGTGACCCACTCGTGTCCCAGCAGACGCACGAGTCCTTCGATGCCGGCAACGCCGGAAAAGTCGCCGAACAGCAGCTTGAAGAGGGTGATCGCCGCCAGGCCGGCAAGCGCCACATACAAGGTCTGGTGGTGAAACACCGCGACGCCGAGCAGCGTCATGGCAAACAGAATGAAGTCGACGGGAACACCCGCAAGCGACATGGGTCTCCTGGGACTTTTGTTGTGGATGAGGACGCCCGATTATGGCGCGTGCCTTACGGCGCTTCTCAGCTGTAGGCACATGCCTACGAAAGCTCTCCTGCGCGTCCTACCGGGCGCGGCCAGACGCAAACCTAAAGTTTGTCCCACGCTGCGGCCGTTGAGCGGAATATGCAGCGCCTTTAACTTCTGGAGAGCAACATGAATCACGACCGAATCGAAGGCAACTGGAAAATGGTCAAGGGCAAGGTCAAGGAACAGTGGGGCAAATTGACCGACGACGACCTCGACATCATTGCCGGCAAGCGTGACCAGTTGCTGGGCCGCATCCAGCAGCGCCACGGCGTCGCCAAGGACGAGGCGGAGCGCCAGGTCGATACGTTCGAACGGCGCAATCCCGATTTCAAGTTCGAGAAGTCGCAGTAAACGAACGCGCTTCTCTCCCAATCCAAAGGAACACCATGAAGAAAACTTTCTTGACCCTCGCCATCGCCCTGTGCTTCGGCTTTGCCGGCAGCGCCGGCGCGGCAACGAACAAGGCCGAATACAAGGCGGACAAGGACCGTGTGCAGGCGGACTACAAGGCCGCCACGGCCAAGTGCGGCCCGCTCAAAGGCAACGCCAAGGACATCTGCAAGGCGGAAGCCAAGGGCAGCCACGAAGTCGCGGAGGCTGAACTGGAAGCCAAGCATGAGCCGAGTCCGCGCCACGATGCCAAGGTGAAGACCGAGCGAGCCGAGGCCGACTACAGTGTGGCCAAGCAGAAATGCGAAGACCTGAAGGGCAACGCCAAGGACGTCTGCAAGAAGGATGCGAAGGTCGCGTACACGGCGGCGAAGGGCGATGCCAAGGCCACCAAGGTCGCCGACGAAAAAGGCGCGAATTCCGCCAAGGCGCTCGGCGCCGCGAAGGATGCTGGCGAGGACAAGGGCGACGCCCAGTACTCGGCCGCCAAGGAGCGTTGCGACGCCATGTCCGGTCCGGCCAAGGACAACTGCCTGAACGACGCCAAAAAGAAGTTCGGCAAGATGTGACGGCAGCGGCGCCTCGCGCCGCTTCGGTTCAGTCCAGCCAATGGGTGAACTCTTCCACGGGCACGCGCGGTGTGTGGAAGCTGTTCACCTTTTCTTTTTCGTCGGCGTAGCCCATTGACATTCCGCACACCAGCATTTCATCGGGGCCGGCGCCGATGTGCGGCAAGATGATCCTGGCAAACGGATTCCAGGCCGCCTGCGGGCAGGTGTGCAATCCCCGCCCGCGCGCGCTGACCATCATGTTCTGCAGGAACGCGCCGTAATCCAGCAGCGATCCGCGCCCCATCACGCGGTCCAGCGTGAACATGAACCCCACCGGCGCGCCGAAAAAGTTGTAGTTGCGATGGTGTTGCGCATGCATCTTGTCCTTTTCGCCCTTGGCGATGCCCAGCAGGCCATACAGGCCCCAGCCGTTCTCCCGCCTGCGGTCGATGTAGGGGGACACCCATTTCTCGGGGTAGTAGTCGTATTCCTCCGGATTCGCCAATGTCGGGTCCGCATAAACAGCGTCGTGGGCGGCACACACTTTCTCCACCAGGGCGTCGCGGCTGGCGCCTTGCAGCACATACACCTTCCACGGCTGGCAGTTGGTCCCGGACGGCGCCCGCCGGGCAACCCGCAGGATGTCGGCGATCGTTTCGCGCGGCACCGGCTCGGGCAGGAACGCGCGGCACGAAAACCGGCTTTCGATGGCGGCATCGACGCTGGCGGCGTCCCGCACTCGCGTGCTGACTTGGGATTGCGTCACTTGAGGGCCTCCAGGACCGATCTGAGTTTGTCGGGCAACACTGTCGGCCGGCGCGTGGCCCGGTCCACGTACACATGAATGAAATGGCCGCGGGCCGCCGTGAGGGGCTCGCCCTGCACGAACAGGCCCACTTCGTAGCGCACGCTCGACTTGCCCGTGTGGGCGACCCGCAAGCCGGCTTCCACGGTCTGGGGGAACTCGATCGCTGCGAAGTAGTTGCACTGGGTCTCGATGACCAGGCCGATGGTCTGGCCCTGGTGGATGTCGAGCGCGCCGGCCTCGATCAGGTGCGCGTTGACCACCGTGTCGAACCAGCTGTAGTAGACGACATTGTTGACGTGCCCGTAGGCATCGTTGTCCATCCAGCGCGTGCTGATCGTGCGGAAGGTCTTGTACGCGCTGCGCGGTTCTGGCTGCGGTTTGGCGGGCTGGGGGCTGTCTTGGCTCATCGCGACCGATTCTGCCAGCGCCCCGCGTACTGGGCCGCCACGCGGAAAGTGTTGACCTGCGCCTGCACCGTGTCTTCGATACGGACACCGTAGCCGCCCGCCATCGCAAAGGCCAGCGGGATGCGGCGCTGCCAGGCCCAGTCGAGCACGCGGCGGTCGCGCGCCTCCAGCCCATCCCACGTGAGTTTCAGGCGGCCGAGACGGTCGCCTTCGTGCGGATCGGCCCCGGCCAGGTACATGACCAGACCCGGTTCGAAGCGGCGTTCGAGTTCCTCGAGCGCGCCCTCCAGCGCCTGCAAATAGTCGTCGTCGCCGCAACCATCCGGCAGGTCGATGTCGAGGTCGCTTGCCTCCTTGCGGAACGGGAAGTTCTTCTGGCCGTGCAATGACAGAGTGAACACGGTGGCGTCGTCCCGGAAGATGCGGGCCGTGCCGTTGCCCTGGTGGACATCGAGGTCGATGATCGCCACTCGCAGCGGTGCCGAGCGCGACCTTGCTTGTTCGGCCTGCATCAAGCGCGACGCCACGGCGGCGTCGTTGAAAACACAAAAGCCCCCGCCCTTGTCCGCATAGGCGTGATGCGTTCCGCCGGCGATGTTGGCGGCGACGCCTTCCCGGAAAGCGGCGCGGCACGCCGCGATGGTCGCGCCCACCGAGCGGCGGGCCCGCTCCGCCATGGCCGGGCTCCAGGGGAAGCCGATCTCGCGCATGAGCTTGGGATCGACGGTGCCATCCGTGATGGCCGCCACATAGGCTGGGCTGTGCGCCAAGGCGAGTTCGCCATCCGTAGCCGGGTGCGCCTCCATGAGCTCGATGCCGGGCAGCTCATCCGCCAGCCGGTCGCGCAGCATCTGGTACTTGGCCATCGGGAAGCGGTGCCCCGGCGGCAGTGGCAACACGAATTGGGTCGCGTAGTAGACCTGCATCCTGCGATTGTGTCGCGGGCGCGAAAAACCTCGGGTTTTAGGCGAGGCATTCTAGAATGCTGCATTGCAACAAAAACCGCTTGCAAAGTCGCCCACCGCCTCTATACTTCTATCCATGCTGCACTGCAACATAACAAAGGCCCCGGCCCAGGTTCAGAGCAGATATCGATCCTCACCCTAACTACTGGAGAATTCATATGTTGACCGCAGAACAAGTCCTGGCCTCGCAAAAAGCTTCCGTCGAAACCCTGTTCGGCCTGACCGGCAAGGCTTTCGAAGGCGTCGAGAAACTCGTCGAGCTGAACATCACCGCTTCCAAGGCTGCCCTGGGCGAAGCCGCCGGCACCACGCAAGCTTTCCTGGGTGTCAAGGACGCGCAAGAGCTGCTGGCCCTGCAAGCTGCCCTGTTCCAGCCCCTGGCCGAGAAGACCGCCGCCTACAGCCGTCACCTGTACGACATCGCGACGGGCACCGGCGCCGAGTTCGGCAAAGCTTTCGAAGTGCAAGCCGCCGACGCCCAGAAGAAGTTCCTGGCCGTCGTCGACAACGCCGCCAAGAACGCCCCGGCCGGCAGCGAAACCGCTGTCGCCGTGTTCAAGAGTGCCGTTGCCGCCGGCAACAACGCCCTGGAATCGGTGCAGAAGGCCGTCAAGCAAGCCACCGACGTGGCCGAAGCCAACTTCAACGCCGTCGCCAACCAGGCCGTGAACGCCGCCAAGACCACGACGTCCAAGAAGCGTTAATCGTTTTCGACAGGAACGCCACAAGACACGGGGCATCGATCCGACACTCTTGTTGTTGAAACAAGAGAGTTCTTCAGGTTGTCTCCTCGGGTCCTTTCGACACCCTCACGGGTTCAGGGATCCTTCAAGCCCCAGTCGCAAGACTGGGGCTTTTTTTATTTCGACTTGGCTTCGATCGCCGCCTTCAATTGCGGCAGCTGCCGCGCCATCGCGGCGCGGCCCGCCTCGATGGCGCGGCGCCTGGCGGTGAAGTCGGCACTGCCGACACCGGCCAGCGCGGGCCGGACCACGATGTCGGCCTCCCGAAGTTCATAGCTGTTGATGCTCTTGCTCATGATGGCGAAGGTCTGCAGCAGGATCTGCAAGGTGTCGCCGGCCGGGTTGCCTTCAGGCGCGCTCGAAATGTCCACGGCGATCACCAGTTCGGCGCCCATCTGCCGCGCATAGCGCACCGGCACCGGCGACACCAGGCCGCCATCCACGTATTCCTGGCTGCCGATCTTCACCGGCAGGAACAGCGCCGGCACTGCGCTCGATGCGCGCACCGCGGTGCCGGTGTCGCCGCGCTGGAACAGCACGCCCATGCCGCTGTTCAGGTCGGTGGCGACGATGCCCAGGGGCAACGGCATCTGTTCGATCAACTTGCCGCCCACCTGCGCGTTGACGTAGCGCGCCAACGCTTCGCCGCGCAGCATGCCCCGGCTGAAGATCGGCAGCGTCCAGTCGGTGAAGGCGGCTTCTTCCATGGTTTCGGCCACCTGCTGCAATTGCTGGCCGTTGCGGCCGCTCGCGTAGAGTGCAGCGACGAGGCTGCCGGCGGACGTGCCGACCACCAGGTCGGGCCTCAAGCCCGCCTCCTCCAGCACCTGGATCACACCGACGTGGGCAAAACCGCGGGCGGCGCCGCCGCCAAGGGCGAGCCCGATCTTCGGCGAGTGCCTGGCCACCGGTTGCGGTGGCGCCGCGGCTTCGTCCTGGCGCGAGGCGGTGGCGCATCCCGTCACCAGCAGGGCGGCGAAAACCGCCAGGCACAACACCCAGAACAAACCCGAAGGCTTACAATTGAGAATGATTCTTGTTTGACTCGTCATCAGGGTCATTCGTCCAAACGCTTCTCGAGGAAATTCATGATCAAGAAAATCATCGGCATTGGCAGCGCGCTGCTGCTCGCCGCTGCCGGCGTCTCCGCCCAGGAGCAGGTGCTCAATCTCTATTCGGCCCGCCACTACTCCACCGACGAGGCGCTGTACACCAACTTCACCAAGGCGACCGGCATCAAGATCAATCGCGTCGACGCCGACGACGCCGGTATTCTCGCGCGGCTCAAGGCCGAGGGCACCGCATCGCCGGCCGACGTGATCCTGCTGGTCGACGCGGCGCGCCTGTACAAGGGCGAAGTCGACGGGCTGTTCCAGCCCGTCAAGTCGAAGTTGCTCGATGACGCCATCCCCGCGCAATTCCGGGCCAAGCCCACCGCCGAGGGCACGCCCTGGTTCGGTTTTTCGACCCGCGCGCGCGTCATCGTCTACGACAAGCTCAAGGTCAAGCGCGATGACGTCGACACTTACGACGAATTGGCCGACCCGAAGAACAAGGGAAAGATCTGCATCCGTTCCGGCTCGCACCCGTACAACCTGTCGCTGTTCGGCGCCGTGACCGAGCATCTGGGCGAGCAGAAGGCCGAGGCCTGGCTCAAGGGCGTGGTCGCCAACCTGGCGCGCGACCCCGTGGGCGGCGACGTCGACCAGATCAAGGCCGTGGGCGCCGGCGAATGCCAGATCGCGGTGAGCAACACCTATTACATCGCCCGCCTGCTGCGCTCGAACAATCCGGAGGAGAAGGCGTTGATGGAGCGCGTGGGCATCGTGTTTCCCAACCAGAACTCCTGGGGCACGCACGTGAATATCGCCGGCGGCGCTGTCGCGAAGAACGCCAAGAATCCCGCCAACGCGGTGAAGTTCCTGGAATACCTGGCCGGCGCCGAAGCGCAGAACTACTTCGCCAACGGCAACAACGAGTGGCCTGTCGCCAAGGGTGTGAAGGTCAGCAACCCCGCATTGCGGGCGATGAGCGGCGGCGAGTTCAAGAGCGAGACCATTCCGCTGGCCGCCGTCGGCGCCAACCAGGTGAAAGTGCAGCAGATGCTGGACCGGGTCGGGTTCAAATAGGCTGGGTGATAATTGACGTTAACGTCAACGTCACATCAGGAGCGATTCATGGAGATCAAGGGCAAGGTATTCATCGTCACCGGCGGCGCATCGGGCCTGGGAGAAGGCACAGCGCGGATGCTCGCGGCCGGCGGCGGCAAGGTGGTCATCGCCGACATGCAGGTTGAAAAGGGCGAGGCCGTGGCAAAGGAAATCGGCGGCGCGTTCGTCAAGTGCGTCGTCAGCCAGGAAGCCGACGGCCAGGCCGTGGTCGCCAAGGCCGTGGCCATGGGCAAGCTGATGGGCCTGGTCAACTGCGCGGGTATCGCAACCGCAGAAAAGACAGTGGGCAAGAACGGCGCAGCCTCGTTGGGCCTTTTCAGCAAGACCATCACGGTCAACCTGATCGGCAGCTTCAACATGATCCGGCTGGCGGCCGATGCCATGAGCAAGAACGAGCCGGAGAACACCGGCGAGCGCGGCTGCATGATCTCCACCGCCTCGGTCGCAGCCTATGATGGCCAGATCGGACAGGCTGCGTATTCGGCTTCCAAGGGCGGCATCGTCGGCATGACGCTGCCGATCGCGCGGGACCTCGCGCGCAACGGCATCCGCAACATGACGATCGCCCCCGGCATCTTCGGCACGCCGATGATGTTCGGCATGCCCAAGGAGGTGCAGGAGTCGCTGGCGGCCAGCGTGCCCTTCCCTTCGCGGCTGGGCACGCCCGAGGACTACGCCAAGCTCGCGAAGCACATCTTCGAGAACGACATGCTCAACGGCGAGGTGATCCGCCTCGATGGCGCGATCCGCCTGGCCCCACGCTGATTGACCAGGCTCAAGCTCACGCTGCTCGCCGCGGCGGTCCTGCTCGCAGCTTGCGCGAGCAGCCCGCCGCATACCGACGCGCCGGCTGACCAACCCGAGGGCTCGTCGGGTTACTCCGAAAAGCCCGGCTGGTCCACGCGCAGCTTCGCGGTCGCCACCGCCAACCCGCTCGCGACGCAGGCGGGCTACCAGGTCCTCAAGGCCGGCGGCTCCGCCGTCGATGCGGCGATCGCGGTGCAGATGGTGCTGGCGCTGGTGGAGCCGCAAGCCAGCGGCATCGGCGGCGGCGCTTTCCTGCTGCACTACAACGGCACGGAGGTCGAGGCCTTCGACGGCCGTGAAACCGCGCCCGCCGCCGTGAACGAGAGGCTGTTCCTCGGCACTGATGGCAAGCCACTCGCGTTCTACGACGCCGTCGTCGGGGGCCGCTCGGTTGGCGTGCCGGGCGCCGTGCGCATGCTGGAAATGGCGCACCGGCAATATGGGAAGTTGCCCTGGGCCGATCTTTTTCAGCCCGCCATCGCGCTGTCGGAAAGAGGCTTTGAGGTCAGCCCCCGCCTCAAGACCCAGCTCACGAGCGATGCGTACTTGCGCAAGGACCCTGTGGCCGCCGCCTACTTCTTCGGGCCCGATGGCGCACCGCGCGAAGTCCTGCGCAATTCCGAACTCGCGACCGTGCTGCGCAAGATCGCCGCGCAGGGCTCGAGAGGCCTGCTCGAAGGCGAAGTGGCGCAGGCGATCGTGAACAAGGTGCGATCGCACCCGACCAACCCGGGAAGATTGAGCCTCGCCGACCTGTCAAGCTATGAAGCCAAGAAGCGGGTGCCGATCTGCCACGACTATGCGGCTCGCGGCAAGGACTACCGCATCTGCGGTTTTCCGCCGCCGAATTCGGGCGCGATTGCCATCGGCCAGATCCTGGGCATCCTGAACAACACACCGGCAGCATCCTTGCCCCTCACGACCGGAATGGGTGGCACGCCCGGAACGACCGCGCCGGCGCCCTCCGCCGATTGGCTGCACCTGTACACCGAAGCGGCGCGGCTGGCTTTCGCAGACCGCAACCAGTACGTGGCCGATCCCGATTTCGTGCCGGCGCCCGCGGGCAACTGGATGAGCCTGCTCGATCCCGGCTATCTCGCGATGCGCGCCCGGTTGATCGACACTTCCGCCACTGGCCAGAGCATGAAGACAGCCAAGCCCGGGAATCCCGGCCCGGTGGCGATCAGTTTTGCGCCGATGACCGACCAGGAAGAGCACGGGACGTCGCACATCAGCATCATGGACGCTGCCGGCAACGCCCTCGCCATGACCACCACCGTCGAGGGCCAGTTCGGCGCGCGGCAGATGGTGAGCATCAGCGGCGCGCCGGGCGGTTTCCTGCTGAACAACGAACTGACCGACTTCAGCTTCGCCCCAAGCGGCGCAGACGGCAAACCCGTAGCCAACCGGGTGGAGCCCGGCAAGCGCCCGCGTTCGTCGATGGCGCCGACCCTGGTGTTCGACAAGGCCACCGGGCAGCCGGTGATGAACACCGGAAGTTCCGGCGGTGCGCTCATCATCCACTACACCGCCAAGACCTTGTACGGCGTGCTGAACTGGGGCTTGAATGCCCAGCAGGCAATCTCGCTGCCCAACTTCGCGTCGCTGAACGGCCCGAGCATCCTGGAGGCGGGCCGGTTCGCGCCCGCGGTTGTCCAGGCGCTGCAGGCGCGAGGCGCCGCCGTGCAGGAACACGGCATGCCCAGCGGCACCCAAGCGATCCAGAAAACGACTGCCGGATTCTTCGGCGGCGCGGACCCCCGGCGCGAAGGCGTGGTCAGCGGCGATTGACGGCCTGCAATCGCGCTTCGCCTGGCTCGCCCACCTGCAGGGGATTGGCCGGCGCGGCAGCCTCGGGCAGGCCGATGCGCTCGAACTCCGAGATCACCTGCGCGCCCAGCAGCAGCAAGGTGGCACCAATCTCCAGGCTGAACAGTACGACGATCGCCGTCGTCAGCGAGCCGTAGACCACGTTGACCTGGGACAAGGTGCTGAAGTACCAGACCAGCACATGCCGCGTCACTTCCCACAACAGCGCGGCAGTGGCCCCACCGAGCAACGCGTGCCGCCAGGACAGCCGGCCGACCGGCATCACCATGTAGACCGAACTCAGCACGAAGATTTCACCGCCCAGCCCCAGCAGGTACAAGAGCACACCGGACACGCCGCGCAGGGACCACTCTCGCCCCAGGAAATCGATGCTCTCCTGCCCCATGGCCTGCAGGCTGCCTGAGACCAGGGTGACGATCAACAGGCCGAAGCCCAGGCACAGGATATAGATGTAGGGCAGCACGGCCGACACCACATAGCGCCGCTTGCGGGTCGCGATGCGGTGCAGGAAGATCACCGACATGGCGTTTTCCAGCACCGTGAACGCCAGCGAGCTGAAGAACAGCATGGTGACGAGCAACAGCCAGCCGATCACTTCGCGGTGGTCCAGGAAGTTGCGCAGTTCGCCGACGATCGCGTTGGACTGCCCCGGCACC
This sequence comes from Ramlibacter sp., assembly GCA_028292245.1. Classification (GTDB taxonomy): domain Bacteria; phylum Pseudomonadota; class Gammaproteobacteria; order Burkholderiales; family Burkholderiaceae_C; genus Ramlibacter. The sequence continues at coordinate 11,691 of JAQGMS010000312.1, forward strand.
AGCCACTCGAGGTAGCGCCCGAGGGTGCTGAGCAATTCCCGCTGGTCGATCACATGGGAAAGGGCGATCACGGCCAGGATGAGCAAAGGCACGACGGACAGCAGCGCGTAATACGCCACGGCTCCCGCCAGCAACAAACCCTGGTTTTTCTTGAAGGCCTTCAGCACGCGCCAGGCGAAAGCGCCGGGGCTCTTCACGACGTGGGCGGCTTGGGGGCTGAGGAGGCGCATGGCTGCCCAGTATGCAGCCTCCCCGCGCGGCCGTGGGGCCGCCGTTACGCAGTCATACGTCGATGGCCGCCGCCGAGCCGGCCTGCTTGCGCAATTCGAACTTCTGGATCTTGCCGGTCGAGGTCTTTGGCAGTTCGCCGAACACCACGGCCTTGGGCACCTTGAAGCCGGCCAGGTGCTTCTTGCAGTGCGCGACGATCTCTTCACGCGTGGTCGTGGCGCCGGCCTTGAGCTCCACGAAGGCGCAAGGTGTCTCGCCCCATTTGGGATCGGGCTTGGCGACCACCGCGGCGGCCAGCACGTCGGGGTGGCGGTAGAGCACGTCCTCCACTTCGATCGACGAGATGTTCTCGCCGCCGGAGATGATGACGTCCTTGCTGCGGTCCTTGATCTTGATGTAGCCGTCCGG
>JAQGMS010000316.1 GCA_028292245.1 Ramlibacter sp.
CGGCCTTGTCGCCCATGGCCAGAATCGCTTCGGGCGAGGGGCCGATGAACACCAGGCCCGCATCGCGGCAGGCCGCGGCGAAGTTCTCGTTTTCCGCCAGAAACCCATAACCGGGGTGGACGGCGTCCGCGCCGCTGGACCGCGCGGCTTCGATCACGGCCGGAATGTTCAGGTAGGACTGCGCGGGCAGCGGCTCGCCAATGCAGACCGCCTGGTCTGCCGCGGTGACATGCGCGGCCTGCGCGTCGGCGGTGGAGTAAACGGCCACCGTCCGGTAACCGAGCGCGTGCGCGCTGCGGATGACACGCAGCGCGATTTCTCCGCGGTTGGCGATCAGGATCTTGGAAAAGGGTGTGACGTTCATGGCGACTGGCATGGCGGTGGAATCAGGGGCGTGCGACCGAGAACTGCATCTTCTGCGGCTGCCGGGCCTCGGCTTCGCGGCACACTGCCAGCACCTTCGCCAGCACGGCGCGGGTGTCGCGTGGATCGATGATGCCGTCGTCGAGCAGGTGGGCGCTGGTGGTGAACACGCTCATCTGGCCGTCGAATCGGTCGACGATCCTCTGCGACATTTCATCCAGCTTGGCCTCGTCGACCTGGCCCTTGCGGCGCATCCCCGCCTCCGTGACGATCCGCATGGTCTGTGCCGCCTGCTCGCCGCCCATCACCGCCGTCTTTGCGTTCGGCCAGCTGAAACAGAAACGCGGATGAAAGCCGCGGCCGCACATGGCGTAGTTGCCGGCGCCATAGGAGGCGCCGCAGTAAATCGTGATCTGCGGCACCGTGGCGCTCGTCACGGCCTGGATCATCTTGGAGCCGTGCTTGATGATCCCGGCCTCCTCATAAGCGCGACCCACCATGAACCCGGTGGTGTTGTTCAGGTACAGGATCGGCGTGCGAGTCTGGCAGCAGGCCTGGATGAAGTGCGTGGCCTTGGCTGCGCCGGCGGGATCGATCGGGCCATTGTTGGTAATCACGCCGACGGGCCAGCCTTCGAGCTTGAAATGCCCACAGACGGTGGCGCTGCCGTAGTTCTCGCCGAATTCCAGGAACTCGGAGTCGTCCGCGATCCGGGCGACGATCTGTTTCATGTCGACCGGGCGCTTGTGGTCCGCCGGCATGATGCCGAGCAGCTCCTCGGCGTCATAACGCGGCGGCTTGAAGTCGCGCGGCTGGTCGCTGTATCCGCCGTGGCTCCAGTCGACCTGGGCCAGAATCTCGCGGGCGATCCGCAGGCCGTCGCTATCGTCCTCCGCCAGGTAGTCGCCGAGCCCCGAGACCGAGGTGTGCATCACGGCGCCCCCCAATTCCTCTTCGGTGGCGATCTCGCCCGTGGCCGCCTTGAGCAGCGGCGGCCCGGCGAGGAAGGCGCGAGAACGCCCGCGCACCAGGATGACGTAGTCGGACAGGCCGGTCTGGTAGGCGCCGCCGGCGGTCGACGATCCGTGCGTCACCGTGATCACCGGCAGGCCCTCGGCAGACAGGCGCGCCAGGTTGCGGAACAGGTTACCGCCGCGCACGAAATCCTCGACCCGATACTGCATCAGGTTCGCGCCGGCGCTTTCCACCAGCTGGACGTAGGGGAGCTTGTTCTCCAGCGCGATCTCCTGCACGCGCAGTTGCTTGTCCAGGCCCATGGGCTGTAGCGCGCCGGCATCGATGCCGGAGTCGGATGCCAGCACCATGCAGCGGATGCCGCTCACGAAGCCGATGCCGGCGATGAGGCCGCCGCCGGGCACGCTCTTGTCGAGATCCGGCGTGTCCAACCCGAGGCCGGCAAGCGCCGCCAGTTCCAGGAACGGTGCCCCCGGGTCCAGCAGCAGCGACAAGCGCTCGCGCGGCAGCAACTGCTGGCGCTTCTCGAAACGCTCGCGCGACGCTGCCGACTTGGCGTGGGCTCGCTGCTCGAAGGCGCGCACCCGCTCCAGCAGACGCACCATGTGTTCGCGGTTCGCCGCATACAGGTCGCTACCGGTGGATATGTTGGATTCGATCTGGGGCATTGCTGTAAATGTCGCTGGGCCGCACGACGCATGCGGCACGGCGCCCAGAGTAGAAGAGCAGGGGAAAGGGGTCTTGCGCGAAGTGGCTGATCAGGGCAGGAGGCGCCACTTCGGCAGAAGGGTGGCCGGCCGGTAGCTGAGCTTCGTGCGGCGAAAATTGGGCAGTCCCAGGTCCTGCTCGAAGTTGAGCCAATCGACCTTGCGATCCGGTCGGGAGGCAAAGTGGTGGAACATGAACTGGGCGATCCCCTTGAACCGCACCAGGCCTTTGGCGAAACGCACGACCCAGACGCCCGGCTGCAGTTCCTGCGCGAGCAGGAAGCCCGCGACCTCGCCGCTTGCGCGATAGAGAAAGCCTTCCAGCCCGAGCTGCGGGGCGAGAGCCAGCGCTTCACGGCAAGGGCCGTCATCCGTCTCGCCAGGCTGTTTGTGCTTGTCGTGCATCCAGCCCTCCAGAACCTGCAAAGCCTCCTCGCGCAACGCCGTCGTGTAAGTCTGGACGAATAGGGCATGCGCTGTCTGCAACTGCGCCATCAGGTTGCGCTTTTTCTGCAGAGCCCGGCCGCGGTATTGACGGAACTGTTCCGCCGGGTACAAATAGTCGGCGTCGTTTCGGTTCGAAGCGAACCTGAAACGGCTACCGTCGAGCAACGCCATCTCGTCTTCGCGCAGTGGAAAGATGCAGCCATGGCGAACGAGCAGGTCGTGCAAGACAGGCGCGGGTGCACTCGAGAGTTTGAACAACGGCAAGGCGTGGGGCTGTCCGTCGTAGCTGATCCCGCTGATGAAAGGCCACCGGCCTTCGTGGAATCGCCAGCGATGCGCCTGCCGGAACAGCCAGAGGTTGCCGAAGGTCAGCTCCGCGGGCGCGCGCTCGGCCAGTCCGGCAATGCGGCCCTGTAACAGCGGCGCGATGCGCGGCCCGAGCTCCAGCGTCAGTTCGGCGCCATCGGCGACCAATGTACCTGGGTCAGCGGCGTTGTCCACGCACACCTGGGAGCGGCCCGTCGGCTGGCGGGCCGGCAAAGCACTGCGCCAGCAGGGTCCATTGTTCCGCGGCCGGGCCCGCCCACTGCAACTGCGTGTCGTCGCGATGGCGGCGCTGCGTTGCCAGCAACGCGAAGTCCAGCGCGGGTCCGCGCACGTAGTCTTGCGCCGACGGCTCACCCCACGTCCAACGGCTGTCGTCGGGGGCCGTCAGCTCCACGAACGGAACCGGCTGTGGCACGGGCAGCTTGCGATTGACAAAGGTCCAGCCGTAAGTCGTGACGCCGAGATGGGCGATGTGCCGCAAGCCGGGGCTCGCTTCGCGGTCCCGCCCCAGCACATCCCAGACATCCTGCCCGTGCGCCCAGGTTTCCATCAACCGGGCGGTCGCAAAGGAGCGGGCACTCATGTCCGGGCCGTACCAGGGCAGCCGCGCCTTCGGGTCCATCCCGGCCAGCGCCGCGACCAGCCCCTCGTGCCGCTCACGCCACAACTTCAACAGGGCGGGGCCGTCGAGGCGTTCGTAGCGACGCCTCGCGATCGCGCTGATCTGTGCACCGGTGCCGAGTTCCTTCTCCAGCGCCCTCTTCTCGACACCGAAGCGTTGTGGGTCGGTCGCCGCCTGCAGCCCGGCTTCGTCAAAGAACACCAAGTGGGCGATCTCGTCCCAGGGTGTCCAGTCGTAGAAGTCCGTGCGCAGGTGCCACTGCTCGGGCGGCAAGGTCTCGCACAGGTCCGCGAGGGCGTGGTATTCGCCGAGCAGGTCGGAGCTGATCTGTCGCATGGTGCTTTTCGGTCAGAATCCAAGCTGCCGCGCTGCAAGATCTTTCATGATCTCCTCGGAGCCGCCGCCGATCATCATCACCTTCACCTCCCGGTAGATGCGCTCGGTGCGCGTGCCGCGCATGAAGCCCATGCCGCCGAGAATCTGAACCGCCTGGTCGGCGCAGAACTGCATGGCTTGTGTGGAGAGGATCTTGGCCATGCAGGTGCGCGCGATGAGCTGGTCCGCGTCGCCGTGCTTGTGTTCCAGGCACCACGCCAGTTCATAAACCAGCGTGCGGGCGGCATCCACCTTGAGCGCCATGTCCACCAGCTTGTGCCGGATCACCTGGCGCTGGGAAAGCGGCTGCCCGAAGGTGACGCGCTCGCGCGCCCACGCCAGCGCCTCCTCCAGGCACACCTGCGCGTACGTGTATGACGCCGCCGACATCGAGAGCCGCTCGGTGTTGAAGTTGTTCATGAATACCTTGAACCCCTGGTTCTCGGTGCCAAGAAGCTGGTTCACCGGCACGCGCACATTGTCGAAGTGCAGATGCGCCGTGTCGGAGCACCACCATCCCGTCTTCTTGAGCGCGGTGCGGGTGATGCCCGGGGTGTCGCCGTCCACCAGCAGGGCCGACACGCCGCCGGCGCCCTTGACGGAAGGGTTTGTGCGGGCAGCCACCGTGAAGAAGTCGGCGCGCATGCCGGAGGTGATGAAGGTCTTTTCCCCGTTGAGGACGTAGTGGTCACCATCGCGCACCGCGGTGCATTTCAGCGAGGCAACGTCCGAGCCGCCGCCCGGCTC
>JAQGMS010000442.1 GCA_028292245.1 Ramlibacter sp.
CGCCGCCATGCAGCACCAGCCGCGGATCCCGGCCGAGCAGCTGCGGGGTGTAGACCCGCAGCGCCACATCGCGGCCGAGGTTTTGGTAGCGGGCAACAGCCGCATCGGCGTCGCGATCGATCCAGCCGCTCTGCATCCGCTTTTATCCTTCGCTATTCGGCCGCATCGGCAGTTCGTTCCGGAAACGCGGCCGCCAGTGCGGCGCGATCGGCCTTGAGCACGCCGCGCTCGGTGATCAAGCCGGTCACCAGCCGCGCCGGCGTGACATCGAACGCATAATTGGCGACCGGCGAGCCCGCAGGGACAATCCGCACCGTCTCGATCCGCCCGTCGGCGGTCCGCCCGGTCATGTCGGTGACTTCCTCGGCGCCGCGCTGCTCGATCGGAATTTCCGCAATGCCGTCATCGACGCTGAAATCGATGGTCGGCGACGGCAGCGCCACATAGAACGGCACGCCATTGTCCTGCGCGGCGAGCGCTTTCAGATAAGTGCCGATCTTGTTGCAGACGTCGCCATTGGCGGTGACCCGGTCGGTGCCTGTTATCACGAGATCGACCATGCCGTGCTGCATCAGATGGCCGCCCGTGTTGTCGGGGATTACGGTGTGCGGCACGCCGTGATGGCCGAGCTCCCAGGCAGTGAGCGAGGCGCCCTGGTTGCGCGGACGGGTTTCGTCGACCCAGACATGGATGTTGTGGCCGCGCTCATGCGCCAGATAGATCGGCGCCGTGGCGGTGCCCCAGTCGACGGTGGCGAGCCAGCCGGCATTGCAATGGGTCAGCACGTTGACGCGCTCGCCCGGCTTCTTGCTCGCCGCGATCGCTTCGATCAGCGCAAGGCCATGCCGGCCGATACCCTGGTTGATGGCGATGTCTTCTTCGGCGATATCGCCGGCGCGGGCATAGGCCGCGGCGGTTCGTTGCGGCGGCGGCAATGGCCGCAACAGCCTGCGCATTTCGTCGAGGGCCCATTTCAAATTGATCGCGGTCGGCCGTGTCGCGATCAGCTTCTGATAGGCGCGATCGAGCGCCGCATCGGAACTATCGGCGCGCCTCGCCAGCGCCATGCCATAGGCGGCGGTGGCGCCGATCAGCGGCGCGCCGCGCACCAGCATGGAGCGGATGGCGTCGGCCGCGGCGTCGCAAGTGGTGAGCCGCGCCACCACGAAATCATGCGGCAGAAGCCGCTGGTCGATCGCGCTCACCGTCCAGCCGTCCGGCTCGAGCCAGATGCTGCGGATATGTTTGCCGTCCACTTTCATGACGCCGCGATGCTCCTCGCTTCACTCCCTCCCCCCTTGCGGGGGAGGGGAGAAGTAATCGCTGGCATCGACGATGTAATCCTCATGCGCGCAAAATCCGGCCGGCCACAGCGTCGAGCTTCTTCAACAGCACAGGATCGCGCGCCTCCGGCGCGGTAATCAAGGCGGTGTCGAGGGCGCGGTCGGAACCGACAGGACAGGGCTCGTGTTCCCTGGGAAAGTCCCGGGCGAAGCGCGCCACCAGGCCCTTCGCCTTGTCGGCGTTGGAGGTCAACACCTTGATGATGTCCTGCACCGTCACGGCGTCATGGTCGGGATGCCAGCAATCAAAATCGGTCACCATGGCGACGCTGGCGTAACAGATCTCCGCCTCGCGGGCGAGCTTGGCTTCCGGCATGTTGGTCATGCCGATCACCGAATAGCCCAAATTCTTGTAGGTCATGCTCTCGGCATAGCTGGAGAATTGCGGACCCTCCATGCAGACATAAATGCCGCCATGCGCGACCGCGATGCCCTCGGCCTCGGCGGCCGCGGCCAGATGCAGCCGCAATCGCGGCGATACCGGATGCGCCATCGACACATGGGCGACGCAGCCTTTGCCGAAGAACGAACTTTCGCGCCTGTGGGTACGATCGACGAACTGGTCGATCAGCACGAAGGTACCGGGCGGCAATTCCTCCTTGAACGAACCGCAGGCCGACAGCGAGACGAGGTCGGTGACCCCGGCGCGTTTCAGCACGTCGATATTGGCGCGGTAGTTGATGTCGGACGGCGACAGCCGGTGGCCCTTGTCGTGGCGCGACAGGAACACGATCGGAAGGCCGGCGATGGTGCCATGGCACAGCGCGGCCGAGGGTTCGCCCCACGGACTTGCCATCGCCTCCTCGCGGGCATTTTCGAGCCCCGGCAGGTCGTAGATGCCGGAACCGCCGATAATGCCCAGAACCGCCTTGGTCATGATCTTTCCTGCCTCTTGATACCCGCGATTCAGCATGCCGGCGCAGCGCACACAACTGAATTTCGGTAGTCCACTGGCGCCGCCGATCACCTCATTCACCGGCCCGCGCATGACCGGAATCCAGCCTCGATGCCGTAGATTCGGGCGGTTTCGGCCGGCATGCCGCGAATACCGGCCAAGCCACACACCATCGTCGTCATTGACGGCCCGGGCCGTGGCTCGCAATTTGCAAAGGAGGGGTTGTCATCGCGTTGAGCGCTGGACGATAGGGGAGGACGAATCCCAGTAATGAGTTTGACCCGACCAGGAAATCCGCTGCGAAAGTTCGCCGGATTGGCGCTTGTGCTGCTGGTCTGGCAGGGACTCGCAGAAGGGCGAGCACACCGATGAAGTTCTCAGGGAATACCGCTATGACGATCAGGCGATCTCGGCGTTTCGCGCCCGGAAGATCGTCTGAACCGAAGAGCGCTTTGATCCCTGCGATCGCAGGCAAGAGCACATGTGAGGGGAAAATCCGATGAAGACCAGCACCGAGCGGATGATCGCGAAGAAGGATGGACCGATCGGCTGGATGCAATTCAACAATCCCGCCCGGCACAACGCGGTGTCGCTCGATATGTGGAAAGCCGTCCCGGAGATCATCAGCGAATTCGCCAATGACGAGCAAATCCGGGTGGTGGTGCTGAGCGGCGCCGGCGGCAAGGCGTTCATTTCCGGCGCCGACATTTCGGAATTCGCCGAGAAGCG
>JAQGMS010000495.1 GCA_028292245.1 Ramlibacter sp.
TGTAGCTACCGCCATCGACGTCGAGTACGTTGTAGAAAAATGCTCCGAACTCTGCTCCGGAAAGCGCTACGCCCGCATCCGTGACGATCTGCACGATTTTTTCGAGATCGAGCTCCTGAGCGACGGCCGCGCCGGTATCGTTGAGAATACGAAGGTTCCTCTCCGCCTTCTTCCGGGCCGAGATGTCAATCGCGGTGCCGATAAAACGCGTGGCGCGGCCGTGCTCGAAGATCACGCTGCCGTTGGCAGCGATCCATCGCTCAATACCGTCTTCGAGGCCGACAGTACGATATTCGATTTCGAATGATCCGGTATCGGCTCCGGTGAGTGTCCGCTGGACCAGTTCATCGACGCTTTTCCGATCGTCGGGATGCAGCCCTTTTAGGAACACGTCTTCGTATGAGACGTCGGCATCGGGCGATAAGCCGAACAAAGCCTTACAGCGGTCGTCCCAACGCAGCTTCCCGGCCACTGGATCGAAATCCCACGTTCCGATCATCGCCGCCTGCGTAGCCAGATGGAGGCGCTCCGCGCTTTCGATGGCAACCTGTTCGGATCGCACCCGTTCGATATGAGCCCAGGAACGCTCGGTGACTTCGGTCAGCAGGGCCAATTCTTTAGCGGTCCAGATATGGGGCCCCTTGTGATGGATCGCCATGAGCGCAGTGAGCCGTCCTTCCTTCACCAGCGGCATGCAGATCGTCGATCCGATGCCAATGGCCTGAAAAGTCGCCGCCTCGTGGGGCTCCAGTTCGGCGAGATTGTCATTCACGATCAGAGGCTGGCCAGCGCCCAGGTTTTTGACCGCCAGCTTACCGAAGTCCGCCAGGCTGTAATGGCCGACAATGTGGGCCGCTCCCGGCGCGGCCCAGTCACCGCGGATGGTGAACCCGTCCTGATCGAGATCCATGTCCGCATATGCGCAATTGGACACACCGAGATGTTCACCCACCATGCGTGTCGTTGTCGCTAGAATGGCATCCGCATCGCGGCTTTTCGCCGTCTCCTTGCTGAGAAGGTCGAGGAATCGCAATCGTGCCTCGTTGTCGCGCAGCGCGGCTTCTGCCCGCCTCCGCTCCACGGCTGTCCTCGTCCGTTCCGCAACCTCCCGGACGAACTCCAGTTCATGCGCCGGCCAGGGCCGAGCATCGGCATTGTTGAGAAAAAGCAGCGCTACTGCGTTGCCCTGTTCCTTAATCGGCATGTTGACGAATGCCTGCGCGGCGATGCGCTTGAGGGCGGCAGCCGTGCTCGCCGTCCTGGGATCCGCGTCGGCATCCTCGCAGACCACGGTTTCGCCGCGCTTCAGATCCTCGATATAGGAGCCGTAGTCCCGTAAGTGCAGAAGGCCGGCCAAGCTCGAAATGCCCTGCGCATTCCAATCGCGCTCGATTGAAATCGTCTCTTTCACGACGTCGATGTGGCCGTAGCCGGCGCGACTGACCCCCAGTTCGCGCCCCAAGATCTCGGCCGCAGCGAACGCCAGTTCGTCGGGGTCCTCGACCTCGCGGATTCGATCGCCCAACCTGGCCAACGCCGCCATCCGGCGGGTCGAGCGGTGGGCGTCCGTGACGTCAAATCCTTCGCAGAAGATTCCTGAGATCGAGCCGAGATCGTCGTAGAGCGGCGCGTACATGAAGCTCAGGTAGCGGACTTCCTCCGGACCGGCCACCGTGCGGCGGTAGCGCACTTCTGTCCCGTGAGCCTCGAAGGTCTTTCCACTGCGATAAACCTCGTCCAACGCTGCGAAGAAGCCCTGTCCTTCAATGCTCGAAAAGGCCTCCCGGATAGGCTTGCCAATCCAGTCAACACTGTTGAAGGCAGACCGGTGGGCATCGTTAACGAATTCGACGATATGGGCCGGCCCGCCCATGATGATAATGAAGCCGGGCGCCTGCTCGAAAAACCGCGCCTGACGCGTAGCTAGATGTCCCCCCGCCGCTTCGAACAAGTAATTCCCCCTAGTCGCCGATGTGCGGACGAGCCCTCGACAATCGGAAACGCTTCCGCCACAGCCTGGTTCCATCAAAAAGGCAAGCTAGCGAGGAGGCCTTGGGATGGATGTCTCGTGTGGTGGGTCCGATGCATGAACTTAACCGGAAAGCCTCCCGGCCGTCCGGAGAGGAGCTTCCCACGGAGGCTACGGGTCGATCTGTTTCGAAGCACGTGATCCTAGCGGGTGTGCCTATAGGTGCCGCCGTCGGATCACTGATTCCTAAAGATCTGCTGTCCTATGGCAGTGTCGCCTTCGCCTCGATCCTGGCCGTTCTGTCGCTTGTGGCGCTGCGCCGCCACGTCGTCGCCTTTGCGCTGCGGTTGCGCCGCCTTAGTCTTAGTGCTTGCAGGTCAGTCCGCCACCAATGCCACCGAACGGGCGGCCAATGTCATCCTTGGCGGCGTTATCGGAGTTTCATTCATGCTGATCACGCGCATCGCACTGATGCTTGTCATGCCATCCTCATCAGTCGCGGAAACCACGGCTCAGCGTCTGACGTAGAGGCTCCAATATGTTGTGACGAAACATCGCGGAAACCCGACCTGGCCCTTTTGCGCCAGAGCGCTGCTCAGTTTTAACGCGCTGAAGCTTGTGACGCTCGGGATTATTGACGTGATTGTCCCAATCTTGCCACCCTTACGAGCTCATTCCATCTTCAATTGGCTTTTGCACCGCGAAGCATCATAGGCCCCCTAACCGGAGACCGATCCGGGATGGACTGCAGCGGCGGCAAATCCAGCTGAGCTACGATTCCTTTTAGATCGTCGCGGGGCGCCGGATAAATCTCCATGACAAGCGGATCGTGTCCCGGGATCAGATAGTCGAGCGAGGGCACGGTCTCCCGCACCTTGTCGTACGAACGCAGCATCTGCGAGACGTTGACGGCTGCCACGAACGGCCGATGCCGGCGGATGTTGTCGAAGAAGGACGTCACGTCTCCGGCCAGCGTCACCCAGCCCCGCGCCGTGTTGATCCTGAGATATTGCAGCCCCACGGAATGCCCCGGCGCCAGGTCGATCTCGATGCCGGGCGCGAAGCGGAATGGTCCGTCGTACAATTTGAGGCGCCGATCGAAGTTGAGGCGGACCATCGCGGCGATGTCTTCGACTTCGAAACCTGACGAGAAATAGCGATACCGCATGTCCGGCCCGACGACGAAGGCAAGTTCGCTGGCCTGCAAATGAAAGGTCGCGGCCGGCAACAGTGCCGAATTGCCCGCGTGATCGTAGTGCAAATGCGTGTAGATCACATCCTTGACGCTGGCCGGATCGATGTCGAGAAGGCGCAGCGACTCGATCGGACAACGAAGCATTTTCCGCTTCCTTCGGGCCGCAACCTCGGCCGAAAAACCGGTATCAACGAGGATGGTGCGGTCTTTTCCCACAATGACCCATACCACGTAATCCATGTTGAGCGGCTCATCGACGGGATCTCCGCCGATGAAGTGCTCGCTGCGACGGGCATCGCGCGATGCGTATTTGATGGCGTAAAGCCGGTAGACCGGCAGTTCCTCGGACATGGGATGCCTTCGTTTTGGAGCCCTCAGCGGCTCGGAGCCAGTTCGCGCGAAATCAGGATCTTCTGGATTTCGTTCGTGCCGTCATAGAGCTGGAAAACCATGGCGTCGCGGTAGAGCTTCTCGAGGGGGAAGTCGTTGAGAAAACCGTAGCCGCCGTGCATCTTGAGCGCTGCGGAGCAGACCCGTTCGCTCATCTGCGATGCGAAAAGCTTCGCCATCGACGCCTCCCGTACACACCGCTCCCCGGCCGCCTTGAGTCGCCCTGCGTGGTAGCAGAGCTGCCGGGCGCACTCCAGGTCGGTGGCCATTTCGGCGAGGGTGAACGAGACCGCCTGATGATCGATGATTTTCTTCCCGAAGGTCTCACGCTCCCGCGAGTACGACAGCGCAGCATCGAACGCCCGGCTTGCCACGCCGACGGCTTGCGCGGCGACGATGACGCGCTTGGCTTCCAGACCGGACAACGCAATCCGGAGGCCGTCGCCGAGATTGCCCAACAGATTCCCTGCCGGCACTTCAACGTTGTCGAGCGATATCTGGCAGGTATCGTTGCTGCGGTGCCCGAGTTTCAATTCCTTCCGAACGACAGTGTAGCCCGGCGTCCCGGTGGGCACGATGAAGGCCGAAATGCCTTTCTTGCCCGCGGCATGATCGGTTACGGCGATGACCAGAGAGACCTGCGCCGTCTCGCCGGAGGTAATGAAGACCTTGTCGCCATTGATCACGTAGCGGTCGCCGCGCAATTCCGCACGCGTCCGCAGATTTGCGGCGTCTGATCCGGCCTGGGGTTCCGACAGCAGCATGCACGCGATCTGCCGCCCCTCGGCGACGGGGCGAAGATACTTTTCCTTCTGGCTCTCCGTCCCGAACGCCAGAACATTGTTGGCGAAGGAGTTCGTGGCGTTAATCGTGTTGCAAAGTCCTGCGTCGCCGTAACTCAATTCTTCCGTCAGATAGATGTAGGAGAAGAAATCCCCTCCGGCGCCGCCCCAGTCGAGCGGGATCATTACGCCGAAGAAACCAAACGAACCGAGCCGAGCCAGCGTCTCCAGGGGCACGCGGGCTTCGCGATCCCAGCCCGCCGCCTGCTTCAAGACATGGTCGCGCACGAAATCGCGGGCAACGTCGCGCATCGCGCTTTGCTCTTCGGT
>JAQGMS010000004.1 GCA_028292245.1 Ramlibacter sp.
ATCGGCCGGAAGCGCAGCAGCGCCGCCTGGTGGATGGCTTCGCGCGGCGACTTGCCTTCGGTGCGCTCGGCGTCGATGGCGAAGTCGATCATCATGATCGCGTTCTTCTTGACGATGCCGATCAGCAAAATGATGCCGATGATGCCGATCACGCCCAGGTCGTTGCCGGTCACCAGCAGCGCCAGCAAAGCGCCGACGCCGGCCGACGGCAGCGTCGACAGGATCGTCAGCGGGTGGATGTAGCTTTCGTACAGCACGCCCAGCACGATGTAGACGCAGATCACGGCCGCGAGGATCAGCCAGAGCTGGTTGGACAGCGATGACTCGTACGCGCCGGAGGCGCCCAGGAAGGTCATGCTCACGCTGGCCGGCATGTTGATTTCCTTGGCGGCCGCGCGGATGGCATCCACCGCCGTGCCGAGCGAAACACCCGGCGCGGTGTCGAAGCCGACGGTGGTGGCCGGGTATTGCGAGACGTGGGTGATCTGCAGCGGCGCGCGCACCTCGACGATCTTCGCCACCGCCGACAGCGGCGTCGGGTCGCCGGAAGCGGTCTTGAGCTGCACGCTGCCCAGCGAAGCCGGCGACGCGCTGCTGTCCGGGCGCGCTTCGAGGATCACCCGGTACTGGTTGGTCTGGGTAAAGATGGTGGAGACGATGCGCTGGCCGAACGCGCTGTAGAGCGCTTCGTCGATCGACGAGGCCGAGATGTTCAATCGCGCCGCCGTGTCGCGGTCGATGTCCACGTACACCGCGGCGCCGGTGGCGGCCGCGTCGGTCACCGCGTTGCGCACGTCGCTCACCGACTGCAACCGCTGCACCAGCTTGGTCGCCCATTCGGTGACCGTGGCGCTGTCGGCGCCCTCGATCGCGAGGCGATACTGGGTCGGCCCGGTTTCGGCGTCGATGGTCAGGTCCTGCGTGGGCTGCAGGTACAAGGTGATGCCGGGCACCCGCTGCGCCCGTCCGCGCAGCCGGTCGATCACGGCCTGCTGCTTGTCGTGGCCGCTCTTCAGGTTGATCAGCATCCGCCCGGTGTGCAGCATGGTGTTGTTGGCGGCGTCCACGCCGACGATGCTGCTGAGCGTTTCGACGTCCGGGTCCTCCATCACGAGCCGCGCCACTTCCTGCTGCATGCGGGCCATCTCGGTGTACGAAACCGACAGTGAAGCCTCGACCCGCGCCTGCAACTGCCCGGTGTCTTGCGTCGGGAACAGGCCCTTGGGGATGAAGACGTAGAGCAGCACCGTCAGCGCCAGCGTGCCCAGCGCGACCAGCAACGTCAGCTTCTCGCGCGCCAGCACCCAGGTCAGGGCCTCGTCGTAGCGCTCGACCACGCGGTCGAACCCGCGCTGGATGCGCCCGCCCAGGCCGGTTTCGCCGCCGGGGTGGGCCGTCAGCCAGCGGCCCGACATCATCGGCACCAGCGTCAGCGAAACGACGGCGGAGATCAGGATGGTGATGGCGAGCGTCACCGCGAATTCGCGGAACAGCCGGCCCACCACGTCGCCCATGAACAGCAACGGGATCAGCACCGCGATCAGCGACACCGTCAGTGAAATGAGGGTGAAGCCGATCTCGGTGGCGCCCTGCAGCGCGGCTTCCATCGGCGGCTGGCCTTCCTCGATGTGGCGCGAGATGTTCTCGATCATCACGATCGCGTCGTCGACGACGAAGCCGGTGGCGATGGTGAGCGACATCAGGCTCAGGTTGTTCAGGCTGTAGCCCAACAGGTACATCACGCCGCAGGTGCCGATCAGCGAGATCGGCACCGCCAGGCTGGCGATCAGCGTCGCCCGCGGGCTGTGCAGGAAGAAGAAGATCACCAGCACGACCAGCACCACGGCCAGCACCAGCTCGATCTGCACGTGCATGACGGAGGCGCGGATGCCGGTGGTGCGGTCGCTCAGCACGTCCACCTTCATCGATGCGGGCAGGCCCGCGGTCAACTCGGGCAGGCGCGCCTTGATCGCGTCGACGGTGGCGATCACGTTGGCGCCCGGCTGGCGCTGCACGTCCAGGATGATCGCGGGCGTCAGCTTGCCGCCGACCACGGCCCAGGCGCCGAGCTTGACGTTCTCCGCGCTCTCGATGGCCTTGGCGACGTCGGACAGGCGCACCGGCGCGCCGTTCTTGAACGCCACCACCATGCTCTGGTAGTCGGCCGCGGCGACCAGCTGGTCGTTGGCGTTGATGGTGTAGGCGCGGGTCGCGCCGTCGATGCTGCCCTTGGCGCCATTGGCATTGGCGGCGGTGATCGCGGTGCGCACGTTGTCCAGCGTGAGGCCGTAGGACGCCAGCGCGCGCGTGTCGACCTGGATGCGCACCGCCGGCCGCTGCCCGCCCGAGAGCGTGACCAGGCCGACGCCGGCCACCTGGCTGATCTTGAGCGCGAGCCGGGTGTTGACGATGTTCTGCACGTCGGTCAACGGCAGCGAGTCGGAGGTGATCGCCATCGTCAGCACCGGCGCGTCGGCCGGGTTCACCTTGGCGTAGACCGGTGGCGCGGGCAGGTCGGCCGGCAGCAGCGAGCCGCCCGCGTTGATCGCGGCCTGTACCTGCTGCTCGGCGACATCCAGCGCCAGGCCCAGGCCGAACTGCAGGGTGACGATGGAAACGCCAGCCGCGCTGGTGGACGCCATGCGCGACAGGCCGGGCATCTGGCCGAACTGGCGCTCCAGCGGCGCGGTGACGGTCTGCGCCATCACCTCGGGACTGGCGCCGGGGTACAGCGTCTGCACCTGGATCGTCGGGTAGTCGACCTGCGGCAGTGCCGACAGCGGCAGAAACTTGAAGCCGACGATGCCTGCCAGCACGATGGCCAGCATCAGCAGCGAGGTCGCGACCGGCCGCAGGATGAAGGGACGCGACGGGCTCATTGCGACCGGGCCGCGCCGCCTTCGCTGCGTCGTTGCTGCATGCTGCGCCAGCGGTCCACCGCCTCGGGGTCGCCCTTGTCGATCCGGTCGAGGAACGCCTTGCGGCGGGCCAACGCCGTCGGGTCGTCCTTGGCTTGGTCGAGCATGCGCTGGCGCTGCTCGGGGGTGGGGCCGGCGACAGCAGCAGGACCGGCGCCGGCGGCGGTTTTGCCGGCCGGTGCGGGTGCCGCCGCCTGCGGCGACCCTTCCGATGCGCTCGCGGCGCGGCGCCGTTGGCCCGGCACCGCTGCCGCATCGGGTGCCGGCCGTGCCGCT
>JAQGMS010000533.1 GCA_028292245.1 Ramlibacter sp.
CGGGTGCAGCTCGAGAAGCTGGCGCGGCGGGGCACGGCGAGCGTGGTGGGTGCCGGGTTCAGCGCACTGTTCGGCGTCGTGCTCGTCGTCATCGTCACCAACGGCTTCGCGCCGACCGTGGCGGGCACGCTCTTCTCCGCCACGTCGGTGTTCCTCATCCTGGAGTCCTTCGCACTGCTGGGCACCGACACGGGGCTCGTCAAGTGGCTGCCCGCCCAGCTCGCCTCCGGCCGTGCGGCTGACGTGTCCCGCACCCTGGTCGTCGCCGCCGTGCCGGTGCTCGGACTCTCTGTGTGCGGCGCCGCGGCCCTGTACGTCGCGGCGCCGGCCCTCGCCCCCCACCTGGTCGGGTCGGGAGCAGCGCCGACGATGACGGTCATGCTGCGCACCCTCGCCCTCGTGATGCCCGTGGCGGCGCTCCAGGACCTGATGCTGGCAGCCACCCGAGGGACCGGGACCATGCGGCCCACGGTCGTCGTCGAGAACGTCGGCCGCCTGGGACTGCAGGCCGTGGCGGTGCTGGTGGTCTATCTCACCGGCGGAGGAGTACTGGCACTCTCGCTGGCGTGGTCCTGGCCCTACCTGCTGGGCCTGGTCGCCTCCGGATACTGGCTGCGCGTCCTGATTGCGGGTGGGCAGGCAACGGGGCCTCCCACGCCCTGGTTCATGCTGGCCCGCGAGTTCTGGGCGTATACGGCCCCGCGCGCGATCGCGCGCGTCACCCAGACCGCGCTGAAGCGCTCCGACATCGTCTTGGTGGCGGCGCTGGCCTCGCCGGCCGACGCGGCCCTGTACACCGCGGCGACGCGGTTCATCGTGCTCGGCCAGCTGTTCGTCCAGTCCGTCCAGCAGGCGCTCGCACCTCACGTCAGCTCGCTGTTCGCGCGCGGCGAGACGCGGGCGGCCAACTCGGTGTTCCAGGCCGCCACTCTCTGGAGCGTGATCGCATCCTGGCCCTTCTACCTGGTCCTGGCGGGCTTCTCGCCCGCACTGATGGGCGTCTTCGGCGACGGGTACGACGTCGCGTCAGACGTGGTGCTCATCCTGTCGCTGACCATGCTCCTGGCCACCGCCTGCGGGCCCGTCGACTCCGTGCTGCTCATGGCGGGCCGCAGCTGGCTCAGCCTGCGCAACAGCACCGTGGCGCTCGCTGTGAACATCGCCCTCAACATCGTCCTGATTCCCCTCGACGGCATCCGGGGAGCAGCGATCGCCTGGTCGGTCGCGATCGTCGTGCGCAACCTGCTGCCGCTCGCCCAGGTCCGCCTGCAGCTCGCGATGTGGCCGGTGACCAGGTCGACGGTCCAGGTCTCTCTGCTGGCCTTCGCCTGCTTCGGCGCCGTGGACGTCATCGTCTACACCGTCGAGACCCCCATGGCCTTAGATGTGGTCATGCTCGGCCTCGGCTTGGTCGGATACCTCTTCGGCATCTGGTCGTGGCGCGCGAGGCTCGGGCTCGAGGCGTTCCGCTCCGCGCTGCGACGCCGGCCGGCTTCCACCTCGCGACGGATCGCGGCCGGCGCCTGAGCCTGCCCCGAGGCGGACTCGGCCCATTTCCCCGAATTCGGCGATGAGGACCCACCAGCAAGGACCTACGGTCCGGAACAGGCCGCCGTCCGGCGCCGCCTTCCACCACCGGCACCGGGGGAACGAAAAAATGGGCTCACGTCGATCGATGCTCGTAGGACTGCTCGCCGCGATGGTCGGCCTCGCCTCGGGACTGGCGGTGATAGCGGCGCCGCCGGCTACCGCGGCGCCCACCGACGTCGTGATCAACGAGATGATGTACCACGCGCTCTCCGACCTCGACGGCGACGACTACCTCGAGCTCACCAACATCGGCAGCACCCCCGTCGACCTGTCCGGATGGACCTTCAGCGGCATCACCCTGACCCTGCCGGCCGGCACCACCATCGCCGCCGGCGGCTACCTCGTCGTCGCCAAGGACGCCACCCAGTTCCAGACCCGCTACGGCTTCGCCCCCGCCGCCGTCTACGGCGGCAACCTGTCCAACTCCGGCGAGACCGTCGCCCTCAAGAACGCCACCGGCACCACCATCGACACCGTCTCCTTCCTCGACGTCGATCCCTGGCCGGTACGCGCAGACGGCACCGGTCCGTCCCTCGAGCTCATCGACGCCACCCTGAACAACGACGACTCCCTCAACTGGGCCGCCGCCACCAACACCACCGGCCGTACGCCGGGCGCCGCCAACTCCGTACGCCGCACCGGCCTCGGCCCCCGCATCACCACCATCAGCGCCACCCCCAGCGCCCCGACCGCCAACGAACCCGTCACCGTCACCGCCACCATCACCGACCAGACCAGCGCCACCCTGCGCTACCGCACCGACTTCAACGCCGAGCAGAGCGCCCCCCTGACCAGCAACGGCGACGGCACCTACAGCGCCACCATCCCCGGCGCCACCGCCGGGCACCTCATCCGCTACCGCCTCGAGGCCACCAACACCAACGCCACCACCCGCTCCCCCCGCACCGACGACACCATCGTCTACCGCGGGGTCGTCGTCCGGGACGACGTGACGTCAGCGATTCCGGTCTTCCGCTGGTTCATCGCCGATGCCGACTACAACGCCATCACGCAGAACCCCACCGCAGACATC
>JAQGMS010000013.1 GCA_028292245.1 Ramlibacter sp.
ACCTGCAGCTCCTCGATCACGAACTGCCGCGCGGCCGCGCCCAGCACCACCACGCTCGCGGGAAGCGAGAACACCCAGCGCGTGAGGCGCTGCAGCGGCGCGGGCAGGCCGCGGTAGTAGTGATGCAGCTGGGCCGCGTGCAGGTGCAGCACCACCGGCACGCCCAGCGCGCGGCACATCACGACGATCGCGCTCTTGCGCCACAGGCTCAGGCGCTCGGCCATGTTGACGTGCACGCCGGCGAGCTGGCCGGAGAGCTTGCCGCGCACCAGCTTGGCCAGCGCGGTGGCCAGGACCCACAGCGAGCGGACGGCGCTGCCGCCGCCGCGCGTGTCCAGTGGGCGCAATTGCGCGGCATCGGCCGGCGTCTCATGCGCCTGCGACTGGATCAGGTAATCGGCAACCTTGAACATGCCGCCGCCCACCGGCGTCCACGGGCAGGCGATGTAGATGAAGCGGCAACTCGTTTCGGCTGCGGCGGTGCGGGGAAGTGATCCTGCGGTGTCGGGCATTTTTCTTTGGCTTAGGGTTTTGCGTATTGGCGAAGACTCGGTTCCAGCGCGGACGACGGTTCCTGCAGCACGCGGCTGGCGACCGGCTCGTGCGGGGGACGGCGCGGCCGCGACAGGCCGCGCAGCAGCCCGGCGGCATTGAAGCACCAGGAAACCACGGAATACACGGCGCGGCCGAGCGAGCGCTTGCGCCACAGCATCAGCGCCAGCGGCGCCACGGCCAACACGGCGAAGCCCAGGGCACGGGCCGCAACCGGTGCCGGCCACAACAGCGTGGCGAGCAGCAGCACCCACCAGGCGATCACGGCGCAATACAGGCGCAACTCGCGCGCGCCCCGGACGATGAGCTTCATGCGCGGCTGGCCGGCGGCGGCGCGCACCAGCTCGCCCAGGCCGCAGGCGTAGCGCGAGCGCCAGCGGCGCAGCAGCAAGCTGTAGGGCGGCGCGTCGTGGCCAAAGTGCGTCACGGACTCGACCGGCAGCCGCCACAGCTTCCAGCCCAGCGAGCGCAGCCGCACCGCGAGGTCGAACTCTTCGTAGCTGTGCAGGTTGCGGTCCGAGAAATAGCCGCTTTCCTGGATCGCACGCCGACGGTACAAGCCGCCGCCGTCGAGGCGGTCCACCTCGCCCGGGGCGAGGTGCGCGTGGGCGCGCAGCCCGCGCTCGCGATATTCCAGGCTCTCGTTGTTCAGCTCCACCAGCCGGCCGGCCACGCCGGCGACTTCCGGATGCTGCGCCAGGAACGCCAGGGCCTCCGGCAGGAAGCCGCGCAGCATCTTCATGTCGCCGTCCAGGATGTACACGTACTCGCCGAACGAATGCTGGTAGCCCAGTTGCGGGCCCACGCCGCAGCAGCGGTCTTGCGGGTTGGCCAATTGCACGATGCGGATCGGATAGCGCGACGCCAGTTCCACCGTGCGGTCGGTCGAGTGGCTGTCGGCCAGGATCACCTCGCCGCCGACTTCTTCCACCGCCTGCAGGGCGGTTTCGATCGCCGCGCAGATGTTGGCCTCCTCGTTCAAGGCCTTGATCACCACCGATACGCGGCAACGCGCCGGGCTGGCTTGGTCGACATTCATGGCGCCGTTCCCTCCTGCGAAAAAGTGTCGGCGCTGCGCAGGCGCCAGCGCTGCCAGCGGTCGGCCACCTGGGCCGGCATGAACAGCGCCATCAGCGCGGTGATCTGCCAGCGGCGCCCGCGCGCGGCGTCGCGCGCCTTCAGCAGGCAGGCGATGGCTTCGCGCCGCCGGCCCGCGGCCAGCAGCTCGCGCGCCAGCGTCACTTCCTGCTGGGCGACGAACCAGAGGGCGGAGCGCCGCAGGTGCGCGGGGATCGCGCCTTCCTGTGCGCGCTGCCGCATGCGCGAGAGGAACGGCGCCAACTTTCGCGGCTGGTGCGTGCCGGTGAGCGAGCCGGGGACCGCGGCGCGGTAGGCGGCGAACGGCGCGTTGACCAGCGCCACCGGCGTCAGGTCGGCCAGGCGGAACCACAGGTCGAGGTCTTCACCGAACGATTCGCCCTCGACGAAACAAGGGTGCATCTGCCGCAGCAGCCGGGTGCGCACCGCGACGCTGCTGGTGAAGAAGGGCGCGTTCTTCATCCAGCGCACGCGCAGGTCCTCGATCAGCTCGACTTCACAGAACGCCTCCGGTACGGCCCAATCCTCGGGCTCCTCGCCGCTCGCGCCGTCCACCTGGCGAAAGCCGGTGGCCAGCATGTCCGCTTCCGGGCAGGCCCGGTGCGCGCGCGCCAGGTTGGCCAGGTAGGCCGGGTGGTGCCAGTCGTCGGCGTCCAGGAACGCGACCCAGTCGCCCTGCGCCAGCGCGATGCCGCGATTGCGGGCCGCGGACACGCCGGCGTTGACTTGGCGCACCACGCGAACGCACTGGAAGTCCAGGTCCTCCACCAGGTCGGCGCCGCCGTCGGTCGAGCCGTCGTCGATCACGATCACTTCGTACGGCGGATGCGTCTGGGCCAACGCCGAGCGCACCGCGCCTTCGATGAAGCGCGCCTTGTTGTACAGCGGGATGACGACGGAGAAATTCATGACGCGGTCCCGTAGGCATACGACGCGCGCACCGGCCGGGCCAGGGTGCGGGCACTGGCCGCGCCCGCCAGCGTCGCCAGCAGCAGCAGGTGGCTGTACAGGTCGGTGCCATAGCCGAACAGCAGCAGCGGCACTTCGCTGATCGAGCGCAGCGCCAATGCCAGGAACAGCGCCAGGCTCAGGCCGCCGGTGGTCTTGGCGTAGCGCAGGGACAGCACCAGCAGCACGCACGCGTACAGCACCAGCGCCGCCGCGCCCACGCTGCCCGAACGGGCCAGCGTATCCATGAACTGGTTGTGCGCATCGGTGGCATTGGGCATGCCGATGCTGGCGCGGAAATCCGAATCCCACAGCCCGGGGCCGTAGCCGAACAGCGGGCTCGCATGCCACTCCTCGATCGCGACCGCCCAGATCTGGTCGCGCCCGGTCATCGACATCAGTTGCGCGCCCTGGGCGGTATTGGCGAAGTCGTCGAGCTGCGTTCCCAGGTCGCCGAGCGTCACCCAGCCCAGGATGCCCGCCAGCACGATGATCGCGCACAGGCAGGCAACGATGCCGAACGCGCCCTGGCGCGGATCGGTCACGCGCTGCCAGAACCGGGCGCCGTGGCGTACCGCGAGCATGCAGGCCGAGCACAGCAGGAACGCGATCCAGGCGGTCTTGGACTGCGCGAAAAACAGCGCGCCGCCGCCGGCCAGCCAAGCGCCCAGATTGAGCCAGCGGTTCTGGAACGGGCGGGCCCATAGCAACAGCAGAGCGGTCTGCGCGAACATGCCCATTGCCACCGGATGCGGCGCCAGCCCGCCGAAGCGCGGCACGCCGGGCAGCAGGCCCTGGGTGTACGACTGGTCCATGACCATGGCCGGCAGCACCGGCACCAGCAGCAAGCCGGCCACGATGAAAAGGAGCAGCGCATCGCGGGCGGCGCGCAGGACGCGGTCGCCTTCGCCTTGCGAGACCAACAGCACCGCGAAGCCCAGCACCAGCGCATAGAGATACTCGTGCGCGAGCTGCGGGTGCGACCCGAAGATCGCCGGGGTGGCGACGGTGGCCGCCCAGTAGACGACGAAGGCCCCCGTCAGCGCCGGCGAGGGCAGTTGCTTGTGGAGCGTGACGTGCTTGAAGATGCGCTCGCCCGCGGCGGCCAGCAGCAGCACCGAAACCAGCCGCTGGCCCCACACGACCACGGGCCCCTGGTAGCCCCCGGTGTCGGCTGCCAGTTCCTGGAAGATCAGCGACATGTCGCGGCCGGACAGCAGGGCGCCCACCGCCACCAGCGCCAGCATCGCGGGCAGCACCCAGTGGAGAAAGCCGTTGGAGCGGGAGAGTTTCATCGCGGCTGCCCATCCAGGTCGATCGGCGCCACCGGCGGCGCCCATTGCGGCGCGAACGCCGGAAACAGCCGTCCCAGCGCGCTTTGCGCTTCGTGGCCCAGCACTTGCGGCCGCATGCCCACCAGCAGCAGCATCGCCGCCAGCGCGCAGGCGCCACCCGCATAGAGCGAAACGCCGGGGAAGGTCAGCGTGGACACCGCGCGCTGCCCGAGCAGCACGGCGGCGCCGCAAACGGCAGCCAGGCCCAGCCCGCGCGCCACGTACGGAAGAATAGAGGTCCAGCGCAATTGCAGCGCGTTCAGCGCGGCGGTGATGATCACGGTGGCTCGCGCATAGATGACCACCGCGGACACCACCGCGACAGCGCGGATGCCTTCACCCGCGAACATCCACCAGGCCGGCACCGCCAGCGCAAGCAGCGGCAGTTGCAGCAGGAATTCCTGGTGCTTGCGGTCGGTGTTCCAAAGCACCGGCGTGGACAGGCCCCAGCAGCACCAGGCGGGCAGGCAAAGGAAGAGCAGGGCCAGCACCCAGGCCGAGTCCATCCACGCCGCGCCGTACAGCAGCCGCACCAGGTCGGCCGAGAGCAGGGCGAACACCACGGAGGCGGGCGTCAGCAGCACCAGCACGCAGGCCAGGCCGAGCAGCCAGCCCTGCGCCAGCCGTTTCGGTTCCTGCTGCATCTTGGCGCCGGCGGCCAGGAAGGCCGGCTGCAGCGCGCTCAGCAGCAGCACGTTGGGGATCGAAGCGAGGTTGTAGGCGACGGTGTAGAGGCCGACGAAGTGCGCGTTGAGCATGCGGCCGATGACGACCCGGTCCAGGTTGCTCAGCAGCCAGTTCACGATGTTGGTGAGGAAGACGGCGCGCCCGGTGGTCAGCGCCGCCGGCCCGCCGGCATGCGAGAACAGCGGCCGCAGCGGATGCGGCTTGGCCATATAGGCGCCCACCAGCGTCACGGCGGCTTGCACGACGCACGCCGCGGCCAGCGATTCGGCGCCGTGTCCGGCCAGCGCCATCGGCACGCCGACGCCGAGGTAGCCGACGGCATAGCCGGCCAGTTGCACCAGCCCGAGCGTGCGGAAATTGAGGTCGCGCTGCAGCAGGCACAGCGCCGGCGCGCTGGTGGCCGTCAGCAGGCTGGCCAGCGACAGCCACTGGACCATGCCCTCCACGCGCGGCTCGCCGAAGAAGTGCGCGAGCGCGGGCGCCGCCGCGTACATCGCGCAAGCCGTCACGATCCCGGCCACCAATTGCCAGGTGAAGGAAAAGCGGATGTCGTCGCGCGTGACGGTGGGCAACAGCATCAGGTTCCAGCTGAAGCTCGCACCCGACAGGAAGGCCGCGAAGGTCAGCACGGTGATGCCGATGCCGTACACGCCGTAGTTGCCCGGCCCGAGCAGGCGGGCCAGCGCGACCTGCGCCCCGAGCTGCAGGACGAAGCGTGCGATGGTCGTGAGCGCGCTCCACTTCAGCGCCCGCTCCGCCAGGGCTGCGACGGTTCCAGCGGTCATTGGTCGTGCGAGGTGTAGCGGCGCAGGGCAATCCCCGACATCAGCGCCAGTGCCGCCAGCAGCATGGCCGTGCCGGTGCGCACAGGGCGTTCGCCGGCGGGCCGGCTGCGCGCGGGGCTCGCCTGCATCGAGGGCGAGCCGTCATGGGTCTGGGCGCCTGCGGTCTTGATGAGTTCGGGGGCGGGCCGCGCTTCCGTCACGGCTTGGCCGGTGGGGTGCTTGACGGCGGTGGGCTGCGTGGAATCGGGCAGCGGCGCCGCGGCCGTCGTCGGATTGCTTGCAAGGCATTGGGCACTTGCCGCCGCGCTGCAAGCGCAGAGAACGATCGCGATGAGGGTGCTGCGCATCAGGTTCTCCCGGCAGTTGAGGTTGAGTCCAATTTTGCGTCAGCGCACTGTGTGATTGGCGCTGTGGCGCATGGCCCGTTCAGGCTATGGGAATGTCGGATTTCGGGTTTCATGGAGTCGCTCATCGGATAGCTCATCAGTTAGGGCGTCGGCACTTGGCCGGCGCCGGTTCGCAGCGGCTCTGCCGTGGCGGGGGCCGGGCGGCCGGCCCAGCGGCGGCTCCAGTCGCGCCCGGGGGTTTCGATCCAGCGGTAGGTGAACGCGCTGAAGGCCAGCGTCAACGCCACCACCGCGACGTAGAACAGCGTGCCTTCGAGGTCGTTGCGGCCATACACCAGCACGTATTGGCCGCCGGCGACCGGCATCGGGGTCCACAGGTCTTGCTGCAGTACGCGCTTGACCACGACCGGCAGCAGCATGACGAAGAAGAAGTGGGTGAGGTAGATCGAATAGGACAGCTTGCCCAGCCACTTGAAGGGCCCGGTGCGGAACAGCCGGCTCACCAAGCCGTCCTCCGACGCGAACACCAGCACGGCCAGCGCGAACACGAACGGCGCCAGCAGCGACCAGGCGGTCTTGTCGGCCAGCGAGACGAACATCACCACCACGGCCACCATCACGCATTCGAGCGCCGTCGCCGGCAAGGGGTTCAGCAGGCGCGTGGCCGGCGCGCGCCGGCGCTGGATCTGGTAGCAGGCGACGCCGAGCGCGAAGCCGAACAGGCAGCGGATCAGGCCCCAGTCGTAGGTGACGTCCATTCCGGTCTTGGACAGGTACAGCAGCGCCAGCGGCGGGGCGATGGCCGCCACGGCCAGCATCCAGTGGCGCAAGCCGAGCCCCACGCAGAGGATCGCGAAGGCGACGTAAGTCCAGACCTCGGTGCTGATCGACCAGCTCGGGCCGTTCCAGGTGAGGCTGTCGTGCAGGTGCAGGCTTTGCACCAGGAACAGGTTGCTCAGCACCGCGCCCGGGTGCGTTTCGCCGGAGAAGGTCGCGGGCGGCGACGGCTGTCCCAGCCCGTTCACCAGCTTGGCCGTCTCGTACGCCAGGAAGCAGAACAGCATGAACACGTGCAGCGGATAGACGCGGCCGACCCGCAGCACCAGGAACCTGCGCACTTCGGGCCACGAACCCAGGCGGTTGGCGTAATTCCAGGCGATGACGAAGCCGGAGAGGACGAAGAAGAAGTCGACGAACAGGTAGCTGTTGCGAACCAGCGGCGAGCTGTAGATCGGGCTGTAGCCGTGGAAGTGGAACAGCACCACCAGGCAGGCGCACACGCCGCGCCAGCCATCGAGCGCTTCGAAGCGGTTCGCGGTGCGCGGGTCGGGACCTGGGGTTGCGGGCATGGCGTGATTTTTCCAGCCTTGCCGCGCGCGCTGTGTGCGATGCCACTCATTTGTCGCGAGTCGCAACCGAAGTCGCGCCACATGCCGACGGCCCGGCACGGGCGGGGACTGCGCGGGCTGTCTGGCTTGTCCTACAGGCGCGGCGGATGACGCTGGCTACTATTTTTGGCATGAGTGGACGCCTGCGCCAGATCGCCTTGACGATCGAACAAACCGCCAAGAATGGTTACGCCTGGGTGCTGATCGAAAGCGCCGGTGGGCGCGTGTTCGTCCTCAAGAAGGCATCACACAGCCACGGCAGCTACCTGGCGGCGCTCGCCGCCGGCTATGAGGAGCTCGCATTGCTTTCGGCCTGCGGGCTGCACGAGCGCGGCCTGGAACACAACGCGCAGCCGGCGGCGCCCGCCATAGTCGAACTGGTCGAACTGCATGATGCGCCATAGCCGAACCGAACACGCGAGGGTGCAAGCGCTGCAACAGGACGTGTCGCGCGCCGAAGGCGATTACCAGCGCCTGCGCGCCGCCTATCTCGAAATTGCCAAGAACGAACCCGGCCATGAAGTGGCGCTGGCGATGATCGGGGCCGACATGGACCGCGCCCATTCGCACCTGCAGGCGCTGATCGGCCTGCCACGCCTGCCGTTCACGCACGAGCCGAGCACCGTGGTGCGGCGCGAAGCCCAGCGGATGACCGAAGAGCACGACTAGCGGGCCGTCGGCATCTGCCGACATGCATTTGGCGCGCCGGCTGAGGGCTGGTTCCCGTTGCCGCCACCACCATCGGGTCAAAAGGAGTTCCGCATGATCTCTTACGACATCGACCCCAGCCTTCATACCGGCGAGCCCGCACCGCAATTGCTGGACGACGGCTTTTCGCCGCCGCATCATGCCGACGCCGGCGAAGGTTCCGACTCGCATGTGCCGGCGCCCGCAGCCCGACAGAGCGAGGACGCGCCCATGCTGTCCGAGAAGAGCGCCTTCTAGCCATGGCCACGCACCCGGTCGAACCCGAGCCGGCCCCCGGTGAAGAACCTGCGGCGCCCAATCCGACGCACCTGCCGGTGGAACCGGAATTCGCGCCCACATTGCCGTCGGCCGAGCCCGAGGACCCGAAGGGCAAGCCGCCCACGCTTTAAGGAGAACCGCGCATGAACCAAGGCATCGCACCCGGACTGGTCCCGCCCGCCACGGGGCTGGAAAGAGAAGAGCCCGAGCTGGCCGAGGAAGACGACATCCCCAGCGATGACGGCGCCGAGCGGCCGCTGCGCGAGGTCGAGCGCGAGTAATGGCCAGCGCTCCCGCGCCGGCAGCGCCCGCGCCGCCACCGACGGCGCCGCCCAAGCCCGCGAACCCCGAGCCGCACCAGGCACCCCTCGATCCGGAGAAGGGCCGCGTCAAGACGCCGGAACCGGGGAAGTCGGAGCATCCTGCCGTGTGAATTGAGCGTGGGGTGATCGAACCGTATTTTTGAACGCAGAGGGCGCAGAGGATTCGCAGAGGACGCAGAGGAATACCAAAGAAAGTTTTTCTTCTTACCTTTCTCTGTCTTCCTCTGCGTCCTCTGCGTCCTCTGCGTAACCTTTGCGCCCTCTGCGTTCAAAAAGCCTCAGCGCTCTAGCCCACCTATTCCTACGGGCAACCCCAACAGCGCCTGCGCATCCTCGTCCAACCCGGTCACCGGTGTCGCTTTCGCCAGCGCCATCCATACACCGAACGGCAACCCATTGCGGGAGCGGCGTGGCGCGGCGCGGGCCGTGGTGAGGCGGCCGTTCTCCAGCACCAGCACGCCGCACTCGGGCGGCACTTCCTCCGGCGCGGCGATGCTGCGGCCCTTGGCATCGCATCCCAGCACATACCAGCACTCGCCCAAGTCGAGGTAAGCACTGCGCTTGGCGCTTTGGCGCAGGTCGCCCAACAGGTCGGCGCGTCGCACCTTGATCTCATGCACGATCGGATCGACATAGGTGGCCACCGAAGTGTTGCGGATCGAGAAGACATCGGGCTTGGCCACGCACCAGCTCAATTTGTCCCCAGCCTCGGCCGGAACCTGCGCGCGCAGGGCCAGGCCGCGCCACGCGATGCGGCCGGCGCGGCCCATCTCCAGCGCGACGCGTTCGACCAGGGCCTCGTGCGCCGATAGCGCCGCGCGATTTTTCGCCAGCGTGGTGGCCAGCAGTTGCACACCCGCATCGGTGACGCGAAGCGATTCGTGGCCCGACGGCCCGCGCACCCGATCGAGCAGGCCCGCGGCCAGCAGCTCGATCTCCAGGGGGTCCTGGCACGGCCAGCCGGCGGAGCGGTAGATCTCGCGCAGGCGGCGCGCATGCGCCTTGCCGAGCGCCGGGAACGGCGGCGGCGAGAGGGGAGACGATTCGGAAGGCAGGGCGCTCATGCCGGGTGCGGACAACAAGTCTTGCCAGTGTAGCTCTGCAGCGCTGCCTGAAGCGTACCGTAGGCACGCTCCGACGGATGGTCTGCCTGTTGACCTATCGTGCGGACCCAGCGGGGCTCCAGAATGTGCGGATGGACAATGTGCACCCCGCTGAAAGAGTGACCTACGGCATCACCGCGCTGCGCTATGCCGGCGCGCAGATCGTCGAGGCCATGATGGGCCTGATCGACAGCACCAGGTCCCACTGGGACCTGCGGCCCACGCCCGCGCGCCTGACGGAGGTGGTGGACCGGCTGGTCGAGGGCGACACGGTGATCAGCCTGTTCCCCGACGACAGCGGCGGCCTGGAGCCAGGCCCGGAAGTCAAGGTCGATGTGCTCGCCGAAGGCACCGAGACCTTGTCGCTCGACGAAGAAGCGCCGGGACGGAGTTTGCGGGACTTGCCCAGGTTCTAGGGCGTTGCGGATTTTTGAACGCAGAGGGCGCAAAGGTTACGCAGAGGTCGCAGAGAAAACAGCCAGGAGATTTTGGTATTTCTCTGCGTCCTCTGCGAATTCTCTGCGCCCTCTGCGTTCAAAAAACCAAGGCGCACCAATCACCTGGCACGGCGCCCCAACCTCAACAGCCCAGTCGACAACGCCGTTCCGCACACGATCACGACGCCGCACAGCACCATCCAGCTCGTGACGGCTTCGCCGAGGAACACGACGCCGTAGAACACTGCGAACACGGGCACGACGAAAGTCACGGCCAGCGCGCGGGCGGGGCCGGCTTGCTCGATCAGGCGGAAATACAGGATGTACGCGACGCCGGTGCACAGCACGCCGACTGCCGCCAGCGACATCCAGGCCTGCACGCTGGGCCTGTGGTCCGGCCAGAACCAGAGCGCGGGCAAGGCCAGCACCAGCGTGGCGCCAACCTGGCTGCCGGTGGCCGTGACCAGCGCCGGCACGCCGCCGAGGTAGCGTTTGGTCGCGTTGGCGGCTGCGCCGTAGCACACCGTCGCGAGCAGGCACGCCAGCACGGCCCAGCCGGGCGCGACGCCCGATGCATCCGGCTTGAAGCTGGCCTTGTCCCATGCCAATAGCGCAACACCGGTAAATCCGATCGCCAAGCCCAGGATGCGCGAGGCTGTCGGACGGTCCTTCAGCCAGAGCCAGGCGATCACGGCGCCGAACAGCGGCACCGTGGCGTTGAGGATTGCCGACAGGCCGGTCGTGATCGACAGCAGCGCGAACGAGAAGCAGGCGAACGGGATGGCCGAGTTGAGTAAGCCGACCACGAAGAGCGGCTTCCAGTGCTGGCGCAACTGCGGCCCCAGCCCGCGCCGCCACAATAGCGGCAACAGGAAGACCGTGGCGATCGCCACGCGCAGGGCAGCGGTAGGGAGTGCGCCGAACTCCACCGCGCCCAGCCGCATGAACAGGAAAGACGAACCCCAGATGGCGGCCAGCAGGATGAAATCGAAGGTCCAGCTGCGCGTGGATAAATTGGTGGCGTTGCCTTGCGAAGCCGCGGTCAAATGGCGCCCTCCAATTGCAGCAAGGCGCTCTTGCGCGCGAGGCCGCCGGCGTAGCCGGTGAGCGCTCCGTTGGAACCCACCACGCGGTGGCAGGGCACGACCACGCTCAGCGGGTTGCGCCCGACAGCGGCGCCGACCGCGCGCACGGCCGCCGGCCGGCCGATGCGCTGGCTCAGCACGCCATAGCTGGTGGTGCCGCCCGAGGGAATCGCCAGCAGTTCGCGCCACACCGATTGCTGGAATGCCGTGCCGCCTTGCAAGTCCAGCGGCAAGTCGAACGTGCTGCGCGCGCCGCTGAAGTATTCGCGCAGTTGCGCGACGGCCTGGCGCAGCACCGGATGCCGCGGCTGTTCGGGCCACAGCGCGTTGTCGGGCATGTGCTTTTGCCCTTCGAACCACAGGCCGGCCAGGCCGCGCGCCGTGGCGGCGACGACCATGGGGCCGAGCGGGCTGTCGTAGCGGGCCTGGACGATGGAATTGTCGAATTTCATGAGTGTTCCTTTAGATTGTCGCCGCGGCCTTGGCCGGCATCGCCGCCCATGCCCGTATCACCGCATAACTGCGCCAGGGCTTCCACGGCTGCGACGCGGCTTGCGCCGCGCGCGCCGGGTTCGGCCCGCCTTGCACGCCGAGTGCCTTGTGCAATGCCACGTCGCCGGCCGGAAAGGCATCGGGCCAACGCAGCGCGCGCATCGCGATGTATTGCGCGGTCCAGTCGCCAATGCCGGGCAACGCCTTGAGCGCCTCGACTGTCGCGGCGACATCGGCGCCGCCGTGCAACTGCAGGCGCTTGTCGGCTACCGCCTGCGCGATCGCGACGATGGCCGCCTGCCTTTGCTTGACGATCCCGAGTTGACCGAGCGCGTCGCCGCTGGCGGCGGCCAGCACGGGCGGCTGCGGGAACAGGCGCGTGAGCTGCGGCAGCGGCGTTTCGATCGGCTCGCCGAAACGGTCCACCATGCGCTGCGCCAGCGTTCGCGCGGCCGCCACCGTGATCTGCTGGCCGAGCACCGCCCGCACCGCCAGCTCGTAGCCGCTCATCGTGCCGGGCACGCGCAGGCCGTCGCCCTGCGGAAAGCTCGCGTGCAGCACGTCGTTGATGGCGTTCGGGTCGGCGTCCAGGTCGAGCGCCGCGCGCAGGCGGTGGATCACGACCGGCAGCACGCCGCGCAGCGAATCGCTGACGCGCAACACCAGTTGGTGGCGCGTCTCGTCGAACTCTCCGACCAGCCAGCCCTGGTGCGATTGCCCGCCGGACTCGATGGAAATCGTGCGGCCGGTGCTGCCGCTTGCCAGGTCCGCGAACTCGACGCCGGAGATCGCCCGTTTGCCGAGAAAGCCGAGCATGGCCTGCGTGTCGTACGGCGGGCGATAGCCCAGGCGAATCGCCATGCCGCGCGCCGGCCGCGATGCGCCCTCGCGCCGCAGGCGGGTCGGGTTCAAGCCGTAGTGCTCGACGAAGGCCGCGTTGAAGCGCCGCAGGCTCGAGTAGCCGCTCGCCAGCGCCACCTGCGTGATCGGCAGGTCCGTGTCCGCGAGCAACTGCTTGGCCGTGAGCAGCCTGCGCGTTTGCAGGTATTGCACCGGCGACACGCCGAACTGCGTCTCGAAAATGCGCCGCACATGGCGGTCGCTCACGCCCAGCCGCGCCGCCAATTGCTCCACCGAGGGGAAGGATTCGCTCCAGGCCTCCGGCTCGTCGAGCAGGCGCGCCGCCTGGTGGGCCAGGATGTAGCTTGCATCCTGGATCGACCAGGTGATCGAATGCGGCGCCAGTTCGGGGCGGCAGCGCAGGCAGGGACGGAAGCCCGCGCTCTCGGCCTGCGCGGCGTGGCCGAAGAAACGGCAGTTCTCGCGCTTGGGCATCCGCACCTTGCAGACCGGCCGGCAGTAGATGCCGGTGGAGGTCACGCCGATGAAAAAACGGCCGTCGAAGCGCGCGTCGCGTGCCTGCAAGGCCAGGTAGCAGGCGTCGGGTTGCAGGGTTGCGGTGTCGGGGCTCATGCGCTGGATCATACGCAGCGCCCCGGCTTTCACTAGCCGTTTTCGGACATGCCCCTGCCGGCCTCTTTCAGGGTGTGCGGCGGGCCAGTTCCTGTTCCAGGCGGTGCCGCTGCACGATCTCTTCCGCCAGCAGGTCGGAGACCTCGGCCAGCTCCTCGGCCGCCTGGGTGACCTTCTCCTCGATCCGCTCGTTCTGGTCCAGTGCCTTGCGCACGTCGCCCTGCTTCTGGCCGGGTGGCAGGATTTGTTCGAGCGCCGTGTTGGTCAGTTGGAGTTCGGCGCTGGCGACGGCCAGTTCTTCCTGCACGCTGTCGGTCTTGGCTTTGGCTGTCACGATCGGCCGCGTCGGGTCGGTGCCGGCATTGCCCTGGGTTGGGTTCATCGGAAGCTCCTTTGAGTCAGAAACGCACCATATGCCTGGGCCACGGCCCGGCCTGTAGGGCGACAGCGGAACCGCTTGAAGGATGAGATTGATGCGGCGGGCGAGTCGCGGCCTGTCGAGCTGAATAGGAGAGTACCTACGGTGTCGCTCACTGCACCCCTACAGATCCCCGCGACGCGTTCTTGTAAAGTGATTTTCAACAGCCGATGGAATCCACATGGCGTCCAAACAACCACACGAACAACACGAGAAGACGGGGACAAGATCGGAAGCGCGGGGCGAGACGGCGGCACGCGAGGGAGGACCGCAAGGGCGTGAGCGCAGGTCCAGGCACCGCGTGGCGGATGACCAGCAATCGGGACAAGGTTCGTTGAGCGCGATGTCGAAGATGCAGATGATCAGGCGGCGGCGTGCGGCGCTCACGCCCGGCCAGAACGACCCCAAGGATTGAGCCCGCCTACTTGTGGTTGGCCGGCCGGTCCTTTTGCGCTTTCTCTTCTCCGGGCTTCACGCGGTCGCGGCGGCGTTCCTGGCTCCTGAGCGTATCGAGCGCACTCGCGGCGCCTTCGCCGGACGTGCTGTCTGCCCAAGGAGAATCGCGCGGGCCTGCGTCTTGCGCCGGCGGCGAATTCGCCTTGTCCTGGTTCTTGCGGGATTTCATGATTTTCCGGCGCTGAGCGTGATGCTGCCAATGCTGGGGATTGTCCGCTTCGCGTCGGCGCGGACTGTCGGAACGGAGGGTCACGCGGCGTAGGACGACACTTTCAGATGCCGCTCGACGGCAAGCGCGGGCCTACAATTTGTGCTTCGCATCAAGCGCGGAGAACCCGATCCATGCAGCTATCGCCCACCATTTTCAAGGCTTACGACATCCGCGGCATCGTTCCGGCCACGCTCACCGAAGAGGTTGCGCAGGCGCTCGGGCTGGCGTTCGGCACGCTTGCCCGCGCGGAAGGCGAAAAGGCCGTCGCGGTGGGCCGCGATGGGCGGCTGAGCGGCCCGTTGCTCAGCGCCGCGCTGATCCGCGGTCTCGCCGCCTCGGGCCTGGACGTCATCGACATCGGGCTGGCCACCACGCCGATGCTCTACTTCGCCGCCAGCACCTTGTGCACCAGCGGCATCCAGGTCACCGGCAGCCACAACCCCAAGGACTACAACGGCTTCAAGATGGTGATGGCGGGGCGCGCCATCTACGGCGAGGAAATCCAGGCGCTGCGGCGGCTGATGCAGGAGGGCGGCGCCCGCAACGGCGCGCAGCCGGGGAATATCCGCAACGTCAACATCCTGGCTCCGTACCGCGACCGCATCGTCAGTGACGCGAAATTGGCGCGGCCCATGAAGATCGTCGTGGATTCGGGCAACGGCATCGCCGGCGCATCGGCGCCCGGCATTTTCCGCGCGCTGGGCTGCGAGGTGATCGAACTCTTCAGCGAGGTCGACGGCAATTTTCCCAATCACCATCCCGATCCCAGCAAGCCCGAGAACCTGAGGGACCTGATCGCCGCCATCCGCGAACATGATGCAGAGCTCGGCCTGGCCTTCGATGGCGACGGCGACCGGCTGGGCATCGTCACGCGCGGAGGCAACAACATCTACCCGGACCGGCAATTGATGCTGCTGGCGCGCGACGTGCTCACGCGCGTGCCGGGCGGCACCATCCTGTTCGACGTCAAATGCACGCAGCGGCTGGCGCCCGCGATCCGCGAGGCCGGCGGCGTGCCGCTGATGTACAAGACCGGCCATTCGCTGATCAAGGCCAAGATGAAAGAGGTCGGCTCGCCCCTGGGCGGCGAGATGAGTGGCCACATCTTTTTCAAGGAGCGCTGGTTCGGTTTCGACGACGGCACCTATGCCGGCGCGCGCCTGCTTGAAATCCTCTCGCGCTCGGACGACCCGAGCGCGGTGCTCGACGGACTGCCCACCAGTTTTTCCACGCCCGAGCTCAATGTGAAATGCGCGGAAGGCGAGGCGCATGCGCTGGTCGAACGGCTGGTCGCGCGCGCAGCCTCGTTCGAGGCGCCGGCCGAAGCCTCGACCATCGACGGCCTGCGCGTGGATTGGCCCGATGGCTTCGGCCTGATCCGCGCGTCCAACACCACGCCGGTGCTGGTGCTGCGTTTCGAGGGCCAGACACAGGAGGCGCTGCATCGCATCGAGGAGCGGATGCTCGCACTGCTGCGCGAGGTCAAGCCCGACGCGAAAATCGCCGAAGCGGCGCACTGAAAGGGCGGGGGCCGCCGACAAGCCACAATGGCGGCTTGTGAAAATCCTGATCGTCAAACTCTCCTCGCTCGGCGACGTGGTCCACACCATGCCGGCCGTGCAGGACATCCGCATGGCCTTGCCGGACGCCCGGATCGACTGGGTGGTGGAGCGCGCGTTCGCGCCGCTGGTGCAGCGCTGCGAAGGCGTGGCGCAAGCGATCGGCTGCGACCTGCGGCGCTGGCGCAAGGCGCCGCTGGGCGCGCAGACCCGCGGTGAGTGGCGCGCTTTTCGCGATGAATTGCGCGCGCAAGCCTATGACGCGGTGATCGACCTGCACGGCCTGACGAAGTCTGCGCTGGTGGCGCGCGTCGCGCGGTTGGCTGCGGGGGGCAAGCGCTTCGCCCTGGCCAACCGGACGGAGGGTTCCGGCTACGAAGCGCCGACCCGCTGGCTGGCCGATGTCGCGATCCGCATCGAGCCGCATGTGCACGCGGTCACGCGTTCACGCGAGCTGTGCGCGCGCGCGCTGGGCTACGCGATGCCCGAAACGTTGCGGTTCGGCTTGCGGGCGGATGCCCAGGCGGGTGCTTCCGCGAAGTGCATTGCGCTGGTCCACGGCACCTCGCGCGACGACAAGTGCTGGCCCGAATCGAATTGGCTCGAACTCGGCCGAAGGCTGGTTGCCGCGGGACATACGCTGGGCCTGCCACATGGCAACGACGCCGAGCTTGAACGCTCAGGGCGCTTGGCGCATGCCCTGGGCCCCAGTGCGCAAGTCTGGCCGCGGCTGGACCTGGGCAGCCTCACCGACCGTTTCGCCGGCTGTGCCGGGGTGATCGGCGTGGACAGCGGCTTGAGCCACATCGCGGTGGCGCTGGACCTGCCGCACGTTCAGATCTACAACTTCGACACCGCGTGGCGCACCGGCCCGGTGCCGGGCGTTTCAGCGCCGCCGGGCGCGCGCCAGCGCAGCGTTTACGCGCAGCCGGTGCCGCCGGTCGACGCGGTGTGGCAAGCTTGGCGCGAAGTGCAGCCCCCTTCATGATCCGTTCGCTCTACTCGCTGCTGGCCATCGGCGCGCAGCCCTTCCTGCGGCGCAAGTTGATGCGGCGCGGCGCGGCCGAGCCCGGCTACCTGCTGGCCGTCGCGGAGCGTTTCGGCGAATACGCCGCGCCCGCCGAGCCGGGCGCGATCTGGATTCATGCGGTGTCGCTCGGAGAAACACGCGCCGCCGCGATCCTGGTGGGCCGGCTGCGCAAGCTCCGGCCCGGCGTTCGCATCCTGTTGACGCACGGCACCGCGACTGGCCGCGCCGAAGGCGAGCGGCTGTTGCGTGAGGGCGATATGCAGGCCTGGCTGCCGTGGGACACACGCAAGGCCGTGCAGCGATTCCTCAATCACTTCCAGCCGAGCGTCGGCATCCTGATGGAAACCGAGGTGTGGCCGAACCTGGTTGCGGAATGCAAGGAGCGCGATGTGCCGCTGGTGCTCGCCAACGCCCGCCTGAGCGACAAGTCGCTGGCGCAGGCGAAGCGCCTGACCTGGCTTTCGCGGCCGGCCTATGCCGCGCTGGCGGCGGTGTGGGCACAGACCGAAGGCGACGCGCTGCGGCTGGCGCAGGCTGGCGCCACGGTGAAGGGTGTGTTCGGCAATCTGAAGTTCGACGCGCAGCCGGATGCGCCGCAACTGGAGCAGGGCCGGACCTGGCGTGCCGCGAGCCACGCGCCCGTCATCATGTTTGCGTCCTCGCGCGAGGGCGAAGAGGCCGAGTTCTTCCGCGTGCTGCGGGCGAGTTCTGCAAAACCGCAGGCGCGATGGCTCGTCGTGCCGCGCCATCCCCAGCGCTTCGACGAGGTGGCATCGCTCGCCGTGCAGCATGGTTTCAGCGTTTCGCGCCGCAGCCAGTGGGGCATGCAGCCGGAGCCGGCCGACGTCTGGATCGGCGACTCGATGGGGGAGATGGCGCTGTACTACGGGATGGCGGACATCGCGCTGCTGGGCGGCAGCTTCGCGCAACTCGGCGGCCAGAACCTGATCGAAGCCGCGGCCTGCGGCTGCCCGATCGTGATGGGGCCGCACACGTTCAACTTCGCGGAAGCGGCGCAACTCGCGCAGGAGGCCGGTGCGGCTCTGCGAGTGGAAACGATGGAAGAGGGTGTGCGTTCAGCCGTCGCGCTGGCCGGCGACGCGACTCGCCGCGATGCCGCCGTGCAGGCCGCGAGCACTTTCGCCGGGGCACATCGGGGGGCTGCGCAGAAAACCGCGGAGGCGGTTTTCTCGTTGATCGCGCGGTAGGGTGCGCCTAGGTATTTTTGAACGCAGAGGACGCAAAGGTTACGCAGAGGGCGCAGAGGAAGACAGGGAAAAGGGGAGACAAAGGAAGCAGAGAAGACAGAGAATTTTTTTGAATTTCTCTGCGTACTCTGCGAATCCTCTGCGTCTTCTGCGTTCAAAAAATCCAGCGCGAACCAACCACCTCAGCTTTTCGTGACCAGCGCATTCAACCGTGCCAGGTCTTCCGGCAGCAGCGTCCCATTCGCCTGCCGCAATTTCAACAGGCCCAGCAACACGTTGTAGCGCGCTTGCGCGAGGTCGCGCTTGGTCTGGAACAACTGGCTCTGCGAATTCAACACGTCGATGTTGATGCGCACGCCCACCTGGTAGCCCAGGCGATTGGCTTCCAGCGCGCTCTGGCTGGAAGCCTCGGCGGCTTCCAGCGCCTTCACCTGGCCCTGGCCCGACACGACCCCGAAATACGCGGTGCGAATGGCCTGCGCGACATTGCGGCGCGTGGCCTCCAGGTCGGCCTGCGCCTTTTCTTCCAGCGACAAGGTCTCGCGGACGCGGTTCTGCGTGGCGAAGCCGGAAAAGATCGGCAGGTTGAACGAGAGGCCGATGGCACCGGACTTGCTGCGCGTGTCGACCGGCACCGTGGTGTTGCCGCCCGGGTTGCGCGTGACGTTGTAGCTGGCCGTGAGGTCCAGGGTCGGCTTGTGGCCGGCCTTGGCCTTTTCGGTTTCGAGCTGGGCGATTTCCACTGCCGTCTTGGCCTGCTGGATCGCCGGGCTGTTCTCCTCGCCCTGCTGGACCCAGATGTTCACGTCGTTCGGCTGCGGCAGGGGCACGACCTCCGGCACAGCCAGCGGGATGGGCTTCACGTCGGGCTTGCCGACCAGCGAGTCGAGCGCAAGCTTCTTCACGCGCAGGTCGTTGTCGGCGGCGATTTCCTGGGCGATCACCAGGTCGTAGCGAGCCTGCGCTTCACGCGAGTCGGTGATGGTCGAGGTGCCGACCTCGAAGTTGCGCTTGGCCGAGGCCAGTTGCTCGTTCACCGCGGTTTTCTGCGCCTGCACGAAGGCCAGCGTGTCCTGCGCGGCCAGCACGTCGAAGTACGCCTGGCTCACGCGGATCACCAGGTCCTGGCTGGCGGCCGTCAATTGCGCCTGGGCCAGTTCCGCCTGGCGCTTGCCCTGCTGGTAAGTCGCGACGTTCGCCGGCCGGTACAGCGGCTGCGACGCGCTGAGCGTGCCGGTCTGCGTCGTGATGCCGCGCTCGACCAGCGGAACGCTGTTGTCGAACTGCGCGCGCGTCACGCCGCCGCCGAGGTTGACCGAAGGCAGGATGCCCGCCTTGGCTTGTTCGGCGCGAAACAGGTTCGCGTCGTATTGGGCCTTGGCCGATTGCCAGCTCGCGTCGTAGCCGCGCGCCGACTCGTACAGGTCGAGCAGGCTTTCGGCGCGCACGGGTGCCGCGAACGCCGCGGCCAGGGCCAGCGACAGGGGCAGGAATCGGGAAGAGGGCCGCAACAATTTCATGGTCCGTCCTTGAATGGGAATCTGATTTTTTTTGGAGGTCAGTAGCGCGGCACGCCCGCATCGCGTTCGGCCGACCACGCATCGATGCCGCCGGCGATATTGGCCAGCCGCTCGAAGCCGTTGCCGGCCAGGAACACCGCGACCCGCTGGCTGCGCGCGCCGTGGTGGCACAGGCACGCGACCGGCCGCTGCGGGTCGAGTTCGGCCACCCGCGCCGGGATTTCGTTCATCGGGATCGCGACCAGCTCGAAGCCTTCGGCCTTGACGCTCGCGGTCTGCAGCTCCCAGGGTTCGCGCACGTCCAGCACCACCGGCGCGCTGCCGGCGGGCTGCGCCTGGAGCCAGGCGGCGAGGTCGGCAGGTCGAACTTGCTCGATCATCGTGGGCCGCTTTCTAGAACTGGAAACGCGAGGGCTCGGGGAAATGCGCCAGCCGCGGCGCCAGCGTGTCCCAGGGCTGGGCTGTGCTGAAGGAGGCTTCGCCGGTGCGCGTGATCAGCGTGGCGCGCATCACCGGTTCGGCGCCGACGATCGCGGCCAGCCGGCCGCCGACCTTGAGCTGGGACAGCAGCGCCTGCGGCACTTCGGCGACCGAGCCGCTCAGCAGGATCACGTCGAACGGCGCCTCGGCCGGCAGGCCCCTGGCGCCGTCGGCCTCGCGCACCTCCGCGTTGGTGACGCCGGCGCGCTGCAGGTTGGCGCGCGCCGTGCGCGCCAGGTGCGGCTCGATCTCCAGCGTGATCACGCGCTGGGCGCGCTGCGCGAGCAGGGCGGCCATGTAGCCGGAACCGGCGCCGATTTCCAGCACCTTGTCTTGCGGGGTCACGTGCAGGTCCTGCAGCAGCCGCGCTTCCACCTTGGGCTCGAGCATGCACTGGCCGCGCTGCATCGCCTCATCGGTCGGTTCGGCCAGTGGGATCTGCATGTCGACGAACGCCAGCGCCTTGTGCGCCAGCGGGCAGAAGTCCTCGCGCCGCATCACCGACAAGAGCTCCAGGATCTGGAGGTCGAGCACGTCCCAGGGGCGGATCTGCTGCTCGATCATGTTGAAGCGTGCGTGTTCGAGGTCGGCGGGGGCGGTCATTGGATTCTCCGGTGCGGTTGTCAGGGCAAATCGCCGATTTTAGAGGCGGGCAGGGCGGCCGCCCCGGCGCCGCCGCCTGAAGTCGTGCGCCGCCCGCGCAGCCACTGCCCGAGGTCGTCCAGCAGGCAGTAGACGACCGGCACCACGACCAGCGTCAGCAGCGAGGATGTAATCACCCCGCCGATGACGGCCTGGCCCATCGGCGCGCGCTGCTCCGAGCCCTCGGTCAGCGCGAAGGCCAGCGGCACCATGCCGAAGATCATGGCCAGGGTGGTCATCAGGATCGGGCGCAGCCGCACTTTCGCGGCGTGCAACAGCGCCTCGGTGCGGTTCATGCCCTGCTCGCGCATGCGGATCGCGAAATCGACCAGCAGGATGGCGTTCTTGGTCACCAGCCCCATCAGCATCACGATGCCGATGATCGAGAACATCGACAGCGTCGAGCGGAACATCAACAGGGCCAGCACCACGCCGATCAGCGTGAGGGGCAGCGAGGTCATCAGCGCCAGCGGCTGCAGGAAGCTCTTGAACTGGCTGGCCAGGATCATGTAGATGAAGATCACCGCCATCGCCAGTGCCGACACCGCGTAGCCGAACGACTCCGCCATGTTCTTGGTGGAGCCGCTGAACTGGTAGCGATAGCCCGGCGGGAAGGCGATGGTGTCGAGCACCGCGCGGATGTCGTTGGAGATTTCGCCGGCCGAGCGGTTGAACACGTTGGCGTTGATCGACACCTCGCGCGTCAGGTCGCGCCGGTTGATCTGGTTCGGGCCGGTGGATTCCTTCACCGTCGCCAGCTGGTTGAGGCGGACGATGCGGGACGAGCCGTCGGCGTTCGCGCCCATGGCGAACGGCAGGCGGTCCAGGTCCTGCGGCGCGTTGCGCGCGTCCGGCGAAAGCCGCACGTTCACGTCGTAGGTCTGGTCGTCGGGCGCGCGCCAGTTGCCCACGGTCTGGCCGGCCACTAGCGTGCGCAGCGACCCGGCGATCTGCGCCACCGACAGGCCCAGGTCGGATGCGGCGTCGCGCTTGACCTCGATCTCGATCACCGGCTTGTCCGGCTTCACGCTGGAGTCGAGATCGACCAGGCCGGGCACACCGCGGATCTTGTCGCTCACCAGCCGGGCCAAGCGCTCCAGTTCCTTCAGGTCGGGCCCCTGCAGCGAGAACTCCACCTGCTTGTTGCCGCCGACGGAATCGAGCAGGCCCACATGCGTGACGGTGATGCCCGGCACCTGCTTCAGGCGCTCGCGCAGCACGCCGGCCATCTGGT
Organism: Ramlibacter sp.; assembly: GCA_028292245.1. Taxonomy (GTDB): domain Bacteria; phylum Pseudomonadota; class Gammaproteobacteria; order Burkholderiales; family Burkholderiaceae_C; genus Ramlibacter. The sequence goes on from JAQGMS010000013.1 coordinate 21,777, forward strand.
CGACGCTGCGGGAGCGGTCCTTGCGATCGACCAGCCGCACATAGACCGAGGCGTAGATCTTTCCCTGCGCATTGCCGGTGTTGATGGTCGAGAGGGTGTACCTGGTTTCCGGAAACTCGCGCACGATCGCCTCGACCTGCCGCGCCTTGGCTTCCGTCGCTTCCAGCGAGGAGCCGACCGGCGTGTAGAAATTGAGCGTGGTCTCGGAGTAGTCGGCCTTGGGAACGAACTCCGTGCCCAATAGCGGCACCATGAAGATGCTGGTGACGAACACGCCGATGGCCAGCAGCACGGTGGCTAATTTGTGCCCGAGCGACCAGCGCAGGATGCCCTGGTAGGCCTGCGCCAGCTCGTCCGTGGTGCGATCGAACCAGCCGGTGACGCGGCCGATGGTCTTGTCGTAGAGGTTGGGGTTGGCCTTGGGCTTGCCGTGCGCCTCGATCTCCGGGTCGTGCCAGATCGACGACAGCATCGGGTCGAGCGTGAAGCTCACGAACATCGAGATCAGCACCGCAGCGACGATCGTCACGCCGAACTCGTGAAAGAACTTTCCGATGATTCCGCCCATGAAGCCGATCGGCAGGAACACCGCGACGATGGAGAAGGTGGTGGCCAGCACGGCCAGGCCGATCTCCTGCGTGCCGTCGAGCGCGCCCTGGTACGGGTTCTTGCCCATCTGCACATGCCGCACGATGTTCTCGCGCACCACGATCGCGTCGTCGATCAGCAGGCCCACGCACAGCGACAGCGCCATCAGCGTGACCATGTTGATGGAGAAGCCGAAGGCGTACATGAACAGGAAGGTGCCGATCAGCGCGATCGGCAAGGTCAGGCCCGTGATGACGGTGGAGCGCCACGAGTTCAGGAACAGGAAGACGATCAGCACGGTCAGCAGTGCGCCCTCGATCAGCGTGCGGCGCACGTTGTCGACGGCAACACGAATCGGGCGCGAGCCGTCGAGGATCGGCTCCAGCC
>JAQGMS010000463.1 GCA_028292245.1 Ramlibacter sp.
CCGGGCATCAGCTCGTTGCCCCAGGGATAGTTCGCCTGTTCGAACCCACCGCGGGCCGCCAGCTCCCATTCGGCTTCGCTCGGCAGCCGCGTGTCGGACCACTGGCAATAGGCTTTGGCGTCATTCCAGGAAACGTGAACCACGGGATGATCGAGCCGGTCGAGCACGGTGCTGGGCGGGCCCTCCGGCTGCGCCCAATAGGCATGCGGCACCGGAATCCACCACGGCGTATCGGCAGCTCGGCTGCCGACCGCGAGCCTGGTTTCGTCAGGCACCAGGCCTGCGAACACAAAGCTCCAGCCGAATCGTTCGGCCTCGGTGGTGTAGCCGGTAGCTCTGACAAAATCGCCGAACTGCAGATTGCTGACAGCGAAACAGGCGATCGCGAATTCGCCGACCGTCACCTGTCGTGGCGGTCCTTCTCCGTCTTCCGGAAATCGCAGGTCGTCCGATCCCATCATGAACGCGCCGCCGATCGGCTCGCTCCAGCGCCGCGCAATGGGGGCGGGGCTGGGCACGATAGCGGCGAAGGTAGGCGCCGCTGCCGCTGCCGCGACATCGTCCATTCGGCCATTGGCGCAGCAGCGGGGAGTGCCCTCGGTCATCTCAGGGCTGCTTTTCCTCTTCCCAGAACGCGGTGCCGCCTTCCGCCTTCATCAATTCCAGGATCTTTTCACGGGGGATCACGCCGCAACGCTTGGCCCAGGCCTGATATTGCTCGCTCATCTCGCGGACGCGGGTCGGGTGCTGCGCGGCAAGATCGTGCATCTCGGTGCGGTCGGTCTCCATGTCGTAGAGCTCCCAAGGACCGGGATATTTGCGCACCAGCTTCCATTTGCCGATGCGGATGGCGGCGTTGCCTTCGTGCTCCCAGAACAATGGACCTCGGCCGCCATAGGCCGACGCAAAGGACGGCACCAGGCTTTCACCCTCGCAAGGTTGGATGGTGTTGCCGTTGAACTCCTTCGGATAAATGGCGCCGGTGACGTCGACGATGGTGGCCATGATGTCCGGCAACTGGCTCGGATTGTGACGCAAACCACCCCTGTCCTTGATGCCGCGCGGCCAGTGCACGATGAACGGTGTGGCGATGCCGCCCTCATGAACCCAGTGCTTGTAGAGCCGGAACGGCGTGTTCGACAGATTGGCCCAGGCGGTGCCGTAGCTCTGATAGGTGTCCTCGCCGCCGGGCATCAGCGACGGATCATTGCCGAGCCGAACCGTTTTCCCGGCGCGGGTTTTCGCTTGCGCGATCATAAGTTGGTCGACCAGTTCGTGGGCGGTGACGCCATCCGGAATGTCCTCGGCGCAGGCGCCGTTGTCGGACAGGAAAATGATCAGCGTATTGTCGAGCTGGCCGGTTTCTTCCAGCGCCTTGATGATCCGCCCGATGCCCTGATCCATGCGGTCGATCTGTGCGGCATAGACTTCCATGCAGCGCAGCGTCCATTCGCGGTGCTCGGCCTCGGTGAACGGCGGCTGGGTCGGATCGCGATCGGTCAGCTGCCAGTTCGGATGGATGATGCCGTCATCGACCAGCCGCTTCAGCCGCGCCTCGCGCAACGAGTCCCAGCCGGCATCGAAGCGGCCTTTGTACTTGGCGATGTCCTCGTCATGGGCGTGCAGCGGCCAATGCGGAGCGGTGTAGGCGACATATTGAAAGAACGGCGTCTCCGGGCTGTTCTCCTTGTGCTGGCGGATATAGGCGACGGCCTGGTCGCTAATCGCATCGGTGTAGAAGAACGAGGGATCCTTCTCGGCTTCATGCTCGATATTGTCGTTGCCGCGGGTCAGCGTGTTCGGGTGATAAAAACTGCCGGCGCCAATGATGGTGCCGAAGAAATAATCGAAGCCGCGCTGCAGCGGCCAGGCATCGCTGGGTTCGGTCAGGCTGCTTGCGACGTGCCATTTGCCGCTCAGATAGGTCTTGTATTTCTTCTGCCGCAAAACCTCGGCGACGGTGACGCAGCTTTTGTTCAGATTGCCGGCATAGCCTTCCGGCCCGTTGCTGTAGGTGAGAATTCCCACCCCGGTCTGGTGCGGATGCAGGCCGGTCAAGAGCGAGGCGCGCGACGGGCTGCAGCGCGCGGTGTTGTAGAATTGCGAATAGCGCAGGCCGTTGGCCGCCAGCCGATCGAGGTTCGGCGTCTCGATTTCGCCGCCGTAGCAGCCGATGTCGGAAAACCCCATGTCGTCATTGAGAATGATCAGGACGTTGGGGCTGTCGGGTGCCTTGCTGCCGTTTGGCATGGTTTTTGTCCTTTGAACCGTTAGCGAAATTCAGGGATGACGCCGCGTCAGATTGATGCTGAGGCGGAAATAATCGGGCAGGTAGACCGAACGCAGCAGCTCCAGCGGCCTTCCGTCGGTATTGACGGTGAGGCGTTCGATCGACAGCAGCGGACCGCCGGGCTTGATGCCGAGGAGCTTGGCGCTGGTGGCGTCGGCGAGCGAGGCTCCGATGGTCTGCGTCGCCTCCTTGATGTCGAAGCCGAGTTCGCTTTCGAATACGCGGTACATTACGATCGAGGTGAGATCGCGCTTC
>JAQGMS010000400.1 GCA_028292245.1 Ramlibacter sp.
GTGCAGGAGGCGATCTACTCATTGCTGATGATGCAAAACGGCTTCATCTGCGAAAGCGCCAACATCACCGAGCTAGATCCGGTGTTCGCCGACATGCCGATCGTGCGCAAGCGCATCGACAACGCCAAGCTCGGCACCGTGCTTTCGAATTCCTTCGGCTTCGGCGGCACCAACGCCACGCTGGTGTTCAAGCGGATGGATGCGTGAGCGCGAACAGCAGGATGTTGTAGTTTTACCGTCATGGCCGGGCTTGTCCCGGCCGTCCACGTCTTGATCCACACGAGGTCAGAAAGACGTAGTTGCCCGGGACAAGCCCGGGCATGACGAAAAAGAAAGTGCACGGACGAATATGCAGGACCTGATGAAGGGCAAGCGCGGGTTGATCATGGGCGTCGCCAATGATCATTCGATCGCCTGGGGCATTGCCAGGACACTGGCGGCGCAGGGCGCCGAGCTCGCCTTTACATATCAGGGCGAGGCGCTCGGCAAGCGCGTCAAGCCGCTGGCCGAATCGCTCGGCGTTCCCCTGGTGCTGCCCTGCGACGTCGAGGACATCGCCAGCGTCGATGCGGTGTTCGAAACGCTGCGCGCCCAATGGAGCCAGCTGGACTTTCTGGTCCACGCCATCGGGTTTTCCGACAAGAACGAACTGAAAGGCCGCTACGCCGATACCAGCCGCGAGAATTTTTCGCGCACCATGGTGGTTTCCTGCTTCTCGTTCACGGAACTGGCCAGGCGCGCGGCTGACATGATGCCCGAAACCGGCGGCGCCATGATCACGCTGACCTTTGACGGCTCGATGCGGGCGATGCCGAACTATAACGTGATGGGCGTCGCCAAGGCCGCGCTGGAGTCCTCGGTGCGGTATCTCGCCAGCGACTTCGGTCCTCGCGGCATCCGCGTCAACGCGATTTCGGCGGGGCCGGTGCGGACTCTGGCGGGGTCTGGCATCGGCGATGCGCGGGCGATGTTTGCATTCCAGCAGAAGCATTCGCCGCTCGGCCGCGGCGTGACGCTGGATGAACTCGGCGGCTCGGCGCTTTACTTATTGTCCGACCTGTCGGGCGGCGTCACCGGCGAAATCCACTATGTCGATTCCGGCTACAACATCATCCTGATGCCCCGGCCGGAAGATCTGAAGGCCGCGGTGGAGTAAATCGTTGCGAGGTTACGCTCGGTGTAGCCTCACAAGGACCGTCATACTCCGCGAAAGCGTCTCTCATCCCGCCGCGATCTTCTCGGCGCGCTGGAACGCCGGCCGCGCCACGCAGCGATCGATATAACGATCGAAGGACGGCCGCGGCGGCACCATCTTGAACAGCCGCACTGCGAAATTCAGCCCTGAGCCGATCATGATATCGGCGGCGCAAAACGTCTCGCCGAGAATCCACGGGCCTTTCTCCAGCGCCGCGTCGAGCGTGTCAAACACTTGCGTGGCACTTCCCCAAGCGGCGGTGCTCGGCGGCACCTCGATCTTGGTGAAGATCTGGATCAATGCCGGTTCGATGCAGCTCGGCGAGAAAAACAGCCACTGCAGATATTTGGCGCGGCGCGGATCGCCCAAGGGCGGCGCCAGTTTCGCTTCCGGAATACGCTCGGCAACATAGGCGCAGATCGCCGCCGCTTCGCCGAGCACGGCTTCGCCGTCCTTGATGGCCGGCACCTTGCCCATCGGGTTGATGGCGAGGAATTCGGGCGTCTTCTGAGCGCCCGTGGTGATATCTGTCAGCACCCGTTCATAGGGCTGCCCGGTTTCCTCCATCAGCCACAGCGCGGAAAACGACCGCGAGCGTGGCGACCAGTAAAGTTTTATCATGGGGCAGTCTCCGCTTTCTTCCATCGATAATACTTCATGACGAACCCGGTCTTCGGCTCGACCGCTTCCTTTTCAAAGGCAAACCCTTCGCGCTCATACCAGCGCCATGCCTTTTCATTCTCGCGCACGCAGCGCAGCTCGATTTCATCAGGCAGATGCTTGCGCGTGAAGGCGAGCATTCGCCGCCCGAGGTTTTGGCCCTGATAGCTGGGGGAGACGAACAACTGATCGAGATATTTCTTGGGCAGATGCAGCGCCAGCATCGCCGCGAGCGTGCCGCTATCGTTGGCGACGAGCAGGCTCCAGCCGCGTTCCACTTCGAGCGGGACCCGCGCGCGCAATTTCGCCAGCAGGAAATTGCTGGCCTGTTCCAGACCCGTCGAAGCCCAGCTGTCCGTCCAGACCCGCGCGATCGCGTCATATTCGTCCGAGCGCGCGGAGCGGATGAGCGCGGGCATTGAAACGGTCCCTTCCGGCGGGCAAGAAAAAGCCCCCGCGATACTATCGCGGGGGCTCCTTTCACTTCAATCGCCGCGATCAGGCCAGATCGTAACGGTCCGCGTTCATGACCTTGGTCCACGCCTTGACGAAGTCCTTGGCAAACTTCTCCTTCGCGTCGGCGCACGCATAAACTTCCGCGATGGCGCGGAGCTGCGAGTGCGACCCGAAGATCAGGTCGACGCGGGTGCCGGTCCACTTCACCGCCTTGGTCTTGCGGTCGCGCCCCTCGTACTCGCCGTCGCCGGCCGGCTGCCATTCCGTGGCCATGTCGAGCAGGTTGACGAAGAAATCGTTGGTCAACGTGCCCACCTTGCTGGTGAAGACGCCGTGTTTGGCATTGCCGGCATTGGCGCCGAGCACGCGCAGGCCGCCGACCAGCACGGTCATCTCCGGCGCGGTCAGCGTCATCAGTTGCGCCCGGTCCACCAGGGCCTCTTCCGGCATCATGAACTGCTTCTTGCCGCTGATGTAGTTGCGGAAGCCGTCGGCGCGCGGCTCGAGCGGTGCGAACGAGGCGGCGTCGGTCTGCTCCTGCGAGGCGTCCATGCGGCC
>JAQGMS010000091.1 GCA_028292245.1 Ramlibacter sp.
GCAGCACGAGCGCCAGATGGTGCAGAACGTGTTTCACCTGGACGATCGGCCGCTGACTTCGATGATGGTGCCGCGCTCGGACATCGAGTGGCTCGACGCCCGGCTGGACGTTGCCCACGCCTTGAGCCAGATCGGCGAGCAAGGCGCCCACTCCTGGTATCCCGTCTGCCGGGGTTCGCTCGACGATGTGGTGGGCGTGGTGAGCGTGGCCAGGCTGGTGTCGCAGGGCCCGAACTCCGAGGAAATCGTCGAGCGGCACGCGACACCCGCGCTTTTCATGCCCGAGACGCTGAGCGGCATGGAACTGCTGGAGCAGTTCCGCGCGAGGTCGGGGCGCATGGTCTTCGTGGTCGACGAGTACGGCGTGGTGCAAGGCCTGATGACGCCGCACGACCTGCTGGAAGCGATCACCGGCGAATTGCAGCCGGGCGCGCAGGCGGACGCCTGGGCCACCCAGCGCGAGGATGGATCCTGGCTGCTCGACGGCCTGATGCCGGTCGCCGAGCTCAAGGCGCGGCTGGCCATCCGCGAATTTCCCGAAGAGGACAAGGGCCGCTACAACACGCTGGCCGGCCTGCTGATGTCGGTGTCGGGCCATCTGCCGGAAGCCGGCGAGCAAATAGACTGCGCCGGCTGGCGCTTCGACGTCGTGGAACTGGACGGCAAGCGCATCGACAAGGTGCTGGCCGCGGCGCTTCAGCCGCATCCGCAGGCGGATGCGCAGACCGCCTAAAGGCCCGGGCGAACAAGCAAAGAGGAATCCATGTCGGACGCTGTCTACTACGAGAGGCCCGTGCTGCTGGACCGCGAGAAGCACCGCAAGCGCCGGGTCCGGGCCAGCAGCAGCTTCGCGTTCGCGCGCAAGGCCAACTCGCTGTACCTCGCGGGCGTGGAATTTGCCGACGCCTGCAAGGAATACGCGGTTGTCTTCACACGCAGCGCGAACCAGGCGGTCGTGCCGGTCGCCATGCTCGGCCTGCGCAGCCGCGAGAACCTGTTCATCGACGACAAGGATCAGTGGACCGGCTCCTACATCCCTGCCTTCGTGAGGCGCTATCCCTTCGTGCTGGCGGAACTGTCCGGCCAGGGCATGGGCGTGTGCATCGACGAGGCCTTTGCCGGCCTGAACGAGAAGGAGGGCGAGGCGTTGTTCGACAAGGATGGCAACAACACGCCCTTCATGCAGAACGCGCTGGACTTCCTCAACCGCTACCAGCAGGAGTACCAGCGCACCGAGGCGTTCTGCAGGCGCCTGGAGCAGGCGGGCCTGCTGACCGAGATGAACGCCAAGGCCGACCTGGCGGACGGCCGCAGCTTCACCGTGAACGGGCTGTTGGTGGTCGACGAAAAGAAGCTGCTGGCGCTGCCCGACGCGGTGGCGCTTTCGCTGTTTCGCGCCGGCGAGCTGCACCTGGTTTCGCTGCACCTGACGTCGCTGTCGAACATGAAAACGCTGGTCGACCGGATGGCCGAGCGCAAGAGTCCGCTCCAGCCCGCGCCCAAGCCGCGGTAACGCTAGCTGGCCGGATTTTCTGCCGCGGGAAAACTGGCGCTGTCGATCACTTCGACGGCGTCCTCGTCGACGAGGCGCTTCAGCAGGCGGTCCACCTGGCCGGCCTGCAGCTTCGAGTTGGCGAGGATCCAGCGGCGGTTGACGGGACGGTGGCTCATGACCGAGAGGGTGCGAAAGACGTCGGCGGTCCTGCTGTGGCGCGGCAGGTCGGGCCAGCGCTTGAGCCGGTAGATCAGGCCCTGGCCGCCATTTTGCCGGTCGTTGCGCTCCGAGGTGACCAGGCGCAGGTCGGCGAACGACGTGGTCGTCTTCCTGGCCCATTGGTACAGCGTGTCATAGACGCTGGACATCCCTGATCTGTTGCGCGTGAACATGCAGCCGAGTCTGGGCCGCGGCAGGGGCCGCGCATTAAGGGAAAGGCCGGCGCGCCCTTAGGCGTTTTGCTTAGCGGGAAGGGATCAGGACCGCAGCCAGGCCACGCTGGCGATTCCGAGGGCGGTGAGCGCGAAAGAGCCCAGCAAGTGGGCCAGCGCCGTGGTGAGGGCCCAGGCGGTGTGGCCCTGCTGCAGCTGCGCCACCACCTCCGCCGAAAAGGTCGAGAAAGTGGTGAGGCCGCCGAGAAATCCGGTGATCACGAACAGGCGGTATTGCGGCGGCAATTGCGGCATGTCGGCGAAGACGGCGACGGCGACCCCGATCAGGTAGCCGCCGATCAAGTTCGCCGCCAGTGTCCCCAGTGGCAGGGCGGGCAACAGCGGGTTGAAACGTCCGGCCAGCAACCAGCGCAGCAACGCGCCGAGCGATGCGCCGGCGCAAATCGAAAAGATGGAGAAGAGCATCGCGTTCACTGGGCCACATTCTGGCGCATGGGCGCCGGCGCGCCGCGGCTGCCGCCTCGCTCCCCCGTCAGCGGGCCGTTCGTTTTTCCTGCATCGACTGAAGCAGGCGGCGATTGCGCTCCGAAGCCGCCGCGTCCGAAACGGCCATGCGCGGAGGCGGCCCCGCGGTGAAGCCGGGCAATGGTTCATCCTTGGCTAGCGCGGCGGGCTTGTCCGCTGATGCCGCGGAGCGCGCGGAGGCCGTACGCACGACATCGAGACGGGCCGTGGAGACGCCGTCGCTGACGATCGCGTGATCAGCCGCAATGGATTGCAGCGACCAGCCCGCCACAACGCGGTCCCCGGCGCGGAACACCTGGAGCGGGTTGCCCTCCACGCTGAGCAGCGCTTGCGATTGCGGATTGTCCTTGCCTTGGTAGACCAGCCCTCCGAGCACGATCGGTGGCCGCGGGTCCGCCGCCGGAACGGGCGCGCGCGGGGCTGGGGCGGCGGGCGCTGCGCTGATTGGCGGCGGTGCCGTGGCCAGTCCCGCGCCCGGCAGTGAATCGGGACTGCGCTGTTGCAGCACGAACAGGGCGATGCCAAGCACCGCCGCGCCCGATGCGACGACGACCCATTTCACAGGAAGCTGATGACCGCGCTGCCTACCTGGGTGCCCAGGTTGTTGTAGATCGGGCATGAGCCGCTGTAGGTGCTCCCGCTGAGGTTGTCGCACACCAGTTGGTAAGTCACGCCGATGGTCGTCGTCATGTGGAAGCCGCCGATCGAATCGAAATAGGCGTTGCCGGAACTCGCGTAGCTGCCGCCCAGCGACGGGCAATACAGCTGGCCATAGACAGTGAAGTTGTCGCTGCCGAACACGTCACCTGTGGCGTCGAGCACCAGCTGGGTGCAAGCGGTCAGGCCGGCGGTGGTGCTGGAGAAGCCCCACGTCAGGCCCGAATAGGTGTACGTGGAAACTTGCGCATGCAGCGCGGCCGACGCGAACAACGCAACTGCCAAAAGCAACTTCTTGAATGAGCGCATATGAAACTCCCTTTTGTTAGGAGCTCAAATTCTGCCCTGTTCGCGCGCTGCTGTGGGGGGACTCGCAGTGATCGGCTCGGCAAGCTCATCAGTGAATCATGCTTGCCCAACCGGCGGCGGCCTGACAGACTGCGGCAGGAGGCATCCATGAATTCACGACGAACCCTCATCACCGGCGGTGCGTGCCTGGCCGCCGCGCCTTTCATGTGGAGCAGCGCGGCCCGTGCGGCCGATGCGTATCCGTCCAAGGTCATCACCATCCTCGTGCCGCAGACGCCGGGCGGTGCCAACGACATCATCGCGCGGGCGCTTGCGCAAAAACTCGCCGCGGCGATCGGCGGTGCGGTCATCGTCGAAAACAAGCCCGGTGCCGGCGGCAACGTCGGCACGGCCTACGTCGCGCGCGCGCCCAAGGACGGCCACACGCTGCTGCTCAACGCGCAGAGCGTGCAGACTATCAACCCTTTCCTGTACCGCAACGTTCCGTTCGATCCGGTGAAGGATTTCGAGCCGATCATGGTGGTGGGCGTCGCGCCGTACATGCTCGCCGTAAATCCGGCTTTCCCGGCGAAAAACCTGCGCGAACTGGTCGCACTGGCCAAAGCCCAGCCCGGCAAGATCAACTATGCATCCGCCGGCAACGGCACGGTGAACCACCTGCTCGGCGAAATGCTCAAGACCGCGGCCGGCATCGACATCGTGCACGTGCCTTACCGCGGCGCAGCCGCCGCGGCGACCGACGTCGTCGCGGGGCAATTGCCCATGACCTTCGGCAGCTTCCCGGGCCTCATGCCGTTCGTTCGCAACGGGCAGCTGCGCGCGCTGGGCGTCTGCACGGAGAAACGCACCCAGCTGGCGCCGGAATTGCCGACGCTGGCGGAAACAATCCCCGGCCTGTATGCGAACGCTTGGTACGGCCTGTTCGCGCCCGCGGGCACTCCCAGGGAGATCATCACCCGGCTCCACCTGGAAATCTCGAAGGCGATGGAAGGCGCGGACATGAAGGAACGCCTGGCCGGGCTGGGCGTGGAAGCTGCGCCGGGCACCCCGGCGCAGCTGGCCAGCCTGATGCGCGACGACCTGGTGCGCTGGGCGAAGATCGTGAAGGACTCGGGCGCGCAGCTGGACTGAGCCCAAACAAAGGCCGCCAGCGTTGGGCTGGCGGCCTTGCTTCATGATTGGTGCCGGAGAGATGAATCGAACACCCGACCTTCTCATTACGAATGAGCTGCTCTACCGACTGAGCTACACCGGCATTTTGCGTAGCCCTCGATTATAGCGGGCGGGGCACCTACAGACCGGCGGGGCTGGTCGGCAGCCATCCGGAGGGCCCCCAATGATGGGCTTTCGCCTCTAATTCGGCACAGGGAAAACCATCAACCGCGGGCGACGGGTCCGGGCCGAACAGGGTCCGCCGCCCTCTATACTCGTGGGCTTGGCAAAGCTTGAGGCGTCAAGTGCCCTACCGGGCAGCAAGCGCCCAGAGCCTTTTGGCATAACAAACCCACAAAGGACTTATCTTGCGGACCTTATCCCTGGCCCCACTTCGTGTTTTCGCGGCAAGCTTTTTGCTGCTCGCACTCTCTCTCGCCGGCACGCCGGCCGCGGCGCAGGCTCCAGCCTCCACGCCTGCTGCAACCGCCAGCGACGCCACCGCGCCGGCTGCGGTGCCGGCGATGCCCGGCGCGCCTGCGTCGGCCAAGAAGACCGGCGACGCCGCGGTCGACAATCCCTACGGAATCGAAGCGCTGTGGAGCGGCTCCGACAACATCGCCCGCGCGGTGCTCGTCCTGCTGGCGATCATGAGCATCGGCAGCTGGTACATCATGATCACCAAGCTGCTCGAGCAGTCGAAGATGAGCCGGCACGCGCGCACGGTGGACAAGAACTTCTGGGCGGCGCCCACTGTCACGTCCGGCTCCAACGCGCTGGAAAAGAGCAGCGCCTACCGCTTCATCGCGGAGGCGGGCGTGCAGGCCACCAACGACCATGGGGGCTTGAAGAGCCACATCCCCATGAACGATTGGATCCCCATGAGCATCACCGCCGCGGTGGACCGCGTCCACGCGACGACCCAAAGCGGGCTGGCCTTTCTGGCCACGGTCGGCTCGACCTCGCCGTTCGTGGGCCTGTTCGGCACCGTGTGGGGCATCTACCACGCCCTGACGGCCATCGGTATTTCCGGCCAGGCGTCCATCGACAAGGTGGCCGGCCCGGTGGGCGAGGCGCTGATCATGACGGCGCTGGGTCTGGCCGTGGCGATCCCCGCGGTGCTGGCCTACAACTGGCTGGCTCGCCGCAACAAGGCGGTGATGGACGAAGTGCGGGAGTTCGCCGACGAACTCAACGCCGTGATCGTGGGCTCGGCCGGGAAAGCCGCGTAAGCGGCTCCCGGCTTTCCTCGAAAGCTCGCCATGGCAATGGCCGTTGGCCCGTCGGAAGGCGATGACGACGTCATCTCCGCGATCAATACCACGCCCCTCGTGGACGTGATGCTGGTGCTGCTGATCATCTTCCTGATCACCATCCCGGTAGTGACCACATCGATTCCCGTGACCTTGCCCAAGGAGCGGGTCGATGTGCGCGAAACCAAGCCCGAGAACGTGATCATTTCGGTGGACACGCGCGGCAATATCTACTGGTACGACGCCAAGCTGCCGGATGTCGAGGCTCTGGTCACCAAGCTCAAGCTGGTGTCCAAGATGACACCACAGCCCGAGGTGCAGATCCGGGGCGACCTCGCCGCGCGCTACGAAGGCGTGGGCAAGGTCCTGCTGGCTTGCCAGCGCGCCGGCATCACCAAGGTGGCCTTCATCACAGAACCCCCGCCCCTGGGCGGCTGAGCCCCCCGGGGCAAGAATTAAAGGAAGACGCATATGGGCCTCAAATCCCGGCGCTTCGGCAAAGGCGGTGACCCCGAGGTCATGATGGACATCAACACCACGCCGCTGATCGACGTGATGCTGGTGCTGCTCGTGATGCTCATCATCACCATCCCGATCCAGCTGCACGCGGTCAATCTCGAGATGCCGGTGGGCACCCCGCCCACCAGCGACATCAAGCCCGAAAAGGTGCAGATCGACATCGACGAGCGCAGCGTCGTCTACTGGCAGGGCCTGCCGGTCACGGCGCAGGAACTCGACGAGAAGATGCTGCAGGTGGCGGTCATGAACCCGCAGCCCGAAGTGCACATCCGACCCAACAAGGACTGCTCGTACGCGGTGTTCGCGAACGTGCTGTCCACCTCGAAACGCAAAGGGCTCTCCAAGATGGCCGTCATCGGCCACGAGCAGTTCATCAAATGAGCGCCAACACAATTCCCCTGCACCACCGCAAGTACGGGTCGAAGGACCCGACGCGCAAGACGATCGGCTGGGCGGTGGTGATCGTGGTCCACATCATCGTGCTGTGGGCCCTGGTGACCGGCACCGCCCGCAAGGGCCTGGAGATCATCAAGAAGCCGCTGGAAGCGGCCGTGATCCAGGAAGTGATCATCCCGCCGCCGCCGCCTCCTCCGCCGCCTCCGCCCAAGGAGCCGCCCAAGCAGATCATCAAGGCGGAGGCGCCACCGCCGCCGTTCGTGCCGCCGCCCGAGGTCACGCCGCCGGTGTCCGCGGCGCCGGCCATCGTGTCGATGCCGACGCCGCCACCCGCGCCTGTTGTGATCGCACCGCCGCCGCCGCCGGCAGCGCCCACCGGCCGCCAGGAGATCGGCGTCGCCTGCCCCACGCAGGTGAAGCCGGAGATGCCCAAGCAGGCACTGAAAGAGGGCGCTGAAGGCGTTGTAAAGGCGCAGGTGCTCATCCGTGACGGCGTGGTGCGTGAAGTCACCGTTCAGAGCGGCCCGCGGGTGTTTCACGCAGCGGTACGCGCCGCCATGATGCAATACCGTTGTGTCTCTTCACCGGGCGACATCCTCGCCACGCAGGAATTCGTCTTCAAGATCGAATAGGTCGCGACTGCGACATGCTCTTCAACATCGGCGACCCAAGCGGTCGCCGATGTTTTTGGGCAACAAACACGCCGAAATCGGGTAATAGCCGGGTGACGCCAGTGTGTCGGTTGTGTAAAAACCTCAGTTGGATTGCGCGAGTCTGGGGAGTTTTGTTTCCAGCCCGCGCGCTCCCAGTGTGGGGGAGGGCTTAGCCCGAACTCTTTCTCGGCAGGAACAAGTCTTGGAGAACTCATGAAAACCGGTACACAGAGGTTTAGAAAAACGGTTGTCTCACGCGCCATCATCACGGCGTTGTGCGGCACCGCGTCGATGATGGTTGCGCAGGAGACCCTTGCGCAGTCCTCATCCTCGTTGCAACGCGTTGAAATCACCGGGTCGAACATCCGGCGAAGCGATACGGAAACGGCGTCGCCGGTCCAGACCATCACGCGCGAAGAAATCCAGAATTCGGGCAAGGCTTCGGTCGCCGAGTATCTGCAGACCCTGGCGGTCGACAACCAGGGCTCGGTACCCACCACCTTCGGCAACGGCTTCGCGCCGGGCGCATCGGGCATCTCGCTGCGCGGCATGGGCGCGGCATCGACGCTGGTGCTGATCAACGGACGCCGCATCGCGCCGTACGGCCTGGCTGACGACGGCCAGAAGGTCTTCGCCGACCTGAACGTCATTCCCCTGGAAGCGGTCGAGCGCGTTGAAATCGTGAAGGACGGCGGTTCCGCCATCTACGGTTCCGACGCGATGGCCGGTGTGGTGAACATCATCCTGCGCAAGAGCTTCAAGGGCACCGTGGCCTCCGCATCGTTCGGCACCTCCAGGTACCACGACGGCAACGAGTCGCGCGCGACGCTGACTCACGGCTTCGGCGACATGGAACAACAGGGCTTCAACGTGCTGTTGAACCTCGAGCTGAGCAAGAAGGACGCGATCTGGAACCGTGACCGGGCCGGCCGCGACGCCGTGGGCCGTTCCGACCTGCGCCAGGAAGGCTACAGCGCGGATTCCACCGGTGGCGTCAACGGCGGCACCGGCGCGATCATCGCGGGCCATGGCGCGGCCACCAGTTCGGTCATCGGCAACGTTCGCAATCCTGCCAACAACCTCTATTACAGCCGCGGTGACACTTCCGCGGCTGCCGGCCACGTCCGCCAGTTCCCCACTGCCTGCGCCACAGTCGCGGGCAGCTATCCCCAGGGTGACCCGGGCGGCGGCTGCTTGATCGACGCCTCGCAGTCGTACAGCCAAGTCCAGCCGGCCGCCAAGACGATCAACTTCTTCGGCCGCGCGGCCAAGGCCATCAATGCGCAGACCGAGCTGTATGCCGAATTGAACCTGTACCGCAACGAGTCGGACTCGTCGGGCACGCCCTCCGGCGTCAGCGGTTCCACCGGCTATCCTGGTGGCCCGGTCAACAATGCCGATATCCGGCTGGGCGCTCTGCATCCGGACAACCCCTACAACGCCGCGGCACGCTTGCGCTATCTTGCGGCCGACGTCGGCCCGCGCACCAGTCACGTCGACGGCGACTTCACCCGCTTCGTCGCCGGCCTGAAGGGCACGTGGAACGCCTGGGACTACGACACCGCCTTCCTGTTCTCCGAGAACAAGGTGTCCAATACGCGCGGCGGCTTCCTGCAACGTGACGTGACCTTCGCGCTGCTGAACCCGACCGGCATCGGTGCCACCAACCTGTCCACCACGCAAACCAATGCAGCAGTGGCGGCGGCGAACAATCCCGGCTACGCGGCCTTGGGCGCGCCCGGCACCGTGTTCTGGCGCATCGGCGAAAACGCCGGCCTCAACTCGGCGGCGATGTACTCCGTGCTGTCGCCCCAGATCGGCAACGACGCGACGGCCAAGACCACGCAGATCGACTTCAAGGTCTCGCGCGAAATGGGCCAGCTCGACGGCGGCCCGATCGGCGTGGCCCTGGGCGCCGAAGTGCGGCGGGAATCGATCACCCTCGCACCGACGTCCGGCACCGAGCGCGGCAACATCATCGGCCTGGGCTACTCGGCCTATTCCGGCTCCCGCACCGTCATGGCAGCGTTCGGCGAAGCCAACTTCCCCGTCACCAAGCGGCTGGAGTTGAATGCGGCCGTGCGCGTCGACCATTACAGCGACGCCGGCACCTCGGTTACCCCGAAGCTGGGCGCCAAGTGGAGGCCGATGGACACGCTGGCGATTCGCGGCACCTATGCGAACGCCTTCCGCGCGCCGAGCTCGGCTGAAAACGGTGTCGGTGGCCTGGCCGCGTTCACCACCGCCACCGACCCGGCACGTTGCGCGGCCACCGCCGGTACCATCGGCTGCAGCGCGGGCAACGTCGCCATCATCACTTCGCCCAACCCGAACCTGGATCCCGAAAAGGCCACCAGTTTGACGCTGGGTGCGGTGTGGGACCTGACGCCGAAGACCAGCTTTGCGGTGGACCTCTGGCAGATCAAGCGCAAGGGCGAGATCAACCAGGAAACCGCCTCGTCGGCGATCGCGGCCGGCCACGTTTCGCGTGATCCGGTGGGCGCTTTGCCGGCCTTCCCGGGCGATCCCGGCCCGATCACCGCCGTGCTGACCAACTACATCAACTCTTCGGAGTCGACGATTCGTGGTGTGGACTTGGACTTCAAGCACCGCCTGGATCTGTCCGGCGGCAACGGCAAGGTCCTGTTCGGACTGACCTGGACGCATCTGTTCACGTGGCTGCGGGTCGATCCGGATGGAACCCAGAGCCAGTTTGCCGGCACGCACGGCAACTGCGACGTGACGAACTGCATCGGCACGCCCAAGGACCGGATCAACCTCAGCGCCGCGTGGGACATGGGTCCGTGGCGCCTGGCGACGGTCGTCAACTACCGTGGTTCGCTGAACAACAAGTTCGCCAAGGATGACACCAGCTGCGCGAGCACGCTCGATAGCGGAGCGGAGGTTTGCAAGGTCGGTTCCTTCACTACGGTGGACCTCACGGCCCGCTACAAGCTGAACGACAAGACCGAGATCTTCGGTGGCATCCGCAACCTGTTCGACCGTGTCCCGCCGCTGGACCAGACCACTTACGGTGCCGTCAGCTACAACCCGCTGGACTACAGCGGTGCCGTTGGCCGATTCTTCAGCATCGGCGTGCGTCACACGTTCCAGTAAGGCAACTGGAAGAAGGGGGCTCGCCCCCTTCTTCCAGTCCTCGAAAAAAGCCACCGTTCGCGGTGGCTTTTTTTTGCCGCCGATCAGCGGCGCTCGAAAACGATACTCACCGGAAAGCCCATCGCGCAGGGCTTGCCGTTGCAGATTGCGGGCTTGAACTTCGTCAGCATGGCGATGTTGCCGGCGTACTGCGAGAGCTTGGCATCCGGCGATTGCAGCACTTCGACGCGGGACGCGGCGCCGGAGGCATCCACCAGAATTTCCATTTCCAGCTTGCCCGTGCCGACGCGCGCGATTTCGCTGGCCCGCAAGATCGCCTTGTGGAGCGGGCCGAGCCCATCGGCCGGAAAAGGCGGCTCATCGCTCTCTGCCATCTGCACATAGCGGGACTTGAGCATGCGCTGCTGCTCGGCCGAAAGCTCGGCGTAGGTCTTGTCGTAGGGAAGTGGCCCCAGGATCACGCTCCGCTTGAGGTTGGAACCCGTGTCCGCCTCGTCCGCCTTGACGCCGAAGCCCGGCCTGGGCGGCGCGTCCTGCGCAATTGCCGTAGATAACACCGGCGCGCAAGCCATGGCCAGCGCCAGCCGCAGCGTGTCAGTTCGGTGCACCATCATGCCGTCATCCTAACTGGACCCGCAGGCCTCAGGAGGGCATGGCGACGGGTTCCGGCAGCGCGTGCTGGCCACGCAAGTGGGTCAGTTGCCAGCCGGCGACGGCCAAGGCGATCGCCCCCACACCGCCCGTGGCCAAAGCCCAGCGCAAGCCCAGGTGCTCGCCGAGCCAGCCACCCAGCAAGGCGCCCGGCAGGGCCGGCAACAGAATCAGCCAGCGCATGGTGCTGGTCATGCGCCCCAGCAGCGGCTCGGGCGTCACGGCCTGCCGCAGGGCCAGGAAATTGATGAAGATCAGCACCGCGCCCAGGCCGAAGCACACCAGCATGAAGACGAACGAAACCACCCCCCAGGCGTTGGCCGGCGCCAGGGCCAATTGCAGCCAGCCGATTCCGCAGATCGCGAAGCCCCACAGCAGGCTGGGGCCGACCCCGATGCGCCTGGAGATGCGATTCCCCAGCGCGCCGGCGACGACGGTGCCTATTCCCAACCCCACGTAACACAGGCCGATCTGGCGCTCGTTCAATCCCAGCTCGCGCGTGGCGAACAGGATCTGCACCACCATCGCGGTGTGGTGGCACATCTGCCAGACGCCCACCAGGGCCGCCAGCGCCACCAGCAGCCTCAGGCCCGCCACGAAGCGCAGGCCTTCCTTGAGAGCCGGCCAGAATTGGCCGGGCACCTTGGCGCCCGGGGATTCCTTGATGTCCAGGCCGCGCAGGATCACCACGCTGCCCAGCAGCAGCAGCGCATCGGCCAACAGGGCGACCGGCGCGCCGACCAGCTTGATCAAGGCGCCCGCGGCGCCCGGACCCGCCACCTCGGCGGCCGATCCAGCCAGCGCGTTCTTCGCATGGGCTTCCACCAGGCGCGCCCGCGGCACGACCTGCGTGAGGACGATTTGCGCGGCGGTGCCGGCGGTCGTGGCGACACTGCCGATCACGAATGCCACGACGTACAGGTAGCCGATGCCCAGGTGCCCCGCTGCCCATACGGCCGGTACGCTGGCCAGGACGATCGCGATCGCGAGCTCGCCGCTCACGTACACCGGCAGCTTGCGTACGCGATCGAGCCACACGCCCGAAGGCAGGGAGAACATCACGAACGGCGCGAGCTCCATCGCAGTCAGATATCCCATTTGTGTAGGCGTTGCATGCAGCAGCACGGCCGCCGTCAGCGGTATCGCCAGCATGGTGATCTGGCTGCCGAAGGAACTGATCAGGATCGACAGCCACAGCCGCCGGTACAGGCGCTCGCGCAGCAGGTCGCCGGGCGGCACGATCCTGGCCGTGAGCCCCCGCATCAATACAACCAGCAAGCAGCCTGAGTGTGGCTGTTGACGGCCTTCAAGGGTGGCACTTCGACCGCGCAGCGGTCGAAGGCATGGGGGCAGCGCGTGCGGAACACGCAGCCCGAGGGCGGATCGATCGGCGAGGGCAGGTCGCCGCCCAGCATCTGGATCACCTTGCCGCGTTCGCGGATCGGGTCGGCCAGCGGCACCGCGGAGAGCAGCGCGCGTGTGTACGGATGCTTCGGGTCGGCGTACAGCTCGTGCTTGT
>JAQGMS010000464.1 GCA_028292245.1 Ramlibacter sp.
TTCGAGATCGGAAGGCGGCATTTCACGTTGGCGCCGGAACTCGGATGCCTCGTTATCTGGCTTGGAATCCTCGCGATGCATTTCATAGCCCTGAAGGCCTGGCACATCGCCGGCACAACGCAGTGGAACCTGTACGGCGTGGTCATGACATTCGTTCTCGGCCTCGGCCTTAGCGCGCTGGCGGTCAATCGAGCCAATCGGCCGGTGACGCGATGGTGCCGTCATGGTGCCGCGATCGTGCTGGCCTTCATGATCTGCGTCATGCACTACGCCATCACGGCATCCGCCACCGTCACTCCTGACATCTCGGCCGCGCTGCCCGCCTATCTCATTCCGGCGCACACGCTCGGCATCGCCGTCGTCGGAGCCGTTCTGCTGGTGATGGGCAGCGGTTTTTCCACCTACGTCATCGACCTGCGTTCCCGCACGGAATCGGCTGACCGGATCCACCAGCTGTCGTTCAACGACACCATGACCGGACTGCCGAACCGCATAGCATTCAACGAGCGGCTGGCATTCGATGCTGCGGAGGCACACGAAAAGGCCCACAAGCTCGCGGCTTTTTCGATCGATCTCGACGGGTTCAAGGACGTCAACGACGTGTTCGGACACGGCGCCGGAGACACACTCTTGATAGAGGTGGCGGAGCGGATGCGCCGGCTGCTCGGACCGGGGGAATTCCTGGCCCGTCAAAGCGGCGACGAGTTTTTGGGCCTGCAGATGTCCGGCGATCATCCCACCGATGCGCAGGCGTTTGCCGAGCGCATTGCGGCGGTGTTCAAACAACCGTTTCAGGTCAATGACCAGCCCGTCAGCCTGACCGCCTCGATCGGATTTTCGATCTTTCCGACTGACACGCCGGAGCGCGATCAACTGCTCAGCAACGCCAAGCTTGCGATGCATCGCGGCAAGAGCAAGCAGCGCGGCTCGGTCTGCAGGTATAGCCGCGAGATGGACGACACGGCGCGTGCGCGGCGGGCGCTGGCGCGCGACCTGCAAACCGCGACCGAGCGCAATGAGCTGAGCCTGCATTATCAGCTGCAAACGTCCTTGAACGACGGACGGATCTGCGGCGCCGAGGCGCTGATGCGCTGGCAGCATCCGAAACGCGGCATGATTTCGCCGGCGGAATTCATCCCGCTGGCGGAGGAAACCGAAGCGATCGTCGGGATGGGCGAATGGGCGTTGCGCACCGCCTGCCGCGACGGCGCCGACGGCAAAATCCCTGGAACCGTCGCCGTCAACCTGTCGCCGGTGCAGTTTGGCAGGGATAACCTGGCCGAAACCATCCACGCGATCCTGCTCGAAACCGGCCTGTCGCCGAAACGCCTCGAGGTCGAAGTCACCGAGTCGACGCTGATGTCGGATCAGACCCGCGGCTTGCATATCCTGCGCAAATTGAAGGCGATGGGCATCTCGGTGGCGATGGACGATTTCGGCACCGGCTATTCCTCGCTGGCGACGCTGCACGCGTTTCCATTCGACAAGATCAAGCTCGACCAGTCGTTCGTGAAGCGGCTGCCCGCTGATGCGGCCGCCGCTGCGATCGTCCGCACCGTGCTGGCGCTGGGCCAGAGCCTCGGCATACCCGTTCTCGCCGAAGGCATCGAGACCGAAGCGCAGTGGCAATTCCTTGCCCGCGAAGGCTGCGCCAAGGGCCAAGGCTATCTGTTCGCGAAGCCGGTGGCATTGGCCCAATTGCCGGTGGCGGTCGAAGCCGCCGCCAGGTTTGTGCGTGAGGCCGATGCGACCGACATCGTTAGCGAGCCGCGGCTAGCCGCAGCGGGATAAAATCCAGCCGCCTTCATTGCGAGGAGCGAAGCGACGAAGCAATCCAGCTGGCTTTAGCTCGATGGATTGCATCGCTTCGCTCGCAATGACGTGCTTGGTGATTATCCTCAATTCGCCGCGAAGCAGTACAACAGGCCGTCACCGTTGCTGGTGACGAAGGAAGTGGTCGCGGCTCCCTGCGCCTGCGCCGGCTGCGCTGCAGTCAGAAGCGACGACATCGCGGCGATCAGGCCGAAGCACAGGGGCGAGACGAGCTTGGCAAAACTGGACATCCAATCCTCCGATTTGTTGGTGATCCGCCGGCTCATTCTGGCCGACCGGTCTGACATCAACCCATCGCGGAGAAGTTATTCCGGTTCCGCAAAGCCCAAATGAAAAGGCGCCGCGAAACAATCGCGGCGCCCCATCACTTCAAATCGTTTGGCGAGCAGATCAGGTCTGCTGGATCGCCGACAGTTCCCAGGTCGAGCCCTTCGGCCGCACGAAGGTCCACACTTCGGTCGCTTCCGTCGGCGTTTCGCTGCCCGCGACCAACCGGCCGGTGCCGCGCTCCAGGGTCTTGTCGACCAGCGAGAACCGCAGCGCCACGCTGGCGTAGTCGGTTTCGCCTTCACGCCAGGCTTCGGCGAGGTCGCCCTGCAGCAGCTTGACGTCGGATACCTTGTTGATGTCGTTGCTGGCCTTGTTCGCCTCGAGGTCCTTGGTGAAGTACGACACCATTTCCGGAGTGGCCAGCGTGTGCAGCTTGGCAATGTCCTCGTTCGACCACGCGGTCTGAACCTCGCCGAGCAGTCGTTCGAAGGCTTCGTAGTCGGCAGGGAGAATTTCCAGCGGCGCGCTGCCCGATCCCAATCCAAAGCCGCTTCCGTTGCGGAAGCTGGTCTGTGCGCCAGGACCGACCGCGGCCGCCGGTGCTGCCCCTGAATAGGCCGCGGCGGGCGCATTGCGGCGCTGCCACCACTTCATCGCCAGCCGG
>JAQGMS010000426.1 GCA_028292245.1 Ramlibacter sp.
AGGACGACCCGCTGCTGGATTGTGCCGTGACCTCCCTCGGCAGGGAGGGCATGCCTGGCGACTACGACGACGAGGCGATCGCTCTCGCGGGAGACTGGCGTCACCTGCTCCAACTGTTCGCCGACGAGGAGACGGGGATGACGTGGGCCGACTCCGGCGCCATCTTCTTCTGCATGCCGTCGGCAGATCTGGCCGAAGGCCGCTTCGACCGGGTCGAGGTGGCCATGCAGTGCCTGTGATGCGGGCCGGACGAGGCGACGGCCCCAATGCAATGCAGAAGCGGACTCCGACTCCCGCCGTTCGTCCAAACCAGCAGTCTTCCGGGTAGGTGCGAGGCGTGAAGACCACGCTGAGGATGGGATCCGAGGTCAGGGTCCCGGTGGGCATCGACCACGGCCAGTTCCTCGCCCGCGATCACGCTGCTGTTCTCGACCGTAGCGCTGCGCGCGCGGCCACGCGGCCAGCAGCGCCCCGTCGCCGGCGGTGAGGTCCACGACGTTGCAGTGGCCGGCGTGCATCACGCGCCCGATGAGCTCTGCGGCCTCGGGCGGCGAGTAGAACTGCTGCAGGCCCTTGGCGGGCAGCAGCCCGGAGGCACGGAGCACGTCGCGGCTGGAAGCCACGGTCTCGCGGGTCAGTGCAGCGCCGGTCAGCCGGGAGCCCTTGGCTCCCGGCGTGTGAGTGGTGAGGTCCGTCACGGGCCTTTCCTTGGCGTGAAGGGATGGCGGGGCGGTCAGGCCCCGAAGGTCGGTGCGCGGGCAGCGCTGGCGGACGCGGGCAGGCGCCGCAGGCGCCGGTGGTCAAGGGGCAGCCCGTCAGGGCCCAAGCGGCGCAGCCGGGTCCCTTGACCAGCCCGAGCCCGCCAGCGAGCCTTCAGCGCACCTTCGGGCCGATCGCCGGGCAGCAGGCCGCTGTTCCTCGTCAGCGTTCTTGGGGGGCTGTCTCAGAACCCTCGAACGCCGTCGCGTTCGGCGTAAGCTCAGCTAGCTGACTCGTGGAAGGAGGTGACGATGGCCAGTCAGAGCAAGCAGCCTGCGACCAACGAGCGGATTGTCCGCCTGCTCGAGGACCTGAAGGCGCAGCTCTCCGATTCCGGCAAGCAGCAGGAGCGGATTGCGCGAGACCTGGCACGCCTGCTCAACCGCAAGTAGCGCATCGGCGCGAGCCGACTCTTGGGGTGGTTGGGTGGACGAGTCGGTCGACGGCTCCGGCGGGAAGCCGGCCGCGCCGTCAGGTGCCGGAACGGGGTGCTGGGGCATGAGGTACTCCTTGGGCCGGGCCGGCGGTCAGAGGAGCGCGAGCTGTGTCGTGCACGCCCCGTACTCGGCGCTCACGACGTCGCGCTCGGCGGCGACGAGGTCCTCCAGCACCTCGGCGGAGCGGTGCCAGCCAGAGGCCTCGAGCAGCGCCGGCAGCGAGATCGTCTTCATGTCGCTGCGACCGGCGCGCTGATGAAACGCGAGGCTCGAGCAGAGCGCGTCGAAGATCCGTTGGCGCCCGAGCTCGCAGCGGTCGGCGCGCTCGGTGGTGCCAGGGACGTAGCCCCAGGTGGGCACGGCAAACCGTCGCAGCGCGGTGCCAGGTGGGCCGCCGTACGTGCGATGTACTCGGCGCCGGAGGTGCCGTAGGCGTTGTCGTTGAGGTGCGCGCGGCCGCGGACGATGTTCTCGGCGGCCATGCCGCAGTGCAGCTGGCGGTCGGTGGTCACCAGGCGCTTGAAGACGCGCACCAGCGGTGAGCGACGCGACTCGACGTCGAAGGGCTCGCGGTCGTAGTTCTCGGTGCCCGCGGCGGGCAGCCAGTCCAGGCCGCTTCCTCGCGGGCCTGGACGACCGCGACGGGCGACCATTGGCAGATTTCGTAGATCGCGCCCGCAGCGGCCATCCTGGAGACGGATGAGGCTGAAAGCCATGGCATTGCCGCCGCTGACCCAGCAGAGGTAGGGCCGCGGCCCCCATTGGGGGCAGAGCACCCGCGCGTAGGAGTAGTACGGGCGCTGGCCGCCGATACCCGAGTCGTAGGGCACCATGTTGGTCCTCCTGACAGGAAGTCGCGGGCCCGCCCCGGGCGGGCGGGCCCTGTCTCGCAGGCCGGACGCACGCGGAGCGTGCCAACCTCGGCCGAAGGGACATGGGTCTCACCGGCGGGATCTCGTCGTCCGGTGCGTCGCCGTGGCGCGCCGATCACGGCTAGGTGCAGTCCTTGAGCGTGACCTCAAGGCCCGGCGTTCGGGGCAGCTCGTCAACGAGTGACAGGAGCCGGCGTGCGTCGCCGAGCTCTAGTCGCCGCTCGAGTACGACGCGCGCCACCCAGCGGGCCGCCGCGCGGCCGTAGCGGGGATCGTGCTTCTGGGCCAGCAGGGTTGACGATCGTCAGCGCGTCGGCCAGCGACACGGTTGGTAGCTCACGCGCGGCCGCGTTGATGATCGTGAGGTTCTGCGTCAGCCGGGCTCTACGAAAGCGCGCGTACGCCGATCCTTGACTCGTCACGAACGCATGTTCGCATGGTTCGGGGTGATGGGCGTGCGGAACCGACATACGTCGCGGTTAGGCTAGACAGCGGCCACGGCGTGGTCGGGGTCCGCCAAGCCGACCTGAAGATCACGGATGATCGTGCCGAGTAGACCCGACGCGAGGAGCCCGGGCCCGAGGGGACCGGACGAGTTCTCGCCAACGGGCGGCAGTTGTCCTAGGGCGGCTCGTACCGCCGCGGACATCCGGTCGAGCTGCCAGCCGACCTCCTGGCTGACCACCTCGGGCCGGTGGGGGAGCGCCAGTCCAGCCGCGTTGGCGGCATAGGCGGCAGCGCCCAGGGCATGGGCGCCCAGGTGAGGGATGGCTGCGGCCCGGCCTGCCGCCCGGGCGGCGGCGACTGCGGGGGCGCTGACGGCACGAGCGTCGACTCGACCGACGAAACGGCGGCGGATCTCCTCCGCGACGTCAACCTCGCCGCGAGCAAAGGCGCGTGTACGGGCGATCGAGTCACGGGGGCGGGTGTCACCAGGGGACTCCGCCTCGAATAGTCCCAGCACACGGTCCGCGCAGTCCGCCGCCCACGCCGCGACGACGCGCCGGTCACCTTCACTCAATGTCTGCGGCGAACCCACCTCCACATCCTTGCATGCGTTTCGGCGCTCGAAACAGCCAAAGGACGGTGTAGGTGATCGACTCGACCGCGAACTTCTCGTTGCCAGGAGATCACCGCCCGTCCCTCCAAGGCGGAGGTGAGCGCCAGCGGGAGGTCGTGGCGGGCGATCACCGTGGCGATCGTCAGAACGTGCGCGCCGCTCCAGTGCACGGTGGTGCTGGTGGGGACGAGCTCGCCGTCGATGGTGAGCGACATCGGCACGCGAAGCGACGGGACCATGTGGGCGCTGACGCTCGTCACGGACGCAGAAATGGCCGCTGCGCGCGACCCGGGCCGGGGTCGCACGAGGCGGTCCTTGCGACTAGATCAGCTGCTGGCGACGGCGCCCCACACGAAAGCCGTCGTGCCAGAGCTGCGCCTGCGACTCGTTGTCGCTGGGCAGTCCCAAGGCGTAGGGGTTGCTGCTGGCGGGCCGGCCGTCGAGGGCGGCGCTGTAGCCCTGCCCGAGCGCCATCGGCGGGGTCGGCGGCTCAGACCGGACGCAGTCGGGGTCGGGCAGCGGCCAGCGAGGTGCTGTCGGAGTGTCGGCGCCCGCCGACGCGGGGAGCGCGGGCGCCGCGGCGGTCATAGGGTGATCTGGTCGGCAAGGGCGAGCAGCACCGCGGCGCGGCGCCGGTAGAGCTGGCGGTCGTGGGGGCGCAGTGCGGCCCAGAGGCCGCTCATCGCCGGACGCGAGGTGGGCGAAGCGACGAGCGAGACGACCTGCTCGGGCGTGTTCCAGCTGAGGTAGTGGGCCGCGAGGGCGACGCGCTCGACGTCGTCGTCCCAGTCCAGGCGTACGCCGCCGACGGGGTCGCGGTAGTTGCGGTCGCGCCACCACAGCAGCAGCTCGCGCCGCGTCCAGGCGGCGGGCGCGGTGCTCCGGCGAGCGCCCGGGGAGCTCGACGAGACGGCGACGGCGAGCAGCTGCTCGGTGGCCGTGGGGAGAAGGTCGACGGTGGCGGTGGCGGCCATGTCGCTCAGTCCCCGCAGAACTCGGGGGTCAGCTCGAGGATCCAGGGCAGCTCCCCGTCGGTGCCGTGGATGCCTTCGGCGCCGTCGGGGCCGTCGAGGGCGGCGGCCAGCGTGGTGTCGGGCAGCTCGTGGGGGCGGCTGGTGGCCCAGGCGTTGAGCGCAGGGCCGCGTAGCTCTCGGCGGTACATGGCGGCGACGCGCTCGCCGGGCGTCATGCGCTCCATCGCGCGCATCTGCGCGGCGATCTGCTGCGTGTGGTCGGGGCCGAGCAGTTCGGCGAGGCGGCCGACAGTGGGAGGTCTTCGATGGAGACGACGTCGGGCTTGTTGGTGGCGGCCATGCCGGTGAGGTCCTTGTGACGAGGTGGGGTGGTGGGAACTGCGGGGGCGGGCGCAGGCCCGCGGCGATGCCCCAGCC